>NZ_RXHX01000016.1:0-135370 GCF_005930655.1 Pseudomonas sp. FSL W5-0299
AAGCGAAGCCGACCGGAGGCGATGCCCCCAGATGAATGCCGGAGCGAAGGAACGCCGAGCCCAGGCGAGGGGCCGGACGCTGGGGCGAAGCGTTTTGGTTCCTTTTGGGCGTTTGCAAAAGGGACTCGCTGTAAGAGCGAAACCGCCAGCAGCCGTTACCGCAGGAATGGATATGTACGCCATCAACAGCAGCATGGTCGGCTACCAGGCCGCCAAGCCCAAACTGACAGCGCCGTCAGTTAGCAGTCACCTTCCTGACCGCCGAACAGGTTTATAAAGGAAGGTATAAACCCGACCCGACTCCCGACCACCTAGCCCGGCGCCCCCACTCGCATGCGAACCCAGAAAAAAACCGCCTTGATCGCAGGCCTGCTGATCGCCCTGGCAGCGAGTGGCGCGTGGTACGCCACCAAACCCGCCACCGCCAAACTCGCCGCGCCCACAGCGATCCCGGTTCGAGTCGTCAGCGTCACCGAAAAAGACATCCCCCGCTACGTCACCGGCATCGGCTCGGTCCTGTCCCTGCACAGCGTCGTGGTCCGCCCGCAAATCGACGGCATCCTCACCAAAATCCTGGTCAAAGAAGGCCAATTGGTGAAACAAGGCGACCTGCTC
This sequence comes from Pseudomonas sp. FSL W5-0299, assembly GCF_005930655.1. Classification (NCBI taxonomy): domain Bacteria; kingdom Pseudomonadati; phylum Pseudomonadota; class Gammaproteobacteria; order Pseudomonadales; family Pseudomonadaceae; genus Pseudomonas; species Pseudomonas sp. FSL W5-0299. The sequence goes on from NZ_RXHX01000016.1 coordinate 616, forward strand.
GCCACCATCGACGACCGCTCGATCCGCGCCAGCCTCGACCAGGCTCGGGCACAACTCGGCGAAAGCCAGGCGCAACTGCAAGTCGCGCTGGTCAACCTCAAGCGCTACAAACTGCTCAGCGTCGACGACGGCGTATCCAAGCAGACCTACGACCAGCAACAAGCCCTGGTCAACCAGCTCAAAGCCACCGCCCAAGGCAATCAGGCGTCAATCGACGCCGCTCAGGTGCAGCTTTCCTACACCCAGATTCGCTCCCCGGTCACCGGCCGCGTCGGTATTCGCACGGTGGACGAAGGCAACTTCCTGCGCATGACCGACACCCTGGGCCTGTTCACCGTGACCCAGATTGACCCGATCGCCGTCGAGTTTTCCCTGCCGCAACAAATGCTGCCGACCCTGCAAGGCCTGATCGGCGACCCCGAGCGCGCACAAGTGAAGGCCTATATCGGCGCCGACACCGACGGCGAAACCGGCAACCTGCTGGGCGAAGGCCACCTGACCCTGATCGACAACCAGATCAACGCCAACACCGGGACCATCCGCGCCAAGGCGGAATTCAACAATCCCGGGCAGAAGCTCTGGCCTGGCCTGCTGGTGACGGTAAAAATTCAGACCGCCCTGGATAAAGATGCGCTGGTGGTCCCGCCCACTGTCGTACAGCGTGGCCTCGATCAACATTTCGTGTACCGCGTCAACGGCGACAAGGTCGAAACCGTCACCGTACAAATGGTCTACCAAGGCAGCGGCCAGGACATCATCAAAGGCGTAAAACCGGGTGACGTGCTGGTCAGCGACGGCCAGTCGCGGCTCAAACCCGGCTCGACCGTGCAGATAATGACCGAGCCGCCGCAAGTGGTGCAATCGGAGTCGAAGCCATGAAGGGCCACGGTTCTGTCTCAGCCTGGTGTATCGATCATCCGGTGGCGACGATCCTGCTGACCTTTGCCCTGGTGTTGCTCGGCGTCATCGCCTTCCCGCGCCTGCCGATTGCGCCGCTGCCGGAAGCCGAATTCCCGACCATTCAAGTCGCCGCACAATTGCCCGGCGCCAGCCCCGAAACCATGGCGTCGTCGGTGGCCACGCCGCTTGAAGTGCAATTCAGCGCCATCCCCGGCGTGACCCAGATGACCTCGAGCAGTGCCTTGGGCTCGACCAACCTGACCCTGCAATTCACCCTAGACAAAAGCATCGACACCGCCGCCCAGGAAGTGCAGGCCGCAATCAACACCGCCGCCGGCAAGCTGCCCAAGGACATGCCGAACCTGCCGACGTGGCGCAAGGTCAACCCGGCCGACAGCCCGGTGCTGATTCTCAGCATCAACTCAACCTTGATGCCCGGCACCGAACTCAGTGACTTGGTGGAAACCCTGCTCTCGCGTCAGATCAGTCAGATCGACGGCGTAGGCCAAATCAACATCACCGGCCAGCAACGTCCGGCAATCCGTGTTCAAGTCTCGGCCGACAAACTCGCGGCCATCGGCCTGACCCTGGCGGACATTCGGCTGGCGATCCAGCAAACCAGCCTCAACCTGGCCAAAGGTGCGTTGTACGGTGAGTCGAGTATCTCGACACTGTCGACCAACGACCAATTGTTCCACCCCGAGGAATACAACCAGCTCATCGTTTCCTACAAGGACGGTGCCCCGGTTCACCTCAAGGATGTCGCTAAAGTCGTCAACGGTTCAGAAAATGCCTACGTCCAGGCGTGGGCCGGTGATCAACCCGGGGTGAACCTGGTGATTTCCCGGCAGCCGGGCGCCAACATCGTCGAAACCGTTGATCGCATCCAGGCCGCCCTGCCCGGCCTCGAAGCCATGCTGCCGGCCTCGGTGCAGGTCAAGGTGCTGGTCGACCGCACCCAGACCATCCGCGCCTCCCTGCATGAAGTGGAAATTACCCTGCTGATCGCGATCATGCTGGTGGTGGCGGTGATGGCGCTGTTCCTGCGCCAATGGTCGGCGACCCTGATTGTGTCCGCCGTACTGGGCGTATCGCTGGTCGCCAGTTTCGCCCTGATGTACATCATGGGTTTCAGCCTGAACAACCTGACGCTGGTGGCAATCGTGGTGGCCGTGGGGTTTGTGGTCGACGATGCGATTGTGGTGGTGGAGAACATTCACCGCCACCTGGAAGCCGGCGACGGCATGCGCGAGGCGGCGATCAAGGGTGCCGGCGAGATCGGTTTTACCGTGGTTTCGATCAGCTTCTCGCTGGTGGCGGCGTTCATTCCGCTGCTGTTCATGGGTGGCGTGGTCGGGCGCCTGTTCAAGGAATTCGCCCTGACCGCCACTTCGACCATCATGATTTCGGTGGTGGTGTCGCTGACGCTGGCGCCGACCCTGGCCGCGCTGTTCATGCGCGCCCCGGTGCATCACCCCCACAGCAAACCCACGTTTGGCGAACGCTTGCTGACAGGTTATGAAAAACTGCTGCGCCGCGCCCTCGCCCACCAGAAACTGATGATCGGGGTTTTCTTTCTGTCACTGGGCCTGGCGGTGGCCGGTTACATCTTTATTCCCAAGGGGTTCTTCCCGGTGCAGGACACCGGTTTTGTCCTCGGCACCACCGAAGCCGCCGCCGATATTTCCTACGGCGACATGGTGAAAAAACACCTGGCGATGGCCGAAATCGTCGCCGCAGACCCAGCGGTTGCGGCGTTTTCCCACTCGGTCGGGGTCTCGGGCAGTAACCAGACCATCGCCAATGGCCGCTTCTGGATTTCCCTGAAAAAACGCGGCGACCGCGACGTCTCGGCCAGCCAGTTCATCGACCGGATCCGTCCGAAACTGATGAAAGTCCCGGGCATCGTGCTCTATCTGCGCGCCGGCCAGGACATCAACCTCAGCTCCGGCCCGAGTCGCGCCCAGTATCAATACGTGCTCAAGAGCAACGACGGCGCAACGCTCAGCACCTGGACCCAACGCCTGACCGAAAAACTGCGCGCCAACCCGGCGTTCCGCGATATTTCCAACGACCTGCAACTGGGCGGCAGCATCACCCACATCAGCATTGACCGCAGCGCCGCCGCGCGTTTCGGCCTGACCGCCAGTGATGTCGATGAAGCGCTGTACGATGCGTTCGGCCAACGGCAGATCAATGAATTCCAGACCCAGATCAACCAATACAACGTGATCCTGGAACTGGACACCCAGCAACGCGGCAAGGCCGCAAGCCTCAATTATTTCTACCTGCGCTCGCCGCTGAGCGGGGAAATGGTGCCGTTGTCGGCCCTGGCGACATTCGATGCGCCAACGGTTGGCCCGTTGTCTATTGCCCACGACGGCATGTTCCCGGCCGCCAACTTGTCGTTCAACCTGGCGCCCGGCGTGGCGTTGGGCGATGCGGTGATCATGCTCAATCAGGCCAAGGCCGACATCGGCATGCCGGCCGCCATGAGCGGCAACTTCCAGGGCGCGGCGCAAGCGTTCCAGAGTTCGCTGGCCAGCCAGCCGTGGTTGATCCTGGCGGCGCTGGTGGCGGTGTACATCATTCTCGGCGTGCTCTACGAGAGCTTCGTCCATCCGTTGACCATTATTTCAACGCTGCCATCGGCGGGGCTTGGCGCGGTGATCATGCTGTGGATCTGCGGCCAGGACTTTTCGATCATGGCGCTGATCGGGCTGGTGTTGCTGATCGGCATCGTCAAGAAAAACGGCATCCTGATGATCGACTTCGCTCTCGATGCCCAGCGCAATCGTGGCTTGCCGCCGGAAGAGGCGATTTACCAGGCCTGTATCACGCGGTTCCGGCCGATCATCATGACCACCCTCGCCGCCCTGCTCGGCGCCCTGCCGTTGATGCTCGGCTACGGCACCGGCGCCGAACTGCGCCAGCCATTGGGCATCGCGGTGGTCGGCGGCTTGCTGGTGAGCCAGGCGCTGACGCTGTTTACCACTCCGGTCATATACTTGTGGCTTGAGCGGCTTTTCCATAAGCCCAAACCCGCACCGATGCCGGCGCTGGCAACCACAGACTGAGGCGGGGTCATGCGCGTTCTGATTATCGAAGACGAAGAAAAAACCGCGGACTATCTGCACCGCGGCCTGACGGAACAGGGTTACACCGTGGACCTGGCGCGCGACGGCGTCGAAGGCCTGCACCTGGCGCTGGAAAGCGACTACGCGGTGATCGTCCTCGACGTCATGCTGCCGGGCCTCGACGGCTTCGGCGTATTGCGCGCGCTGCGTGCGCGCAAGCAAACCCCGGTGATCATGCTCACCGCCCGCGAACGGGTCGAAGACCGCATCAAAGGCTTGCGCGACGGTGCCGACGATTACCTCGGCAAGCCGTTTTCCTTCCTCGAACTGGTGGCGCGCCTGCAAGCGCTGACCCGGCGCAGCGGCGGCCACGAACCCGTGCAAGTGAGCATCGCCGACCTGTGGATCGATTTGATCAGCCGCAAGGCCACCCGCGCCGGCACCCGCCTGGACCTGACCGCCAAGGAGTTCTCGCTGCTCAGCGTTTTGGCCCGTCGGCAAGGTGAAATCCTCTCGAAAACGGCGATTGCCGAGATGGTCTGGGACATCAATTTCGACAGCGACGCGAACGTCGTAGAAGTCGCGATCAAACGCCTGCGGGCCAAGCTCGACGGGCCGTTCGACGAAAAACTGCTGCACACGATCCGGGGCATGGGTTATGTGCTGGAGAGCCGCGGTGTCCAGTAATTCGATTGCCCTGCGCCTGAGCGGGATGTTCACGCTGGTGGCGCTGCTGGTGTTCCTGTTGATCGGCTGGGCCTTGTACCAGCAGGTCGACAAAGGCCTGGGTTTGCTGCCCGAGGCGGAGCTGGACGCGCGTTACAGCGTGCTCGAATCCACCGTCGGGCGATATGGCACGCCGGAGCATTGGGTGAAGATCAACAACAAGCTCAAGTTGCTCGGCGAAGAAGACAAGCGCATCAGTTTCTGGATCATCAGCGGCGACCCTCATTACGAATACGGCAACCTGACACCGCAGATCCGCGCCTTTGCCGAAGGGCCCCTGGGGATGCGCGACATGACGTTGCCGGACCAGCCTTATCCGCTGAAAGTGCTGGTCAGCCAGTTCCCGGCCAAGGATCAACGGCCGCCGCTGCGTTTCATGATCGGTATCGACACCGAGACGTTTTTCCAGACCCAGCATCATCTGCTGATCGCGCTGATCAGCCTGGCAATTATTGGCGTGTTGCTGGCCTCGGCGCTGGGTTATTGGGTGGCGCGAATTGGCCTCAAACCCTTGATCAAGTTGTCGCAGGAAGCCCAACGCCTGGCACCGCCGTTGCGTTCCGGGCGTTTGCGCTTATCGCCGCTGCCGCCGGAGCTCAATCAGTTCGTCAATTCGTTCAACTCCACACTGGAGCGGGTCGAGCAGGCCTATTCGCGGCTTGAGTCGTTCAACGCCGACGTCGCCCACGAACTGCGCTCGCCGCTGACCAACCTGATCGGCCAGACCCAGGTCGCGCTGACCCGTGGACGCTCGGCGGAACACTACTTCGAAGTGCTGCAATCGAACCTCGAAGAGCTGGAACGGCTGCGTTCGATCATCAATGACATGCTATTTCTTGCCAGCGCGGATCAGGGCAGCAAGGCGACCAAACTGACTTCCACCTCGCTGGCCGACGAAGTGGCCACGACTCTGGAATACCTGGATTTCATTCTTGAGGATGCGCAGGTTCAGGTGCAGGTCAGTGGAGATGCGCAGGTGCGGATCGAGATTGCGCATCTGCGCCGGGCGTTGATCAATTTGCTGAGTAACGCGGTGCAACACACTGGGCCCGGGCAGGTGATTGAGGTGCGGATCGAGGTCGAGGAGCACCAGGTGAGCATCGGCGTGGCCAACCCCGGGTCGCCGATTGCCAGCGAGCATTTGCCTCGATTGTTCGAGCGTTTTTATCGCGTCGACGCATCGCGCAGCAACAGCGGGAATAACCATGGGCTGGGGTTGGCGATCGTCAAGGCGATTGCGCTGATGCATGGCGGTGATGTGTTTGTGCGCAGTGATCACGGCATGAACACCTTCGGCATCCACCTCCCTGTCTAGACCCTTCCCTGTGGCGAGCGAGCTTGCTCGCGCTGGGCTGCGTAGCAGCCCCCCAATCAGCCACTCAGGTTCCTCAGGAAAATCGGGGGGGTGTTTGCGACTGCTGCGCAGTCGAGCGCGAGCAAGCTCCCTCGCCACAAAAGCCATATCCCGCTGCTGGCTACTGTTGCTTTTAGCGCAACAGTCCTTTCATGAATCCGCTCTTTTTCCCCCGTCCAATCCCCCTTATCTTTGCCGCACCAAACAGCACTTGCCAAGCAAGAAGGTTTTAAAGATGTCCAACACTATGGGTATTGCCAGCGCTTTCGTTTTGTCCTCTTTGTTCCTGTCTCCGTTCGCCGTGGCTGAAGAATCGCCGGCCTTCGTCGCGCACAATGCCGCACGCGCCGCTTCGTATGAAGAGCATCAGGGCGAAATGACAGCCAAGGCTAAAGAGGCTGCGCAAACCCCTCAAGCATCAATGTCTTCAAGCCAACCACGGGTTGAGAAAGACAGCTGATCCGACCCGTTTGCTCCTTTTCCCTCGACACTTTTCATCGGCTCTTCCCTTTGAAAAGTTGTCTTCAAAGCCGCTGCTATCAGCGGCTTTTTTTCGTTGTGGTTTAAACGCCGTCCAGTTCGTCTTCACTGACAAGAAATATTTTTCACTTCAAGAGTATGAAGTGTTTAGTTGACCAAGGAGCTTTACCGCAAGTGCGTTTCCCTCTCCGTTTCAACCCGCTGTTCATTGCAATCGCTGCAACGATGACCCCCGCCGCCTACGCCGCCGACGAATCCAGTCAGGAAGGTTTTGTCGAAGGTTCGAGCCTCAACCTTAATGTCCGTAACTACTACATGAACCGCAACCGCCTGCAGCAGACGGACGACAACATCGAGTGGGGTCAGGGTTTCCTCGGTCTCTTTGAATCGGGTTTCACCCAGGGCACCGTCGGGTTCGGCGTTGACGCCCACGCCATGCTGGGGCTCAAGCTCGACGGCGGTGGCGGCACGGATGGTTCGAGCATCCTGCCGATCAGCGATGGCAACGGCAAAGCGCCTGGGTCGTTCTCAACGGCGGGTGGCACGCTGAAAATGCGTGCTTTTGATACCGAGTTGAAGGCCGGCGACCTATTCCTCACCAACCCGGTAATTGCCGGCGGCGAAACCCGCATGTTGCCGCAGACCTTTCGTGGGGTCAGCCTGACCAACCACAGCTTCGACGGCTTCCTGATCGAAGGTGGCCAGGCGAGCTTCACCAAGCCGTACAACCAGAGCGGTCACACCCGCATCGGCACCTCCTACGGCAGCCTGGCAGACGGTGACGACAGTCAGCACCTGAACTGGGCCGGTGTGGCGTGGAGCGGTCTGCCGGGGTTGACCAGCAGCCTGTACGCCTCCGAACTCAAGGACATCTGGAACCAGTACTACTACGACCTGGATTACACCTACGCGCTGAACGACCTGGTCAGCCTCAACCCGGGCCTGCATTTCTATCACACGCAAGACACCGGCGATGCGCTGCTGGGTAACATCGACAACAACGCCTACAGCCTGCATTTCACCGTCGGCGTGGGCTTTCACAGCGTTACGGCGGCGTATCAGCGAGTCAACGGCAACACGCCGTTCGACTACATCAGCCAGGGCGACAGCGTCTTCCTCGACAACTCCCAGCAGTATTCTGACTTCAACGGCCCGAACGAGCGCTCGTGGAAACTCAAGTACGCCTACGACTTTGCCGGTCTCGGCCTGCCCGGCCTGACCTCGGCGCTGTCCTACTCCCGAGGCGAGCTGGACCTGACCAAAGTCGATCCGGACAGCCGCGGCTACGCCTCGTGGTACAGCGCCGACGGCAAAAACGCCAGGCACTGGGAGCGCGACATCGATCTCAAGTATGTGATCCAGGGCGGCAAGGCCAAGGATCTGGCGGTGCGCATGCAATGGGCCACCAACCGCGGCGGCAATGGCTATGGCGCGCTGGATCAGGACACCGATGAATACCGGGTGATCGTCGACTACCCGCTCAATGTCTTCTAAGCTTCACTAAGCAAAAGGCCAGCATTTTTTTGCTGGCCTTTTTTTTATCCGGCATTTATACAAGCGCTCTGGACGCGACCGGTTTCTGGAACTCTGCCCGATTCTTGTAAAAAACTTTTATAACGCCTTATTTGCAGAAGTCAGAACCATGAGTGTGAGCAATGAGAAATCTCAACATCCGATCAGCTCGACACGATCGGAGCAACTTCTGACTCTCGGCAGTGTGTTGTTGGTGATTGCGATATTCAGCATTGTGACCTTCCTGCTGATCCGTGAACGCGCCAACGCCGAGTTGTCCGCCGCTCGCGCCGCCAACAACATCGTGCAATTGATCGACGCCGATGTGCTGCGCAATGTCGAACTCTATGATATTTCCCTGCTGGGTTTGATCGCCGCCTCCCGGCGAGAAGATCTCAAGAGCGTTTCTCCCACCATTCGCCATCTGGCCTATTTCGACCGCGCCACCGCCGCGCCGTACAAGGGCGACATTTTGTTGCTCGACAACAAGGGCGATGTGATCGCCGACTCGGCGTCGGTGGAACCCAGGCAAGGCAACTACGCTGATCGCGAATACTTCCAGTCGCACGTGAACAACCCGGCCCCGGGCATGTTCATCAGCCCGCCCTTCCGGGCCAGGTCGGCCGAACACGATTGGCGTATCAGTTTCAGTCGACGGGTGAGCGGCTCCCAGGGTGAGTTTCTGGGGGTTGCCGAAGCCGCCATGCGCTTGAGTTACTTCGATCAGTTGTTCAACAGTTTGAGCATCGGCCGCGACAGCACGGTCAATCTGATCAGCAAGAACGGGATTCTCCTGGCCCAGCAACCACGCCTGGCCGAAGAGCTGATCGGCAAGGATTTCAGTAACCGCCCCAATTTCCAGCGCATCGTCAAAGAAGGCAACGGCAGCTTCACCAGCATGTCCGATCTATACCGTGACAAGCGCCTGTACACCTTCTCCAAGGTCGGAAATTTGCCGTTGATCGTCATCGTTGCACTGTCCAGTGATGAAGTCTTTTCGGCCTGGAAACGCACTGCAGTGGTGGTCAGCTCTGCAACCGCTGCCTTGTGCGTGAGCCTGCTGTGGCTGACGTGGGTGCTGCGCCGGGAATTGCGCCGGCGTCACAATGCCGAACACGAACTGGCGCAACTGGCCGCCACCGATGCGTTGACGGGGCTGGCCAACCGCCGGACGCTGGATCAGGCCCTGCGCCATGAATGGTTTCGCGCTCAACGTTCCGGCATGCCTTTGTCACTGATGATGATTGATGCCGACCATTTCAAAGCGTTCAACGACCGCCATGGCCATCAGGCCGGCGACGAAGCGCTGCGCTCGCTGGCCAACGTTATCAGCGCCCACGTGCGACGACCGGCGGACCTGGCTGCCCGTTATGGCGGCGAGGAGTTTTCGGTGATCCTGGCGGAAACCGATAGCGCCGGTGCGCGGCAGATTGCCGAAAACATCCGCAAGGCCGTTGAGCAGTTGCCGCTGGTTGAGGGAGCTGATGGGCCGATGACTGTCAGTATCGGGATCAGCACCTGGACGACAGCGACGGATATCAGCCTGGAGAGTTTGCTGTTTGCGGCGGACAAGGCGTTGTATCAGGCCAAGGAAAACGGACGGAATCGGGTGGTCGACACGGCTTGAAATCTGCGGTGTCGCTACTGGCCTCTTCGCGGGCAAGTCGGATCGCCGCACCGCTCGCTCCTACAATGGCGCTCGGTCTACCTCTTTCCCGCGGGCATAAAAAAAGGCCACCCGAAGGCAGCCTTTAAAAACTAGAGAGGTTTTTGACTTACACGGCCGCTACGGGACGCATGTAAGAGATCGGTGCAGTGCTGGCGTCTTCGAAAGTCACGACTTCCCAAGCATCTGTCTGCTCAATCAACTTGCGCAGCAGCTGGTTGTTCAATGCATGTCCGGACTTGAAGCCCTTGAACTCACCAATCAGGCTATTGCCCAGCAGGTAGAGGTCACCAATTGCATCGAGGATCTTGTGCTTCACGAATTCGTCTTCATAGCGAAGGCCGTCTTCGTTCAGTACACCATCCGCGTCGACCACAATAGCGTTTTCAACGCTGCCGCCGAGTGCGAGGTTGTGCTTGCGCAAGTACTCGATGTCACTCATGAAACCAAAGGTACGGGCGCGGCTGACTTCTTTTACGAACGAAGTGCTGGAAAAATCCACGCTTGCACTTTGTGTGCGGTTACGGAAAACCGGGTGATCGAAATCGATCTCGAAACTCACCTTGAAGCCTTCGAAAGGGACGAAAGTGGCGCGCTTGTCGCCGTCTTCCACTGTCACTTCCCGCAGGATCCGGATGAACTTCTTCGGTGCGTCCTGTTCTTCCAGGCCGGCCGATTGAATCAGGAATACGAAAGGTCCAGCGCTACCATCCATGATCGGGACTTCGGACGCGGAGAGCTCGACGTAGGCGTTATCGATGCCCAGGCCAGCCATGGCCGAGAGCAAGTGCTCCACCGTATCCACTTTGGTGTCGCCACTGACCAATGTGGTCGACATCGTGGTTTCACCAACGTTTTCCGCGCGGGCAGGAATCTGCACCACAGGGTCGAGGTCGGCACGAACAAACACAATGCCGGTGTCGATAGGTGCAGGCTTGAGGGTCAGGTAAACCTTCTCCCCGGAGTGCAGGCCTACACCTGTAGCACGGATAATATTTTTCAGTGTGCGTTGTTTAATCATGGCTTGGGCCGCTTCAGCGCAAATTGCGAACTGGTATCAACAAAGGCTGGCGATAATAGCAGACCAGACCTTTGCTGAACACCAATCACCTTCATAGCCCTGATACATTCCATCAATCAGCCTGACGACGCAGGAAAGCCGGGATGTCCAGGTAATCCAGATCATCTTGCGGATTCATCTTCGCGGCAGTCGCAGCACCGGCCTGAGCCTGGTTGCGCATGACGGTCGGACGGTCCAGGTCACGGTAATTTACCGCCGGTTGTTCCTGACGAGCGGGCGCCGATTGTTGCGGCTGGGAGGCCATGGAGGTGTGAACGGTGTTGTCGATGACCTTCACAGGCTTCTCGATCTTCGCGCCCAGACCGGTGGCAACCACAGTCACGTGCAGTTCGTCGCGCATGTCCGGATCGATAACGGTACCGACCTTGACCATCGCGTGCTCGGAAGCGAAGGCTTCGATGATGCTACCCACGTCGGAGTACTCACCCAGGGACAGGTCAGGACCGGCGGTGATGTTCACCAGGATGCCGCGTGCACCTTGCAGGTTCACGTCTTCGAGCAACGGGTTGCGAATGGCCGCTTCAGTGGCCTCACGTGCACGGTTCGGACCGCTGGCGCAGCCAGTGCCCATCATCGCCATGCCCATTTCGCTCATTACAGTCCGTACGTCGGCAAAGTCGACGTTGATCATGCCCGGACGCTTGATGATGTCGGAGATACCGCGAACTGCACCGGCCAGTACATCGTCGGCCTTGGCGAAAGCCGACAGCAGGCTGGCGTCTTTACCGAGGATGGTCAGCAGCTTCTCGTTGGGAATGGTGATCAACGAGTCGACGCTTTCAGACAGCAGACGAATACCTTCGTCGGCGATCTGCATACGCTTGCGGCCTTCGAACGGGAACGGACGAGTCACCACCGCAACGGTGAGAATCCCCATTTCCTTGGCCACTTCAGCAATGATCGGCGCAGCACCGGTACCGGTACCACCGCCCATGCCGGTGGTGATGAACACCATATTGGTGCCCTGCAGGACTTCGGCAATGCGCTCACGGTCTTCGAGAGCGGCCTGACGACCTACTTCAGGGTTGGCACCGGCGCCCAGACCTTTGGTAACGCCGGTACCCAATTGCAGGATGGTCCGCGCGCCGATGGATTTCAGCGCCTGGGCATCAGTGTTGGCGCAGATGAATTCAACGCCTTCAATGTTGCTCTTGACCATGTGGTTGACGGCGTTGCCGCCGCCTCCGCCAACACCGATAACTTTAATAACCGGGCTTGCGGGGATGTTGTCTACGAGTTCGAACATTTTCCCTCTCCTTTACGTTCTCTAGTTTTTTCGCCTACTGCTTTTACTGCTTGTCGCTTTTACTGCTTGCTCTTGCGGCTTGTAGCTTGCCGCTTGAATCTGCTTCGTCAGAAGTTGCCTTGTACCCAGCTCTTGATGCGATCGAGCAAGGCGGCTTTCGGTTCTTCATTGCTGTAGCTGTCGCGGCTGCTGATGCCCGAGAACGAAATCCCGTCGGACTGCTTCTGCAGGCCGTACATCAACAGGCCTACGCCGGTGGAATAAATCGGGTTGCGGACCACGTCGTCCAGGCCCTTGACGCCATGGGGCACGCCCAGGCGGACCGGCATGTGGAAGATCTCTTCGGCCAGTTCGACCGCGCCTTCCATTTTCGAGGTACCGCCGGTCAGCACGATGCCGGCCGGGATCAGGTCTTCGTAGCCACTGCGGCGCAGTTCGGCCTGGATCAGCGTGAACAGTTCGTCGTAACGCGGCTCGACCACTTCGGCCAGGGCCTGGCGGGACAGCTCGCGCGGTGGACGGTCGCCAACACTTGGCACCTTGATGGTTTCACCGGCACCGGCCAGCTTGGCCAGGGCGCAGGCGTAGCGAATCTTGATTTCTTCGGCGTACTGGGTCGGGGTGCGCAACGCCATGGCGATGTCGTTGGTCACCTGGTCGCCCGCAATCGGGATCACCGCGGTGTGACGGATCGCGCCTTCGGTGAAGATCGCGATGTCGGTGGTGCCGCCGCCGATGTCCACCAGGCACACGCCCAGCTCTTTCTCGTCGTCGGTCAGGACCGAATAGGCCGACGCCAGTTGCTCGAGAATGATGTCGTCGATTTCCAGACCGCAGCGACGCACGCATTTTTCAATGTTCTGTGCGGCATTGACGGCGCAGGTCACCACATGGACCTTGGCTTCCAGACGCACGCCCGACATGCCCAGCGGCTCACGAACGCCTTCCTGGTTATCGATCACGTAATCCTGCGGCAAGGTGTGCAGTACGCGCTGGTCAGCCGGGATCGCCACGGCCTGGGCGGCGTCGAGGACACGCTCAAGGTCGGCGGAGCTGACTTCGCGATCACGAATCGCCACGATGCCGTGGGAGTTCAGGCTGCGGATGTGATTGCCGGCCACGCCGACGAACGCCGAGTGGATCCGGCAACCGGCCATCAGCTGCGCTTCTTCGATCGCGCGCTGGATCGATTGCACGGTGGACTCGATGTTCACCACCACGCCTTTCTTCAGGCCACGGGACGGATGAGTGCCGATCCCGACGATTTCGAGCGTGCCGTCGTCCGAGACCTCGCCGACCAGCGCCACCACCTTGGAGGTGCCGATATCGAGACCGACGATCATTTTGCCGCTTTGCACGTTTGCCATGGGTCCTGCCTCTTCTTAATTCTTCGCGACAGCGGGTTGGGCTGTCGTGGGCGCTACAGGTTCCCGCCAGCCAACAGCAAGGCCGTTGGCGTAGCGCAGATCGATGCGCGCAATGTTCGTAATCTGTTCTTTAAGCGTCTTGTCGTAGATGGCAATGAAGCGGCGCATCTTTTCCACCAGCTTGCCGCGTCCCAGCAGCAGTTCGATCCCCGGGCCCGCGCTGCCGGCGCCGGTGGTCAGGAACCAGCTGCCTCGTTCACGCAACTCCAGGCGTGCAATCGAGAAGCCCATCGGCCTGAGCATCTGGCTCAGCACCTGGTATTGCTGCATCACTTGCTGTTGCGCCCGTTGTGGGCCGAACAGCTGTGGCAAATGTTCGTAATTGGCCAGCTCACGCGGGGTGAACGCCTGGCCCTGGTTGTTCAACAGCGATTCATCGCCCCAACGGGCTATCGGCAGTTGTTCTTCCAGGCGGATCACTACTTGATCCGGCCACACCCGACGCACTTCGGCGTGGGCAATCCATGGCATCGTTTCAAGTTCGGTGCGCATGCTCGCAAGATCGATGGTGAAGAAGCTCGACGCCACATAAGGGGCGATTCGCTGCTGCACCGCTTGCTGGCTGATGTAACTCAAGTCGCCCTGCACAGCGATTTTGGTGATCGGCCGGTCGGCGTAGGGCAGCAAACGCTGCGCGCCTTCGTAAGTGCCGAACCCCAGCGCAACCAACATCACCGGCCAGAACAGGCTTTTCAGAAAACCAAAATTGGCTTTCGGCAGGCGCGCAGACATCGGCTCTTTGGCCACCATTCGGCTCGCGCCCCGTGGCACCGGCTTGCGGCCGGGTGCTGGAGGGGGCTGATGTCTCAGCTGTGCGCCTTGCATGGTCTTAACCCCGCGCCTCGATACTTGCGGCCAGAATCGCCAGAACCAGTTGCTGGAAATCCAGACCGGCGGCACGGGCCGCCATCGGCACCAGGCTGTGATCGGTCATGCCCGGTGCGGTGTTGACTTCGAGGAACCAGAACTGCCCGTCGGCGTCCTGCATCACGTCTGCCCTGCCCCAACCGGCGATACCCAGCGCCTCACAGGCTTTCGCCGTGAGGTCCATCAATTCTTTTTCCTTGGTGCTGTCCAGGCCACACGGGATCCGGTACTGAGTATCGGAAGCCACGTACTTGGCGTCGTAGTCGTAGAAGCTGTGCGTGGTGCCCAGGGCAATCGGTGGCAACACCTGGTCACGCAGGGTGGCGATGGTGAACTCCGGACCTTGAATCCATTGCTCGACCAACACTTGCGAATCGTAGGTACTGGCCGCTTTCCAGGCGTCGATCAATTCCGACGCGGACGTCACTTTGGCCATCCCGATACTTGAACCTTCATGGGCCGGTTTGACGATCAAAGGGAAGCCCAGTTCCGTCGCTGCCGAAATACAATCAGCCTCTGAGCTCAGTACCGCGTGACGTGGCGTCGGGATGCCGAGGCTGTGCCAGACCTGTTTGGTCCGCAGCTTGTCCATGGCCAGTGCCGAAGCCAGGATGCCGCTGCCGGTGTAGGGAATACCCAGGCATTCGAGCAGGCCCTGCATGCTGCCGTCTTCACCGCCACGACCGTGGAGGATGACGAAGGCGCGGTCGATCTTTTCGTTCAGCAAACGCTGCAGAAGGTCATCGCCCACATCGAGGCCGAACGCATCCACACCGGCGCTCAGCAGCGCGTCGAGTACCGCGTTGCCCGACTTCAGGGACACCTCACGCTCGGCACTCTTGCCGCCGAACAGCACGGCGACGCGGCCGAAGTCTTTCGGCGCGACCGTGGAGACGAGGTTGGCGTAGGCAGCAGTCATTTCAACTTCCCCACAGTCGGCGCGGCAACAGCACCCGCAAATAGCGGACTGGCCAACAGTTTCGGGGCGAGACCACCGATATCACCGGCGCCCTGGCACAGCAGTATGTCGCCGGCACGCAGCAGCGGCTTGACCAGTGGCGCGAGGTCGACTCCGCGCTCGATGTAGATCGGGTCGAGCTGACCGCGCTGACGAATGCTGTTGCACAGCTTGCGGCTGTCGGCGCCCGGAATCGGTTCTTCACCGGCCGGGTAGACTTCCATCAGCAGCAAGACGTTGGCATCGGCCAGTACATTGACGAAATCGTCGTACAGGTCGCGGGTACGGCTGTAACGGTGCGGCTGGTAAACCATCACCAGACGGCGCTCCGGCCAGCCACCGCGGACGGCCTGGATCACGGCCGCGACTTCGGTCGGGTGGTGACCGTAATCATCGACCAGCATGACGTTGCCGCCATCGACCGGCAGTTCGCCGTAGACCTGGAAGCGTCGACCGACACCCTGGAAGCCGGACAGGCCCTGGACGATGGCTTCATCGCTGACGCCCTCGTCGGTGGCGATGCAGATGGTGGCCAGCGCGTTCAGCACGTTATGGTTACCCGGCATGTTCACCGAGACATCCAGCGGCTCGCGATCAGGGCGGAGTACGGTAAAGAAGGTCTGCATGCCTTGCTGGCGCACATTGATGGCGCGCACGTCGCAGTCATCGCCGAAGCCATAGGTGACCGTCGGGCGTTTCACCAGCGGCAGGATTTCACGAACCACCGGATCGTCCAGGCACACCACCGCCAGACCGTAGAACGGCAGGTTGTGGAGGAACTCGACGAAGGTTTTCTTCAGTTTGTTGAAGTCACCGTCATAGGTCGCCATGTGGTCGGCGTCGATGTTGGTGACCACGGCCACCAGCGGCTGCAAGTGCAGGAAACTGGCGTCGCTTTCGTCGGCTTCGGCGATCAGGTAGCGGCTGGTGCCCAGCTGGGCATTGGTGCCCGCGGCATTCAGGCGGCCACCGATGACGAACGTAGGGTCCAGGCCACCGGCCGCGAACACCGAAGCGATCAGGCTGGTGGTGGTGGTTTTGCCGTGCGTACCGGCGACGGCGATGCCGTGGCGATAACGCATCAGCTCGGCCAGCATTTCTGCGCGTGGCACCACAGGGATGCGACGTTCCAGCGCGGTAGCGACTTCCGGGTTGGACGTGTTTACGGCGCTGGATACCACCAGCACGTCAGCGGCAGCGGCGTTTTCAGCACGGTGACCGATAAAGATGTGCGCGCCAAAAGACTCGAGACGCTCGGTCACGGGCGAAGCTTTCAGGTCGGAACCGGACACTTCATAGCCCAGGTTCAACAACACTTCGGCGATGCCGCACATGCCCACGCCGCCGATGCCGACGAAGTGGATGCGACGGATGCGGCGCATTTCCGGTTGCGGCATGGCTTTCTGTTTCTCAACCATGGGCCACCTCCAGGCAGGTATCGACCACGTTACGGGTGGCATCGGGTTTGGCCAGGCGGCGTGCCGCAGTGGCCATGTCGTTGAGTCGTTGTGGTTGCATCAGGACCTCTGTCAGGCGTGCGGCAAGATCCGCTGCGCCAGTCGTTCTTTGCGGCATCAGGAAGGCAGCGCCTTCACGGGCCAAATAATCGGCGTTGCGGGTCTGGTGATCGTCGATCGCGTGGGGCAATGGCACCAGCATCGAGGGCAGACCGGCGGCAGCCAGCTCACTGATTGTCAATGCGCCTGCGCGGCACACCACCAGGTCGGCCCAGCCATAGGCTTGGGCCATGTCTTTGATGAAAGGCTGCACTTGCGCCTCGACGCCAGCCGCGCGATAGCGCTCTGCAGTCACTTCATCGTGGTTTTTGCCGGCCTGATGAAACACTTCCGGGCGCAGGTCGGGGGCGACTTGCGACAGGGCTTCAGGCAGCAACTTGTTCAACGGCTCTGCGCCCAGGCTTCCGCCCAGAATCAGCAAACGCGCCTTGCGACCCGCCAGGGCGGGGCGCTGTGTTTCGAGGAACAGCTCGGTGCGCACCGGGTTACCGGTGGTCCGACGGCTGTCCGACAGGGTAAAGGTGTCGGGGAACGCTTCACAGACTCGGGCGGCCAACGGCACCAGCAACCGATTGGCGGTACCGGCCACGGCGTTCTGTTCATGAACGATCACCGGCACGCCGGCCAGTTTGGCTGCAACGCCACCGGGGCCGGTCACATAACCACCGAAGCCGACCACACACACTGGCCGCAGCTGACGAATGATCGCCCGCGCCTGCCAGACGGATTTGAGCACCATGAACGGCGCCTTGAGCAGGGACAACTTGCCCTTGCCGCGCAGACCGGTGGCGTTGATCCGATGCAGCTCGATACCGGCCATCGGCACCAGGTCGTTCTCGATCCCGCGCGGTGTTCCGAGCCAGTGCACGGTGTAACCGCGGGCCTGGAATTCGCGGGCGCACGCCAGCGCCGGGAACACGTGGCCACCGGTACCGCCCGCCATGATCAAGACGTTAGCGCCCATGGGTCGGCTCCTCGGCGAAGTCGCTCTCATGGAACTCCATCTCTTCGCTGCCCAAGTGGGTTCGACTCTCCCACTCGATGCGTAACAACAAGCCGAGACAGGCACCGCAAATCACCAACGAACTGCCGCCATAACTGAGGAACGGCAGGGTCAGGCCTTTGGTCGGCAACAGGCCAACGTTCACCCCGATGTTGATCAGGAACTGGCCGATCCACAGGAACGACAGGCCATAAGCGATGTAGGCGGCGAAGAATTGCTTGGCCTTCTCGGCCCAATAGCCGATGTACATGCCACGCACGCAAACAAAGACGAACAACGCCACCGTGCACAAGGAACCCACGGCACCCAGCTCTTCGGCAAGGACTGAGAACACGAAGTCGGTGTGGGCTTCCGGCAGGTAGAACTGTTTCTGCACGCTGTTGCCCAGGCCAACGCCCAGCCATTCGCCGCGACCAAACGCGATCAACGCCTGCGACAACTGATAGCCGGCACCGAACTGGTCGGCCCATGGATCGGCAAAGTTGGTCAGACGCGCCATTCGATACGGCTGAACTTGAATCAACAGCACCACCGCCCCGACCGCCAGGACCACCATCAAGGAGAAACGGAACAGTCCGACCCCGCCGAGGAACAGCATCGCCGCCGCCGCGCCCATCATGACAACGGTGGCGCCGAAGTCCGGTTCCATCAGCAACAGACCGGCCATGGGCAGCAGCACGATGAACGGCTTGAAGAAGCCCATCCAGCTTTCCCGCACTTCTTTCTGGCGACGCACCAGATAACCGGCGAGGTAGATCACCACGAATACCTTGGCGATCTCGGATGGCTGGACGTTGAAGAAACTGAAACCGATCCAGCGCATCGAACCGTTCACTTCACGGCCGATCCCCGGGATGATCACCATCACCAGCAAACCGAATGCGCCGAGCAGCATCAGCCAGCCCAGGCGCTGCCAGGTGGCGATCGGAATCATCATGGTGACGACGCAGGCACCCAGGCCCAGCACGATGTAGATCAAGTGACGAATCATGTAGTACAGGGCACTGCCCGACTGCACGGCCGCCACTTCGGTCGACGCCGAGGCAATCATCACCAGCCCGAGACCGATCAAGGCCAGGCAACCGGCGAGCATCGGGAAGTCGAGGTCGATCCCGCGTCCGGTGATGATCGGCGACGGATAAGGCTTGATGATGTTCATCAGGCTCATACCAGATCCTCCACGGCGCGGACGAACTGGTGACCACGGTCTTCGTAATTCTTGAACATGTCGAAACTGGCGCAGGCGGGCGACAGCAGCACGGCGTCACCCGGTTCGGCGATGGCGCGGCATTGGGCAACCGCTTCATCCAGCGAACCGACGCGAATCAGCGGCACGGCATCGCCGATGGCCTGGCCGATCAAGTCGGAGTCACGGCCCATCAGGACCACGGCGCGGCAATTGGCTGCCACCGGGTCACGCAAATCCTTGAATTCGGCACCCTTGCCATCGCCACCGGCGATCAGCACGAGTTTGCCGTCGATGTCCGCACCCAGGCCTTCGATGGCCGCCAGTGCGGCGCCGACGTTGGTGGCTTTGGAATCGTTGTAATAGCTCACGCCGTCCAGCTCACGAACCCACTGGCAACGATGTTCCAACCCGGCGAAGGTGCGCAGGCTCGAGAGCATGGCGTCGAACGGCAGGCCGACGGCATGGCCCAGGGCCAATGCTGCCAACGCGTTGGACTGGTTGTGGGCGCCACGAATTTTCAACTCGCGCACCGGCATCAGGTTCTGGAATTCGAAGGCCAGGTACTTCTCGCCGTCTTCTTCGCGGATACCGAAAGCCTTGAAATCGGGCTTGCTCAAACCGAAGGTCCAGCAAGGCTGGCCCTCGCCCATCAGCGGACGGCTCAGGGCGTCCTGACGGTTGACCACAAACTGTTTCGCGCCACGGAAGATCCGGTGCTTGGCCAGGTGATAGGCCGGCAGACCGCTGTAGCGGTCCATGTGGTCTTCGCTGACGTTGAGCACGGTCGCCACTTCGGCGTTGAGTTGATCGGTGGTTTCGAGCTGGAAGCTCGACAACTCCATCACGTACAACTCGACGTCGTCGCTGAGCAAATCCAGCGCCGGCGTACCGAGGTTGCCACCGACAGCGACACGCTTGCCCGCCGCCACAGCCATCTCGCCGACCAGCGTGGTGACAGTGCTTTTCGCGTTGGAACCGCTGATGGCGACAATCGGCGCCTTCGCGTTACGCGCGAACAGCTCGATGTCACCGGACAATTTCACGCCACGGGCGGCGGCAGCCTGCAGGGCCGGAGTCGCCAGCGCCAGGCCGGGGCTCACGTAGAGTTCGTCGGCACGGCACAGGAACTCGACGTCCAGCTCGCCACAACGCACTTCCACGTGCGGATAGTCACGCTTGAGCGCGGCCAGTTCCGGTGGATTTTCCCGCGTATCGGCCACAGCAAACGACGTGCCCCGGTTCGCCAGGAAGCGAACCAGGGACATGCCGCTCTTGCCGAGGCCGACAACGATGCGGAAGTGGTCAGAAGCGATCAGAGACACTCGTTCTACCTCAGCTTCAGGGTGGCAAGGCCGACCAGTACGAGGATCACGGTGATGATCCAGAAACGGACGATCACACGCGGCTCGGGCCAGCCCTTGAGTTCAAAATGGTGGTGAATGGGTGCCATGCGAAACACACGGCGACCGGTCAGCTTGAAAGAAGCAACCTGGATAACCACGGACAGGGTTTCCATCACGAACACGCCGCCCATGATGAACAGGACGATTTCCTGACGGACGATCACCGCGATGGTGCCCAGGGCCGCGCCCAGCGCCAGCGCGCCGACGTCGCCCATGAAGACCTGCGCCGGATAGGTGTTGAACCAGAGGAAACCGAGGCCCGCACCGATCAAGGCACCGCAGAACACGATCAACTCACCGGCGCCCGGCACATACGGAATCAGCAGGTATTCAGCGAATTTCACGTTACCGGACAGGTAGCAGAAGATGCCAAGACCGCCGCCGACCATCACCGTCGGCATGATCGCCAGACCGTCGAGGCCGTCGGTCAGGTTGACCGCGTTGCTCGAGCCGACAATCACGAAATAGGTCAGAACAACGAAGCCTATGCCCAGCGGAATGCTGTAGTCCTTGAGCATCGGCAGGATCAGGGTCGTTTCCACCGGCGTCGCAGCGGTCATATAAAGGAAGATCGCCGCGCCCAGGCCGAACACCGACTGCCAGAAATATTTCCAGCGGCTCGGAAGGCCTTTGGAGTTTTTCTCGATCACTTTGCGATAGTCGTCGACCCAGCCGATAGCGCCGAACAGCAACGTCACCAGCAACACGGTCCAGACATAACGGTTGCTCAGGTCAGCCCAGAGCAAGGTGCTGACGCCGATGGACGACAGGATCAGTGCACCGCCCATCGTCGGGGTGCCCGACTTGGACAAGTGCGATTGTGGACCGTCGTGGCGAACGGATTGACCGATCTGACGGTTCTGCAAAGTGCGGATCATCCACGGGCCATAGCACAGGGACAAAACCAGCGCGGTCAGCACACCGAGGATCCCGCGCAGGGTCAGGTACTGAAAGACCGCGAAGCCTTTGTAGAACTGTTGCAGATACTCCGCTAGCAGCAGCAGCATTAATGTTTCTCCAGACTGGACCCGCACAAAGCGGCGACGATGTTTTCCATCGCAGCGCTGCGCGAGCCCTTGATCAAAATGGTGGTGTTTGTGTCTTGCTCGGCGCCCAGTGCCTTGATCAGCTCAGCCTGAGTGCTGAAGTGAAAGGCCTGTGGACCGAAAGCGTTCACGGCGTGAGCCATCAGTGGCCCAACGGCGTAAAGCGCGGAAACCTTGCCGCGGGCGTACTCACCCACATCGCGGTGCCCCTGTTCTGCCCAATCGCCCAGTTCGCCGATATCTCCGAGCACCAGAACGGTGCGGCCGGAAAAGCCGGCGAGTATATCAACGGCGGCGCACATGGAGGTGGGGTTCGCGTTGTACGTGTCATCGATCACGCGCATGCCATTGCTGGCCAGTTGCGCGACGGTGCGGCCCTTGACCGGTTGCACCGCGCCGAGGCCGGTGGCGATGCCGAACAGCGACACGCCCAAGGCGTGTGCGGCAGCGGCGGCGGCCATGGCATTGGTAACGTTATGGGTGCCGAGCATGTTCAGTTGAACGCGCTCCACACCTTCAGGACTGTGCAGGTTGAAGGCCGGGCAACCGCGCGCATCGCGATCCAGGTCGCTGGCATAGAAGTCGGCGCTTGGGTTGTTCAGGGCGAACGTCAGGACTTTGCGGCCGGCCGCACGGGCCTTCCAGATGCCGAACGCCTTGTCGTCAAGATTGAGCACAGCGACGCCATCGGCCTCCAGCCCTTCAATGATCTCGCCCTTGGCTTCAACGATTTTTTCCGGCCCGCCGAACTCGCCGACGTGGGCGGTCCCGGCGTTGTTGAGCACGGCCACGTGCGGCTTGGTCATGCCGACGGTGTAGGCAATTTCGCCGAGACGCGAAGCACCGAGTTCAATAACGGCGGAGGTATGTTCCGGCGCGAGTTCGAGCAGGGTCAGCGGGACGCCGAGGTCGTTGTTCAGGTTGCCACGGGTCGCCAGGACCGGACCGCGCGTGCGCAGGATGCTGGCGAGCATTTCCTTGACCGTGGTTTTGCCGCTGGAACCGGTGATCGCCGCGACCGGGTTAGTAAACGCGGCACGGTTCATCGCGCCCAGTTGGCCCAACGCCTGGCGGGTGTCCTTGACCAGCAATTGCGGCAGCGCGCTGTCGGCGACTTCGCGCTCGACCAGAGCGGCAACCGCGCCTTTGCTGGCGACGTCGTTCAAATAGTCATGACCGTCGAAGCGCGGACCGGCCAGGGCAATAAACAGTTGGCCCGGTTTGATCGCGCGGCTGTCGATGCTGACGCCATCGAACGTGGCATCGGCTGCGATCAATCGTGCATTCAGTGCGCCAGTCAGCTCACTCAGTTTCAACGCTTTAAGCATGGGCCACCTCCCATGCGGTCAAGGCGTGATCGGCCTCGACCAGATCGGAGAAAGCGTGACGCTCGCCGTTGATTTCCTGATAGTCCTCGTGACCTTTACCGGCCAGGACAATCACGTCATCCGCCGAAGCACTGGCGATCAACTGGGCAATCGCCTGCCCACGGCCAGCGACAAAGGTGACTTTATCCACAGCGGTGAAACCGGCGCGGATGTCATCGAAAATCAACGAAGGATCTTCGGTGCGAGGGTTGTCATCGGTGACCAGCACACCGTCGGCCAGACGTTCGACCACTTCGGCCATCAGCGGACGCTTGCCGCGATCGCGATCGCCGCCACAGCCAAACAGGCACAACAAACGGCCTTTGGCGTGTGGACGCAGGGCCATCAAGACTTTTTCCAGCGCGTCCGGGGTGTGGGCGTAATCGACGACCACCAGCGGCTGAGTGCCGCCGCCCAAGCGTTGCATGCGACCGGCCGGGCCTTCGAGTTTCGGCAGGACCTTGAGGATTTCGTCCAGCGCGTAGTCCAGGCCGAGCAAAGCGCCGACGGCGGCCAGCACGTTGCTCAGGTTGAAACGACCGAGCAAGGTGCTGCGCAAATGGTGTTCGCCCTGCGGCGTGACCAGCGTGGCGCGCACGCCTTCGTCATCGAACTGCGCTTCACGGCAATACAGGTAAGCGCTGGCATCTTCCAGGCTGTAGGTAATAAGGCGCGACTCACGTTTGTCCGCAGCCAGTTGGCGGCCGAACTCGTCGTCGAGATTGATCACCCGGCACTTCAAATCATTCCAGGCAAACAGCTTGGCCTTGGCTTCGCCGTAGGCTTGCATGGTGCCGTGGTAATCGAGGTGATCGCGGGACAGGTTGGTCATCACCGCCACATCGAATGCCAGCGCGGTCACGCGGCCTTGGTCCAGGCCGTGGGAAGACACTTCCATGGCGACGGCTTTGGCGCCGGCCTTTTTCAGGTCAGCCATGGTCGCTTGCACGGCGATCGGGTTCGGCGTGGTGTGCAGGCCACTTTCCAGTGCACCGTAGAAGCCGGTACCCAGGGTGCCGACAATGCCGCAATGCTGGCCGAGCAAATCCAGTGCTTGTGCAACCAATTGCGTGACGCTGGTCTTGCCGTTGGTGCCGGTCACGCCAACCAGGTTCAGGTGCCGGCTCGGGTCGCCATAAAAGCGACCGGCGATGTCCGACAGCTGCGCCGCCAGGCCTTTGACCGGAATCAGCGGCACGTCGGTGATCGGTAAAACGGTAGCGCCTTCGACTTCGTAAGCCACGGCAGCAGCACCGCGTTGCAAGGCATCGGCGATGTGCGCGCGCCCGTCGAGCTTGCCGCCAGGAACGGCGAGAAACAGATCGCCAGCCCGCACGTTACGGCTGTCCAGGGTCAGCTCGCGGATCAACAGATCGCGGCCGGCGTGGGCGAAAATCTTGTTCAGGCTCAAAGACATTAGCCGCGCCCTCCATTGGCTTTCAGTGGAACGACCGGTGTGGCGTTAGCGGTTTGCGTCGGTGGCAGGTTGTCCGGGGTGATGTTCATCAGGCGCAGCGTCCCGGACATCACTTTGCTGAACACCGGGGCCGATACCAGACCACCGTAGTAACCGGCTTTGGTCGGTTCATCGATCACCACCACGATTGCATAGCGCGGATCGCTCATCGGGCCGAAGCCGGCGAACAGCGATCGGTAGGAATTCTCGGCGTAGCCTTTGGTGCCCACCGACGTCTTGCGCGCAGTACCCGACTTGCCGCCCACGTGATACGCCGGCACTTGCGCACGGAATACACCGCGCGGGGCTTCGATCACCTGGGTCAGCATGGTCTGCATGGTTTTCGCGACGGCTTCCGGCAGCACTTGCGTGGTTTGCGCTGGTTTGTCGGTTTTGATCAGGGTCAGCGGTGCGAGACGACCGTTGTTGGCCAGGGCCGAGAAGGCGTGGACCAGCTGGATCGCGGTCACGGAAATACCGTAGCCGTAGGACAGCGTGGCGGTTTCAGCCTTGCGCCATTCGCGGTAGTTCGGCAGGTTGCCGACGCGTTCGCCCGGGAAGCCGAGACCGGTGTCTTGGCCGAGGCCGACTTTCTGCGCGAGGCGGAAGATGGTTTCGCCGCCGATATCGAACGCGACCTTACTCATGCCGACGTTACTGGAATTGATCAGGATGCCGGTCAGGTCAAGCACCGGGCCTTCGGACTTGGAGACGTCCTTGATGGTGTATTTACCAATCTGCAAAGTGCCCGGGTACACCTCGACGGTGTCGCTCGGTTTCCAGCGCCCGGTTTCGATCGCTGCACTCATGGAAATGGCTTTCATGGTCGAACCCGGCTCGAACACGTCGATCATGGCGCGGTTGCGCATCATCGCCGGTTGCAGGTTGCGACGGTTGTTCGGGTTGTAGGTCGGCTGGTTGACCATGGCGAGGATCTCACCGGTCTTCACGTCCATGATCACCAGGCTGCCGGCCTTGGCACCGTTCTCGATGATCGCGTTACGCAGCTCGCGGTTGGCCAGGTATTGCAGACGCAGGTCAATGGACAACGCCAAGGGCTTGCCGGCCTTGGCGTTTTTGGTGACCTGGACATCCTTGATAAGTCGGCCGCGCCGATCCTTGATGACCTGTCGCTTGCCGGGGACGCCGGCCAGCCATTCGTCGTAGGCCAGTTCGACCCCTTCACGACCGTGGTCATCGATGTCGGTAAAGCCGACCATGTGCGCGGTGACTTCACCGGCCGGGTAGAAACGCCGGAACTCTTCGATGCCGTAGACACCCGGCACTTTCAGGTCGAGCACGGACTGGCCTTGCTCGGGAGTCAGCCCGCGCACCAGGTAGATGAATTCTTTGTTGGCCTGGGCTTCGAGACGCTCGGCCAGGGCTTTAGGGTCTTGGCCCAGCGCGACCGCCAGGGCTGGCCATTTCTCTTTGGCCAGCTGCATTTCCTTGGCGTTCGCCCACAGTGTGGTGACCGGGGTACTCACGGCCAAAGGCTCGCCATTACGGTCGGTGATCAGACCACGGTGAGCCGGAATCGGAATGTGACGAACGCTGCGCGCATCGCCCTGACCTTTAAGGAAGGCACGGTCGACGACTTGCAGGTCGATGATGCGCCAGCAAATCGCCGCGACCATGATGCCGAGCAAGCCCAGCACCAGGCGGAAACGCCATGGGAACAGTGCGCCTTCGAGTTTCATCATGGCGCCACCATCTGCACTTCAGCGGCGCCGGGAATGCGCATCTTCAGTTGCTCGGTGGCCAGCACTTCGATACGGCTGTGCGCAGTCCAGGTGCTCTGCTCGAGAATCAACCGGCCCCACTCCGCCTGCGCCTTGTCGCGCACGCTCAACTCGGCGTACAGCGAGTTCAGCAACTGACGGTTCCAGTGGGCGCTGTACGACACGCCGATGGCCGACACGAGCACGCCAATAAACAGCAGCAGCATGAAAAAGCTTCCGCCGGGAAGAGGCTTGGCGAAAAGCTTGCTCACCGCAGCTTCTCCGCGACGCGCATGACGGCGCTCCGGGAACGTGGGTTGGCTTTGAGTTCGGCCTCGGAGGCGGACTGCGCTTTGCCATGGATTTTGATGATCGGTTCGAACGCGACGTGACGGACCGGCAGGTTGCGCGGCAGGTTGTCGGCTTCGCCTTTTACCAGCTTGCGCATGAACAGTTTGACGATGCGGTCTTCCAGCGAGTGGAAGCTGATGACGACCAGACGGCCGCCGATCTCCAGGCAGTCCAGTGCGGCTTCGAGGCCGGCTTCCAGGTCGCCCAGTTCGTTGTTGACGTGGATACGCAGGCCCTGGAACGCACGGGTGGCAGGGTTCTTGCCCTTTTCCCATGCCGGGTTGGCGACTTTCAGGACTTCAGCCAGGTCGGCCGTGCGCTCGAACGGCTTGATGTCGCGACGCTCGGCTACGGCCCGGGCCATGCGGCCGGAGAAACGCTCTTCGCCGTATTCCTTGAATACGCGGGCGATCTCTTCCACCGGTGCGGTGTTGACGAATTCGGCAGCGCTGATCCCGCGGGACGGGTCCATGCGCATGTCCAGCGGGCCATCATTGAGGAAACTGAAGCCGCGCTCAGGGTCGTCGAGCTGCGGCGAAGACACGCCCAGGTCGAGCAACACGCCGCTGACCTTGCCGTGCAGGCCACGTTCGGCCACTTCCGAACCCAGCTCGGCAAAGCTGCGTTGCACAACGACAAAGCGGCCGTCTTCGGCCGCTAGCGTTTGCCCGGTGGCAATCGCTTGAGGATCTTTGTCGAATCCGAGGACCCGACCATCGGGGCCGAGCTGGCTGAGGATCAACCGACTGTGCCCGCCGCGCCCGAACGTACCGTCCAGATAGCAGCCATCAGGACGTACGGCGAGAGCCTCCACGGCTTCGTCAAGCAGTACGGTGATGTGGTTAAAGCCGCTATCAATAGTCACAGGATCAAATCACGCAGTTCATCAGGCATGGCGCCCGGTTGTTGAATAGCAGCCAGGTCAGCGGCAGAAACCGCATCCCAGGCATCCTCGTCCCACAATTGGAACTTGTTCAGTTGGCCTACCAACATCGCGCGCTTATCCAACCTGGCATATTCACGAAGACGCGGCGGAACCAGAAAACGACCACTGCCATCGAGCTCGAGGTCGACGGCATTACCAATCAGCAAACGTTGCAGGCGGCGGTTCTCTTCGCGAAGCGAAGGCAGTGCGCGCAGTTTGGTTTCGATAATTTCCCACTCATCGAGGGGGTAAACACACAAACACGGATCAACGGCATCAATTGTGACGATCAGTTGACCGGAACTACGCGAAACGAGCTCGTCACGGTACCGGCTCGGCATAGCGAGACGGCCCTTTGCGTCGAGACTGATAGCGTTAGCTCCGCGAAACACGTCAGCGTTTCTCCAAATATTAGCGTTTTACGCTCAAAAAACCCACTTCATGCCACTTTCCGCCACTTGCGCACACTATAGGAATGCGGCCACCGCACCGTCAAGGCGCGGTTTAAAGGAAAAGCCTTACAGAACTGAGATTTAGGAGGGTAAACGGAGGGGTAACGACAATCTGACGGCTGAATTTGCCCAATAACTTGAATCAGCACAGAAGGCTGCGTTCGAAAGTTAAAGTAGTTTGTTAAGAGTAAGATTTTTTCGGTATTACGAAAGTGTTCTGGCAACGATTCTGGAAGGAGGGAAAATGCTACTACCAGCGCCCTGCTTAAATGATTAAAGCAGGGAGGAGAAAAAGGTGGAGAGTCGATCTGTAAGCCGGGTTCTGTCTTGAACAGTCATTCGTCTACGATGGCCATCACTGGACATCTTTAGCAACCTACCCGGTCCCAGCGCGGGCCACGCCTTGGGACCCTATTTGGTCTTGCTCCAAGTGGGGTTTACCTAGCCACGAACTGTTGCCAGACGTGCGGTGCGCTCTTACCGCACCTTTTCACCCTTACCGGCGCCGAAGCGCTTAGGCGGTTATTTTCTGTGGCACTTTCCGTAGGCTCACGCCTCCCAGGCATTACCTGGCACTTCGCCCTATGGAGCCCGGACTTTCCTCCCCCCCCTAATTTTCATAGAGGGCAGCGACTGTCCAATCGACTCTCCGCCGCGAAGGTTAACGGCAGAGCGGCCGAAGAACAAGCGCTAAACGCCTTTGGCTGCTCCTGTGCGTCGGGTTTTTACTCGCCCTTCTGTTTATCCAGCGCCACCTGATAGAGCACATTCTTGCGCTCACCGGTAATTTGCGCCGCCAATGCCGCCGCACGCTTGAGCGGCATCTCTTCAAGCAACAGATTGAGGATGCGCATGGCCTCACTGCTGACCGCGTCCTCGGTCTCGGGTACAGACCAGCCCGCCACCAACACCACACACTCGCCACGCTGCTGATTGCTGTCCGACTCGACGAACTCACGCAGCTCGGCCAGCGGCAGGCCTTTGAGGGTTTCGAAGGTTTTGGTGATTTCACGGGCCAACAACGCCGGACGTTCAGGACCGAACACCAGCTCCATGTCTTGCAGGCACTCAAGGATGCGATGCGGCGCCTCATAAAAAATCAGTGTGCGCGGCTCTTCCTTGACCAGCTCAAGACGAGCACGACGACCGACAGCCTTGGCCGGCAGGAAGCCTTCGAAAATGAAACGGTCCGACGGCAGCCCCGCCGCCGACAATGCCGCGATCAATGCACAGGCACCCGGAACCGGCACCACATTGATCCCGGCGGCACGAGCCTGACGCACCAGGTGATAACCCGGATCGGAAATCAGCGGCGTGCCAGCATCGGAGATCAGCGCCACATCATCCCCCGCCAGCAATCGCGTGATAAAGCGGCTACCCTCGTCGCGCTCGTTGTGCTCATGGCACGCGGCCAGCGGCGTGGGAATGCCGAAATGCTGCATCAGGCGCTGTGAGTGACGGGTGTCTTCGGCGGCAATCAACGCGACGTCGCGCAGGATCTTCAGCGCACGTGCACTGATGTCGTCCAGGTTGCCGATGGGCGTCGCCACCACATAAAGCGAGCCAGCAGCGGAATTCAAAGCACCTGGAGCAGTCAAAGCGCACACCTCATGATCGGTAAAAGGCGACATTGTAGCGCGTAGCGGCGCTTGCGATCGCCCCGCCCTCCTCGGGTTTTTCAGGCGTTTGTGCAGCGCTGCAACATTTGTACGAGCTAAATTGATCGATTCACGCCAGTAACATCGCGCCCCGGCCAGTGCTTGGGTACAATTCCACGCTAATTTGATCGAGTATCAGGAACACTACATGATCGCTTGCCTGCGGCTGTTCACTGCCCTCTGCCTCGCTGCCTTGCTGGCGGCTTGCGCCAGCTCGCCCTCCTCCAGCCTTGGCGAACTTCCACGGACCCCTGACGCCAGTATCGAGCAGCTGCTCGAACAGGCCGCTCAAAGCAAGGACCCGGAAAAAGCTGCGTTGCTGCGCCTGAGCGCGGCCGACCTGGCCTATCGTCAGGGCAATGCCGGCCAGTCCGCGCAAATCCTGCAACAGGTTCCGGTGGAACAACTCAAGCCAGGCCAACAGGTCTTCGCCAGCACCCTGGCGGCTGAACTGGCCATGGCGCGCAATCAGCCCAAGGCAGCGTTGACTGCCTTGAGCCATCCGAGCCTGCAACGCCTGAGCGAGTTGCCGGTCGAGCAACAGGTTCGCACCGGCACTGTCCATGCTCGCGCCCTTGAGGCCGACGGACAGACGCTGGCCGCCGCACGGGAGCGCATTTTCATCGCACCCATGCTCGAAGGTGAAGCCGCCGCCAAAAACCACGAAGCGATCTGGACCCTGATCGCCTCGCTGCCAACCGATCAACTGCAGCCCACCACCAATGATGACCTCGGCGGCTGGATGGGCCTGGCACTGGCGGTGAAAACCGCCGGAACCCTGGAACAGCAGCAAGCCGCGATTGACAACTGGCGCGCCCAGAACCCTAAGCACCCGGCTGCCATTCAGTTGCCTCTGCCACTGACCAAGCTCAAGGAACTGGCCAGCCAGCCCCTGAGCAAGATCGCCCTGCTGCTGCCGCAAGACGGCCCGCTGGCGTCGGTCGGCAAAGCACTGCGCGAAGGTTTCATGGCTGCTCACTACCAGGCTCAACAAGCCGGGCAGAAGCCGCCTGCCATTGAGTTCTATGACAGCTCGAAACTGACTTCGATGGACGAGTTCTATCGCAAGGCCCAGGCCGATGGCGTGCAATTGGTGGTCGGTCCGCTGGAAAAACCACTGGTCAAACAGCTTAGTGCTCGCCCGCAACTGCCGATCACCACCCTGGCGCTGAACTACAGCGAAGGTGAACAAGGTCCGGCCCAGCTGTTCCAGTTTGGTCTGGCCGCTGAAGACGAAGCCCGTGAAGTGTCTCGTCGTGCTCGCGCCGACGGCCTGCATCGCGCCGCCATCATGGTGCCGAAAGGCGAATGGGGCGATCGCGTGTTGCGCGCATTCAGCCAGGACTGGCAAGCCAACGGCGGCAGCATTGTCGCGACCGAGCGCGTTGACCAACCGGTTCAACTGGCCCAGCAGATTGCCGACATGTTCCAGCTGCGCCAGAGCGAAGGTCGCGCCAAGAGCCTGCAAAGCACCGTCGGCTCGCAGATAGCAGCCCAGCCTTCGCGCCGTCAGGACATCGAGTTCATCTTCCTGGCTGCCACTCCGCAACAGGCCCAGCAGATCAAACCGACCTTGAACTTCCAGTACGCGGGCGACGTGCCGGTTTACGCCACCTCCCACGTGTTCAGTGCCAGCGGCGACGTGAACCAGTACAACGACATGAACGGCATCCGCTTCTGCGAAACCCCGTGGTTGCTGGACGCCAATGATCCGCTGCGCAAACAGGTCACCGCACAATGGCCGCAGGCCGCCGGCAGCCTCGGCCGCCTCTACGCAATGGGCGTTGACGCCTATCGCCTGGCACCGCGACTGGGGCAACTCAAGGCACTGCCGGACAGCCGTATTGAAGGTCAGTCGGGCAGCCTGGGCATGACTCAAAACCAGCGCGTGGTGCGCCAGTTGCCTTGGGCACAGTTCGTCAGCGGTCAGGTTCAACGCCTGCCGGATACCTCACGCTGATGCCTGACAGGTCACGCCAGCAAAGCGGTAAAGATGCCGAGCGCCATGCGCTCGAGCATCTTCAACAGCAAGGTCTGCGCCTGCTGGCGCAGAACTGGTTGTGTAAACGCGGCGAGCTTGATCTGGTCATGCTTGATGGCGATACAGTAGTATTCGTTGAAGTCCGCTATAGAAAAAACACCCAGTGGGGTGGAGCGCTCGACAGCATCGATGGGCGCAAACGGCAGAAACTGATTTTCGCCGCGCAGTATTTTCTTCAGCGCGAGTCGCGTTGGGCCAATTCCCCCTGCCGCTTCGACGTGGTTGCCATCGACAGCAACCTCGATCAGTTGAACTGGTTGCAGAATGCCTTCGATAGCTGATCGCCTGCGCCCCGAAGCGGACACCTTTACCCAACACTTTTGCTCTTTGCTTTGCGGGCTGCACATTCATGTGCCGAGTAGCCGCGCTAATTAAGGTCACACAGATGGACATGCAATCCCGAATTCGCCAGCTTTTTCAGGCCAGTATCGACACCAAGCAAATGGCGATGGACGTACTTGCACCGCACATCGAGCAAGCCAGCCAGGTAATGGTCAACGCCCTGCTCAATGAGGGCAAAATGCTTTCCTGCGGCAACGGCGGCTCCGCCGGTGATGCCCAGCACTTTTCGTCCGAGCTGCTCAACCGCTTCGAGCGCGAACGTCCGAGCCTGCCCGCCATTGCGCTGACCACCGACAGCTCGACGATCACCTCGATCGCCAATGACTACAGCTACAACGAAATTTTCTCCAAACAGATCCGCGCGCTGGGCCAACCGGGTGACGTATTGCTGGCGATTTCCACCAGCGGTAACTCGGCGAACATTATTCAAGCGATCCAGGCCGCACATGATCGCGAAATGATTGTCGTAGCATTGACTGGTCGCGATGGCGGCGGCATGGCGTCGTTGCTATTACCCGAGGACGTCGAGATTCGCGTACCGGCCAACGTCACCGCACGTATTCAGGAAGTCCACCTGCTGGCGATCCATTGCCTTTGCGATTTGATCGACAGCCAACTGTTCGGGAGTGAAGAATGACCCCTAATCGCCTAGGCCTTCTGGCCTTGACCCTGTGCCTCGGCATCAGCGGCTGCACTTCGGTGGTTAAAGCCAGCCGTGAAGCACCCATTGAAGATGACCGCGGTACGCGCACCTTCGGCAGCAAGATCGATGACTCCCTGATCGACACCAAGGTCGGCGTCAACGTCGCCAAGGCCGATCCTGCCCTGGACAACGATTCGCACATCGTCGTCACCAGCTTCAACGGCGTCGTGCTGCTCGCCGGGCAAACACCGACTGCCGAGCTCAAGGCCAAGGCCGAACAGGCTGCCGCCGCGGTCCAGCGCGTGAAGAAGGTGCATAACGAACTGCAGGTCCTGCCGCCCTCCGGTTTCCTTGCCCGTCAGAACGACACCTGGCTGACCTCCAAGATCAAAACCCAGATGCTCACCGACCCGAACATCCCGGGTTCGCGCATCAAGGTCGTCACCGAGAACGGCATCGTTTATCTGCTGGGCCTGCTGACCAAGCAGGAAGCGGCGCAGGCTACCAATCTGGTGCAAAGCGTTTCAGGCGTGCAGAAGATTGTGAAGTTGTTTGAGTACATTGACTGATATGGCTTATCGGCGATGGTGCTCTTAAAGACGCCTTCGCCGGCAAGCCTGGCGCCTACATGAAATAAAAAAGGGTGATCCTCGCGGATCACCCTTTTTTTATTTCACCACTTTCAAACTGGGTCGACCGCTGGGACGCGGTGGTTCGCTGTCGGGCGGCGGAATATCATCATCCGGCTCGATATCTTCCACGTCTTCCATAGGCGATTCCAGATCGAACACCATGCCCTGACCATTCTCCCGGGCGTAAATACCCAGGATCGATGCGATAGGCACGTACAGAGTGTGCGGCACGCCACCGAAGCGCCCTTCGAAGCTGACCGCTTCGTTGTCCATGTGCAGATGACGCACGGCAGCCGGCGATACGTTCAGGACAATCTGTCCGTCACTGGCAAAACCCTGAGGCACCTGCACCGATGGATACTCGGAATTGACCAGCATGTGCGGGGTGCAATCGTTGTCCACAATCCACTCATAGAGCGCGCGGACCAGATAAGGTCGACTGGAGTTCATAGCGGCTCCTTAAGCCTTAGCGCATATCGCGTTCGACACCAGACAGACTCGCCTGGAAAGCCTCACGCGCAAACGAGCGCTCCATGTAATCAAGCAACGGCTTGGCAGGCCGCGGCAGTTCAATACCCAGAATCGGCAAACGCCAGAGTATTGGCAATAGGCAGCAATCCACTAGACTTTGTTCCTCGCTGAGGAAAAACGGCTTGTCGGCAAACAACGGCGACACGCCAGTCAGGCTTTCACGCAACTCTTTACGAGCCACGACGCGGGCGGCTTCCTTGGTCCGCGAATCCAGGATCAGATCCACCAGACCACACCAGTCACGCTGAATACGATGGATCAGCAGACGGCTGTTGGCACGCGCCACAGGATAAACCGGCAGCAAGGGCGGGTGCGGGTAACGCTCATCCAGATATTCCATCACCACGGTCGACTCCCACAACGCCAGGTCACGATCGACCAGGGTGGGCAGACTTCCGTAAGGGTTCACTTCAATCAGTTTAGGCGGCTGGCGACCAGCTTCCACGTAAATGATCTCTGCGCTGACACCCTTCTCTGCAAGTACGATGCGCACTCGGTGGGAATAGTGGTCGGCGGGGTCGGAGTAACAGGCCAACCGATTGGTCACGCCCATGGCGGTCCTCCTCGCTTGTTGAAATTATCGGAAGCGGAAAAACGCACGCGCCCAGAGGACGCCTCCCGTAACGTCTGGCTTGCCAGACTCGTTACACCTTCAGAGACGCCCCTGGGCGCGTGCGATTAACAGCAATTGCTTACAGCTTTATCAATGGACGTCTTTCCAGTATTCACGCTTGAGCAAGTAAGCGAATACGAAGAAGAACGCCAGGTACAGCAACACATAGGTACCGATGCGCTGATGCTCCAGCTTAACCGGGTTAGCCGAGTAAGCCAGGAAGGTTACCAGATTCTTGACCTTCTCATCGAACTGCTGTTCGGTCAGAGCACCGCTCTTCGGCACGATGGTCAGCTGATCGCACGCTTCATGTGTCAGCGCGTTACCGGTCAGCGGATCATATTGCTTCTTGCCGTCTTCGACGATCGGAACCTGCTTGCAACCGACAACCTGACGACCTTGCAGGCCAACCAGGACGTTAGGCATGCCCACGTTCGGGAAAACCTTGTTGTTCACACCCCAAGGACGCGACGGATCTTCGTAGAAGGACTTCAGGTAACCATAAAGCCAGTCCGTACCACGAACACGCGCTACCAGAGTCAGGTCAGGCGGTGCGGCGCCAAACCAGGTCTTGGCGTCAGCCGGCTGCATGCCGATGCTCATGTGGTCGCCGATCTTGGCGCCGGTGAACACCAGCTTCGAGAGCATCAGGTCATGCGGGATGCCCAGGTCATCCGCAACACGCTCGTAGCGCTGGAACTTGGCGCTGTGACAACCCATGCAATAGTTGGCGAACGTACGTGCGCCGTCCTGCATGGCCGCTTTGTCAGAAACGTCGATATCGACCTTTTCCAGTTCAGGAGCACCGGCCGTCGACGCGAAGGACAACACAGGCATGGCAGCAAGAATCAGTACAGCAAATAGCTTTTTCATCAGCCAGTCACCCTTTCCGGAACCGGTTTGGTCTTCTCGAGCCTGGTGTAGAACGGCATCAGAATGAAGTAGGCGAAGTACAGGAAGGTGCATACCTGCGACAGCAGCGTACGACCCGGCGTCGGAGCCAGAACACCCAGAACGCCGAGGATCACGAACGAGACGCAGAACACCACCAGCCAGATTTTGCTCAGCCAGCCTTTGTAGCGCATCGACTTGACGGGGCTGCGATCCAGCCACGGCAGGACGAACAGCACAGCGATGGCCGCGCCCATGGCGATAACGCCCAGGAGCTTGTCCGGAACTGCCCGCAGAATCGCGTAGAACGGTGTGAAGTACCAGACCGGAGCGATGTGCTCAGGGGTCTTGAAGGCGTTCGCCACTTCAAAGTTCGGCTTCTCGAGGAAGTAACCGCCCATTTCCGGGAAGAAGAACACGATCGAGCAGAAGATGAACAGGAACACCACCACGCCGACGATATCTTTCACGGTGTAATACGGGTGGAAGGCAATGCCGTCCAGCGGTACGCCGTTTTCGTCTTTGTGTTTCTTGATGTCGACGCCGTCCGGGTTGTTCGAACCGACTTCGTGCAGCGCCAGGACGTGCAGCACCACCAGACCGAGAATCACGATCGGCAGGGCCACGACGTGCAGGGCGAAGAAGCGGTTCAGGGTGATACCGGAAATCAGGTAGTCACCACGGATCCACTGGGTCAGGTCGTTACCGATGACCGGGATCGCACCGAACAGCGAGATGATCACCTGGGCGCCCCAGTAGGACATCTGGCCCCACGGCAGCAGGTAACCCATGAAGGCCTCAGCCATCAGCGCCAGGTAAATCAGCATGCCGAAGACCCACACCAACTCACGCGGCTTCTGGTACGAACCGTAGAGCAAGCCACGGAACATGTGCAGATAAACCACGATAAAGAACATCGAAGCGCCGACGGCATGCAACATACGCAGGATCGAGCCGTACTCGACGTCGCGCATGATGTATTCAACGGAAGCAAACGCTTCTTCCGCCGATGGCGTGTAGCTCATGGTCAGCCAGACACCGGTAACGATCTGGTTGACCAGAACGAGCAGCGCCAGGGAGCCAAAGAAATAGAAGAAGTTGAAGTTCTTCGGGGCGTAGTACTTGCTGAGATGGTCTTCCCACATTTTGGTCGCGGGAAAGCGTGCATCAACCCAATCCATGAACTTGCTCATCACGCTTTCTCCGTATCGACGCCAATGACAATGATGTCATCGGTCTCATAGGAATGCGGGGGAACTGGCAGGTTCAAAGGCGCAGGTTGCGACTTGTAGACGCGGCCAGCCAGATCGTAGTGGGAACCGTGGCAAGGGCAGAAATAACCACCTACCCAGTCCTTGCCCAGATCCGCAGGTGCCACTTCTGGACGGAAGGTCGGCGAGCAACCCAGGTGCGTGCAGATACCGATCAGCAGCAGAACTTCTGGCTTGATCGAACGCGTTTCCGGGTCGACATAGGTCGGTTGTGTCGAGTTCTTGGAGGTCGGGTCAGACAGCTGGCCCTCGATCTTTTTCAGATTCCCCAGGATTTCCTCGGTACGGCGGACAATGAACACCGGCTGACCGCGCCACTCAGCAATCATCTGCTGACCTGGTTCGATTTTGCTGACATTCACTTTCACCGGTGCACCTGCGGCTTTCGCCTTGGCACTGGGAAACCATGACCCCACGAACGGGACCGCAGCCCCCACCGCTCCTGCAGCACCCACCACGGATGTGGCTGCTACCAAGAAGCGACGCCGGCCTGCATTCACGCCGTCATTGCTCATTCAGTCCTCTCCCATCAGCTTTGTGGCCTGTTAAATCAGGCGTCTACTAAGTAAAAATCTGAACTTATAAAAATTTTGCCGAATGGTAATGAAAAGCCCCAATTCTGACAAGGTAATTACCGAGGGGCTTCACTGCCAAGCCTTGCAGTATAGGGCTTCTACGGCTGTGGCAAGTTGTCACAGCGCAATTCTTTGATAAATCGCGCCCATAAAAAAACGCCCAGCTTCGCGAGGAAACTGGGCGTTCTTTTTGAACGCGAAAGCGAATTAACGCTTCGAGTACTGCGGACGCTTACGCGCTTTACGCAGACCAACTTTCTTACGTTCAACTTCACGAGCATCGCGAGTAACGAAGCCAGCTTTGCGCAGAGCGCCACGCAGGGTTTCGTCGTACTGCATCAGAGCGCGAGTGATACCGTGGCGGATTGCGCCAGCTTGACCACTTACACCGCCACCGATAACGGTGACGTAGATGTCGAACTTTTCAACTGTCTCGGTCAATTCCAGCGGCTGACGAACTACCATGCGGGCAGTTTCGCGACCGAAGAAATTATCCAGGGAGCGGTTGTTGATCGAGATGTTACCAGTACCCGGACGCAGGAAAACGCGTGCGGTTGCGGTCTTGCGACGGCCAGTGCCGTAATTTTGAGTCGCCGACATAATGAACTATTCCGTTAAAACTTCAGTTCTTGGGGCTGCTGAGCAGTATGAGGGTGTACAGCGCCCGCATAGACTTTCAGCTTACGATACATGTCGCGACCCAGCGGGTTCTTAGGCAGCATGCCTTTGACCGCGGTCTCGATCACGCGCTCAGGGGCTTTGGCGATCAGCTTTTCAAAGTTGATCGACTTGATGCCGCCCGGGAAACCGGAGTGGGAGTAGTAGATCTTGTCGGTGGTTTTAGCACCGGTTACACGAATCTGCTCGGCATTGATAACGACGATGTAATCGCCGGTGTCAACGTGAGGAGTGTACTCAGCTTTATGCTTGCCACGCAGACGGCTCGCGATTTCGGTGGCCAGACGACCCAGGGTCTGACCTGCAGCGTCGACGACAAACCAGTCGCGCTGTACTGTTTCCGGTTTAGCAGTAAAAGTTTTCATTCTTTATAGCCTCAGGGGCCGCCCTGTAAATTAGACGGCGGATCTTACTGAATAGTGCGTACTTTGACAAGTCAAAGGCAGCCGGATACAGACGCTTTCGGGGGCTCGGGTCGGCGCGTCCGTTCAACGGCAAGATTCTTCGGCGGCGGCGCATCACTTCCACTGCAGAAAGAGGTGCGCAATTATGCAGATTGCGAAAAATAATTCAACCTGCTTTTATGATTGTTTTGCCCAAGGAGCACCCGATGGACTATCGCCAGCTAGGCCGAACCAATCTGAACGTGAGTGCCATCTGCCTCGGAACCATGACCTGGGGCGAGCAAAACACTGAAGCTGAAGCCTTCGCCCAGATCGAACGGGCCAAGAACGCCGGGATCAATTTCATCGACACCGCCGAAATGTACCCGGTGCCGCCGAAGGCCGAAACCTACGCCACTACCGAACGCTACATCGGCAATTACTTCAAAAGTCGCGGTGATCGCTCCGACTGGATCCTCGCCAGCAAAATCGCCGGCCCCGGCAACACCATCGATTACATCCGCGATAAAAACCTGCGACACAACCGCCAGCACATCACTGAAGCCGTGGATGCCAGCCTCAAGCGCCTGCAAACCGACTACATCGACCTCTATCAGCTGCACTGGCCGGAACGCAGCACCAACTTCTTCGGCCAGCTCGGTTACAAACACCAGACCGAAGCCAACCTCACGCCGCTGGAGGACACCCTCGAAGCGCTGGACGAGCAGGTCAAGGCCGGCAAGATCCGCCACATCGGCCTGTCCAACGAAACGCCATGGGGCACCATGCGCTTCCTCGCCCTGGCCGAAGCCCGTGGCTGGCCGCGCGCGGTGTCTATCCAGAACCCGTACAACCTGCTCAACCGCAGCTTCGAGGTCGGCCTGGCGGAAATCGCCATCCGCGAACAGTGCGGCCTGCTCGCCTATTCGCCGCTGGCGTTCGGTTTCCTGTCGGGCAAGTACGAAGGTGGCGCACGCCCACCAAAAGGCCGCCTGAGCCTCTACAGCCGCTTCAGCCGCTATTTCAACCCGCAGTCGGAAGCAGCGTGCAGCCGTTATGTCGCGCTGGCCCGGGAACACGGCCTGGACCCGGCGCAAATGGCGTTGGCGTTTGTCAATCAGCAGCCGTTTGTGACCAGCAACATCATCGGCGCCACAACCCTGGAGCAACTAGAGAGCAACATCGCCAGTTTCGAGCTGAAACTTTCCGATGAAGTGCTGGCGGGGATTGAGGCGATTCACAAGGATCACCCGAACCCGGCGCCTTGATCGACTCATAGTCCCCATCGCGAAAAGCTCACTCCCACAGGTTTTGCACAATCCCTGCAGGAGTGAGCCTGATCGCGATGAGGGCCTGACAGTCACCGCAAAATCAAAGCGACCGCGCAATAATCTCCTTCATGATTTCATTGGTCCCCGCATAAATCCGTTGCACCCGCGCATCGGCCCACGCTCGGGCGATCGGATATTCCCACATGAATCCGTAACCGCCATGCAACTGCACGCATTCGTCGAGCACCTTGCATTGCAGGTCAGTCCCCCAATACTTGGCCATCGCTGCGGTCGGCACATCCAGCTTGCCTTGCAGGTGCAGCTCCAGGCAGCGATCAACGAAGACCCGGCCGATCTGGATTTCAGTCGCCATCTCCGCCAGCTTGAAGCGCGTGTTCTGGAAATCGGCAATCGCCTTGCCGAACGCCTTGCGTTCACGGGTGTAATCGAGCGTCCATTTCAACGCAGCTTCGGCCGACGCCAACCCGCCAATGGCGACGGTGAGGCGCTCCTGCGGCAACTCCTGCATCAGGTAAGCGAAGCCCATGCCCGCCTGCCCCAACAGATTCTCCTTGGGGACCCGCACGTCCTGGAAGAACAACTCCGACGTGTCCTGAGCCTTCATGCCGACCTTTTCCAGGCGCTTGCCCTTGTCGAAGCCCGGGGTGTTGGCCTCGACCAGAAACAGACTGGTGCCCTTCGCGCCAGCCTTCGGATCGGTCTTGGCCACGACAATCACCAAGTCGGCCAGAAAGCCGTTGGTGATAAAGGTCTTGGAGCCGTTGATCACGTACTCGTCGCCATCCAGCACGGCGGTGGTTTTCACCCCTTGCAAGTCGGAACCGGCGCCCGGTTCGGTCATGGCAATCGCGGTAACCATTTCGCCGGACACCAGTTTCGGCAGGTATTTGTGCTTCAGCGCTTCACTGCCGTAATGCAGGATGTACGGCGCCACAATGTCCGAATGCAGAGAAAAACCGATGCCAGTCAGGCCGAGACGACCGACCTCTTCGATCACGACAGTGCTGTAGAGAAAGTCCGCCCCCAGCCCACCGTATTCCTCCGGCAGGTGCGAACAAAGCATCCCCGCCTCCCCCGCCTTGTTCCAGAGTTTACGGTCGATGTAGCCTTGTTTTTCCCATTGCCCGTGGAACGGCACGGCCTCTTTTTCGAGGAACGTTCGCACGCTGTCGCGAAACAATTCGTGCTCGGAACTGAACAAGGTTCTGGGGATCATGCGGCACCTGTCATTAATTGTTGGAAGAAGTTGACCTTCAGAGACTAAGCCCCGCATCCGATACAGGACACTGGACACATCAGACAAAAAATAAGACGATCCAGCCGTCTGGTGACCACTTTCCCCTATAAGAATAAAGTTGAATTATGTCTAACCAAGTCTCCACGCCCTTGCGGCGCGTCAGCATCCTGGCTATCGACCGGGTTTTCGCTTCCACCCTCATGCAAGCCAAGGATTTCTTTCATCTGGCCAGCCTGCGATATGGCAAACAACTGGGCCAGGGCCTGACACCGGCGTTCGAAACCCGGCTGGTCAGCCCCGACGGCAAACCGGTGAACAGCTTCAGCGATGTGATCATGCCGGTGGACGGCGGCCTGGAAAATGCCGACGTCATTATCCTCCCGGCCTTCTGGGACGATTTCGATACCCTTTGCCAACGTTATCCACAGGTCCTACCCTGGTTGCGTCAGCAACACGCTCGCGGCGCCGTGCTTTGCGGTGAGGCCACCGGGGTGTTCTGGCTTGCCGAGGCCGGCCTGCTCAACGGCAAGGAGGCGACCACCTATTGGCGCTTCTTCAATGCCTTCGCCGAGCGTTTCCCACAGGTTTATCTCAATCAGGACAAGCACCTGACGGACGCCGACAATCTGTATTGCGCAGGCGGCACCACCTCGGCATGCGACCTCTACATCTACCTGATCGAACGCTTCTGCGGCGCCAACGTCTCCCAGGCCGTGGCCCGGGACATTCTCTACGAAGTGCAGCGCAGCTATTCGCCAGGACGCATCGGCTTCGGCGGGCAGAAATTGCACCAGGACGTGATCATCCTGCAAATCCAGCACTGGCTCGAAGAACACTTCGCCGACAAATTCCGCTTCGAAGACGTCGCCCGCGAACACGGCATGAGCATCCGCAACTTCATGCGGCGCTTCCAGACCGCCACCGGCGACAAGCCCCTGCATTACCTGCAACGCCTGCGCATCGAAACCGCCAAGGGTTTGCTGTCGGGCAGCCGCAAGAGCATCAAGACCATCAGCTATGAAGTCGGTTATGACGATGCGAGCTTCTTTGCGCGGCTGTTCCGCCAGCACACCGAGTTGTCGCCGAATCAGTATCGGCAGCAATTTCAGCAAGCCGCCTAAGCTGAACCCAACACCCGTCCGATGTGGGAGCGAGCCTGCTCGCGAAAGCGATAAATCAGTCACATCAATGCTGGATCCGCCGCCTTCGTGAGCAGGCTCGCTCCCACAGGAAAACTGCGGTGAACAAAAAAGGGCCTGCATGTGCAGGCCCTTTTTTTATTGTCCGAATCGTCCTACGGCTTGTGCGCCCGGGACAGGAATTCGTGCGACTGCATTTCCAGCAGACGGCTGAGCGTGCGCTGGAATTCGAAGTTCAGGCGACCGCCGGTGTAGAGGTCCTTGAGCTCGACTTCAGCCGAGATGATCAGCTTGACGTTACGGTCGTAGAACTCGTCGACCATGTTGATAAAGCGTCGGGCGATGTCGTCGGTGGTGACGCTCATCTGCTCGACACCGCTGAGCAACACGGCGTGGAAGATCTTGCCCAGCTCGATGTAATCGTTCTGGCTGCGCGGGCCGTCGCACAGTTCGCGGAAGTCGAACCAGGCCACGTCATCGCAGGTGCGCACGGCGCGAATTTCGCGATTCTCGATCATCAGCACGTCATTCTCGATGGCGGCCGTGCATTCCGGAGTCAGGGCGCGGAAGCTTTTGCGCAGGCTTTCCTGAGCGGCTTCGTCCAGCGGGAAGTGGAACAGCTCGGCTTGCTCGAGGTGGCGCAGACGATAGTCGACGCCGCTGTCGACGTTGACGATGTCGGTGTTCTGTTTGATCAGCGCGATGGCCGGCAGGAAGCGCGCACGTTGCAGGCCATCCTTGTACAGACCGTCCGGCACGATGTTCGAGGTCGCAACCAGGGTCACGCCATTCTTGAACAGCTCTTCCATCAGCGTGCCGAGGATCATCGCGTCGGTGATGTCGGACACGAAGAATTCATCGAAACAGATCACCCGGGCTTCATCAGAGAAGCGCTTGGCGATGATGGTCAGCGGGTTCTTCTCGCCGCCGAGGGTCTTCATCTCTTCGTGCACGCGCTTCATGAAGCGGTGGAAGTGAGTGCGGACCTTTTCCTTGAACGGCAGCGCTTCGAAGAAGGTGTCGACCAGGTAAGTCTTGCCGCGACCCACGCCGCCCCAGAAATACAGGCCCTTGACCGGTGCCTGATCTTTCTTGCCAAACAGTTTGCCGAGCAGGCCCGGCTTGGTGTTCGACGCAGCGACCAGATCGTCGTACAGGCGCTGCAAATGACGCACGGCGGTTTCCTGCGCGGCGTCATGGAAGAATTCCGGGCGTTTCAGATCAGCTTGATATCGTTCTAGGGGCGTCATAATTCGTTAGCAAGGCAACAAAAACGGGCCGTCACTGTAGCGACGGCCCGTGGGAATGGCAATCGGCCCTTGGTCGGGTCGAGCCGTTGATTTATTCCTGAACCGGTGTCAGCGCAACCCGCAGGGCGTCGATGGCGACGTCGCGAGCGGCGTTGTCAGCAAAGGTCGGGCTGTCGGCCACGCACTCACCTTCCAGCCAGACGCTGAAGCTCTGCTCTTCACTGCGCACATCCAACGGCTGGCCCGATTGCAGCTGCTTGGTCACTTGACCAGCGGTTTTGCCGTCGGCGAAGTTGCGCGACAACAGCAGTTGCTCGCCATCGGCCGCCAGCAGACGGAAGCGGAAACTGCTGTCTTCTTCGCGGAAGCTGACAAAACGCGCGGCTTTCGCAGCTTTCTTCTTGGTGGTGGCAGCGACCTGAGTCTGGGCGACGAAAGAGCGCAGGCCGACCGCTTCGCGCAGTTCGTGGAGGAACGGTGTAGCCACCGAACGCGCTTTTTTCGCGCCGAGTTGCAGCATGTCTTCCAGGTCCGCCGGGCGTTCGATCAGTTGGTGATAACGCTCGCGGGACTCGCCCAGCTCGCTATCGAGCAGTTGGAACAGGCGATTCTTCGCCTCGCCCCAACCCAGGCCCTGCAACAGTTCGCTGCGGAATTCATCGGACTGTGCCGGCGTGGCAAACGCCTGGAACAGAGTGAACAGGTGCGAGTTGTCCGGATCCTTGGCTTCGCCCGGCGCGCGGGAGTCGGTGACGATCCGCGAGATCGCGTCCTTCATTTCCTTGGCGCTGCTGAACAACGGAATAGTGTTGTCGTAGCTCTTCGACATCTTGCGACCGTCGAGGCCTGGCAGCGTGGCGACGCTTTCTTCGATCAGCGCCTCCGGCATGGTGAAGAATTCTTTGCCCTGGCCGAACAGGTGGTTGAAGCGCTGGCCGATGTCGCGGGCCATCTCCACGTGCTGGATCTGGTCACGACCGACCGGCACCTTGTGGGCGTTGAACATCAGGATGTCCGCGGCCATCAGCACCGGATAGCTGTACAAGCCCATGGTGATGCCCGCATCCGGGTCTTCGCCGGTCTCGACATTCTTGTCCACCGAGGCCTTATAGGCATGGGCGCGGTTGAGCAGGCCCTTGGCGGCAACGCAGGTCAGCAGCCAGGTCAGCTCGGGGATTTCCGGGATGTCGGACTGGCGATAGAACGTCACA
The DNA here is from genome assembly GCF_005930655.1 of Pseudomonas sp. FSL W5-0299. NCBI lineage: Bacteria > Pseudomonadati > Pseudomonadota > Gammaproteobacteria > Pseudomonadales > Pseudomonadaceae > Pseudomonas > Pseudomonas sp. FSL W5-0299. The sequence continues at coordinate 44,727 of NZ_RXHX01000016.1, forward strand.
CGATCCACATCCAGGCCACCGGCCAGCCAGGTCGCGGCGATTTCCAGACGCGAGCGCTGGATGCGCAGCGGGTCGTCGCATTTGATCAGGGCGTGGTAGTCAGCCAGGAAGTAGAACGAATCGGCATTGCTGTCACGGCTGGCCAGGATCGCCGGGCGGATGGCGCCGGCGTAGTTGCCCAGGTGCGGCGTGCCGGTAGTGGTGATGCCGGTGAGGATACGGGTACGAGTCGTCATGGGTAATCGCTTGTCAGACTGCAATCAATTCGAAAGGCGCGGCAGGATCAGATCCTTGAGATCGGTCAGCTTGCCATGAAAAAAGTGTCCGCATTCTGCCACTTTCAGCAGCTCATGGGGGCGTTCGAGCTTGTCGGACCATTCGTAAACAAGTGGCGGATCGATCACTTCGTCGGTTTCCGGCTGGATCAGGGTCAGTTCACCCTGCTGCGGCAGTTGATCCTGATCGCCCAGGCGCATGACAGCCGGCGCGACCATAAACAGATGCTTGAGCTGTTCGCCCTTGGCTTCCAGGCGTCCGCCGAGACTTGCTGCAACAAAACCACCAAAGGAGAAACCGAACAGGGTCAGCGGCAACTCGGGGTGTTTGGCCCGTAGCCATTCGGCAACGGCTTGGGCGTCGTCGACTTCGCCGGTGCCCATGTCGTGGGTGCCTTCGCTGGCACCGACGCCACGGTAGTTGAAGCGCAAAGTAATCAAACCGGCGTCGCGCGCGGTGCGCTGCAGGGTCGAGACGACTTTATTGAGCATGGTGCCGCCCTGCACCGGGTTCGGGTGGCAGATCAGCGCGATGCCGCGCGGCTGCTCATTATCAAGATAAAGGGCTTCCAGTTGGCCGACCGGGCCATCAATCACTACAGGGGTTTCGCGCATAAGCAAGGAAGGAACTCCGTGACCTCGAATCGGGTCGACTCGTCTAGCAAATTGTCTGTGCCAATCTATTGCGAGTGAATCGCGGTATACAGCGCAGGTTCGAGCCGTTAACGTAAAGCAAAGCCGTTTATAGAGGAAGGACTCGTGGAACACTCGCTCTTAGTTTGGTTGTTGCCGACTCTTGCCCTGGTTGTGGGTGTCGCCATTGGTTTCCTGATCGCTCGTTTGGTGCCGAATGCCGCGCCTAGCAGCACCCAACGTCAGCTGGATGACATTCAGGAACGTTTCGACAGTTATCAGAACGAGGTGGTCACCCACTTCAACAGCACTGCAAACCTGGTCAAGAAGCTGACGGCGAGCTATCAGGAAGTGCAGGATCACCTCGCCGAGGGTGCCAACCGCCTGGCCCTGGACGAGCAGACTCGTCAACGATTGCTGGCCGCCCTGCACGCCGATTCGGCACAGGCTCCCCGGGAACGCCTGACGCCACCGCGCAATCAGGAGCCGCCTCGCGACTACGCCCCCAAAGCTCCGAACGCGCCGGGCATGCTCGATGAGCATTACGGCCTGAAGAAGTAATCAGGTCTCGCGCGTCATGAAAAAGCCCCCGGATGAGTGATTGTCCGGGGGCTTTTTTAATTTTGAAGTTTTCATCGCCTGTTCTGTCCCCTTCGCGAGCAAGCCCGCACCCACAGGGGATTTGTGCTTTGCCACATTGTTGTGATCGACACAGAACACTGTGGGAGCGGGCTTGCTCGCGAAGGGGCCGGAACTGGCGACAAAAAAAAACCGCCCGATCTACTGAGAATCGGGCGGGCTTTTTTACGCCTGGGGTTCAATCAGACAATTACGGATACTGCTGAACCGTACCCGGCTGCTGCTGACCACCGTACTGCTGACCCGGAATCGCCTTCAGGTTGACTTCAACGCGGCGGTTCTGCGCCCGGCCATTGACGTCGCCGTTGCTGGCAATCGGATTATCCGGCCCGGCACCGCGCGCCGACAGGTTGGCGCCGCTGACACCTTGCGAGGTCAGGTAGGTCGCCACGCTCTGCGCACGACGTTGCGACAGGTCCATGTTGTGCTGGCGGCTGCCGGTGCTATCGGTGTAGCCGACGATTTCGATCTGGTTCTGGCTGAACTCCTTCAGCGAGCCGGCCAGATTGTTCAGCGGCTGATAGAAGCTGGAGGCGATATTTGCCGAATCGGTGGCAAACGTGATGTTGCCCGGCATGATCAGTTTGATCTGGTCACCCTGACGCTGCACCTCGACACCGGTGTTGGCCATGCTGGCCCGCAGCTTTTTCTCTTGCTGGTCAGCGTAGTAACCGTAACCGGCAGCGGAAGCACCCACCACGGCAGCGCCAATCAGCGCGCCCTTGCCACGGTTATCATGACCGATGGCGGCGCCAGCCAAGGCGCCAGCCAGAGCGCCGAGGCCACCGTATTTAGCGGTTTTGCTCATGCCCGTGGAGCCACTGTCAGCCTGGCCCTGGTTGTCATAAGGGTTAGGCGAGGCGCAGCCAGACAGCAAGGCCACAGCCGTAGCGACGATAATCAAACGCTGCTTGGTGAACATGAAGAGCTCCTACTTTTTGCATTCTGGGGTGCAACGGACAAAGGCAATGGACCTTTGCGGGTGTTGGATCATTTTGGCCGACGAAAATTCCGTCGATTGCCTTCAAGCCCGCACAAACGGGTTCTCGCGCATTTCATCGCCCAAGCGCGTGTCCGGACCATGCCCGGTCACGACCGTTGCTTCTTCGTCGAGCGTATAGAGTCGCTGCTTGATTGAACGCACGATGGTCGCTTGATCGCCGCCCCACAAATCCGTACGCCCTACCCCGCGACGAAACAACGTGTCACCGGCAATCAGCAGCTTGGCCTCGGAAAACCAAAAGCTCATGGAACCCGGGGTATGACCCGGCGTATGCAACGCCACGCCGCAACCGCAAGCCAGCTCTTCATCATCGGCCAACCAGCGATCCGGCGACGGCACCGGCGTGTAAGGCACACCGAACATCTGGCACTGCATCTCCAGATTGTCCCAGAGGAACTGATCTTCTTTGTGCAGGTGCAGGGTCGCGCCGGTTTTCTCCTTGAGCTGACCGGAGGCCAGGAAGTGATCCAGGTGCGCATGGGTGTGGATGATGCTGACCACCTTCAGGCCCAAGGCATCGAGACGCGCGAGGATCAGTTCGTGGTTGCCGCCTGGGTCGACGACGATGGCTTTTTTGGTGATCGGGTCGCCAATGATCGTGCAGTTGCACTGCAACGGGCCGACGGGGAAGGTTTCGCGGATCAGGGTGGGCTGCTGGGACATCGGGGCATGCTCGGAAAACAGGGATGGGCAATTTTGGCACAAAACCGTATTCCGTCATTTAGCGGACCCGGTAGACTTTGAAAATGCGCTACTCCAGCACCCTTAACTCTTTAGCCCGCGCCACCGCCTGCGTGCGCCGCTCAACCCCGAGTTTGCTATTGATGTGACTGGCGTGGGTCTTGACCGTGTGCAGCGAGATGAACAGCTGATCGCTGATTTCCTGGTTCGAGCACCCTTGGGCGATCAGGCGCAGGACGGACAGTTCACGCGCGCTGAGCTGTTCTGTTGCGGGGGATACTTCCAGTGTGGGGCGAGCGGCCATGGCTGGTAGTTTTTCGGTCAGTTCCTGCGAAACGACTGTAGGAGCGCATAGTTGCAGTTGCCCGCGCAGCCAGTCCGGGTGTTCGGCCAGCAATCGGTCGAACGGTTGCAGGACGCCACCAGCTGCCGCTTCCAGTGCCTGGGCAAACGCCTTGCGCGCCTCGGGCTCACGCCCGACCGAAAGCAACAGGGTGATTTTCTGAGTCAGCGCCATCACGCTGAGCATTTGCCGTCCCGATTTCTGCCCATGCTCAAGCAGCGCGTTCAAACGCCCTTCGGCCAGCATCGGCTGCCCCTGGATCACCTCCAGCAAGGCTTGCTGCAATTCGATATGCAGCGGCAGTTGTGGATGAAATTCCGGCGGCGCTGCCGCGTGCTCGCCGTTGTAGGTCTGTCCCAATCGCGCCAGCCAGGCTTCGGCCAGATCGGTTCGGCCCTGGGCCAGCCAGAGCTCGCATTTGACCAGGGTGATCATCGCCAGGTAGTAGATCGGCGGCACGTCCCAGATGTGCATCAGGCGTTCGGCTTCGGCGAGTTCGGCGAAGGCTTTGGCGAACTCGCCGCTGCTGCCCTCGAGCCGGGCGATCACGCAGTGGCCGATCAACACGCTGATATCGCGACAGGCTCGGGCTTCATTCAAGCCGGCTTGTAGACGCACCCGCGCGGCTTGCGGCTGCAAGCGCACGGCCAGCAAAAAGCCCTCGTACAAGGTCAGGCGCGCACGCACGGCATAAAGCCGTTGCGGGGATAACCCTTGCAGGCGTTGCAGCCCCTGACGGACCTCCTGTAACGAGCGCAGAATTTCCCCGCGCGCTTGCAGCACACGCGCGCGGTCGTAATGGGCCAGCGCTTCGAACAGTGGGTTGCCGACCCGTTGCGCCAATTCCAGCGATTCGCGGTTCAAGCTGCGTGCACGCCACAGGTCGCCGTCGGCGATCGCCAGGTTGGACAGCGTCGAAAGACACATCAGCCGTTGCCCGTAGCGCTTGGCCGGCAGACTATCCAGCGCTTCGGTGCAGTAAAGTTGCGTGAGCGCGCGATTGCCGCGCCCCCGGGCGATGATGCCACTCAGGGCCAACCATTGCGCCAGCATGGACTTCTGCGCAGTGGCCGACGGGGCTGGCAGGAAACGACTCAAGTGCGCCGCCAGCTCCTCCGCAGCGTCCAGCTGACAGGCCAGTCCCAACGCCCAGCTGTAGAGCACAATCAGGCGCGGCGTGCTGATCAGCAGGCTGTCGGGCAAGTCCATCTTCCAGCGCAGCAGCATGCCGACATTCTGTTCGGCGAGCAGTTGTTCTTCAGAGAGGTTTTGCACCAGGTTCGCTGCAACGTCCAGGTGTCCGGCGCGCAGTGCCTGCTCCACCGCTTCGTCGAGCAACCCCTGCGCATTGAACCAGCGACAGGCGCGCAGATGCAGGCTGGCGGCCGGCACGATTGACTGGGCGGCGGGCCGGGTACGCAGCAGGTCGGAAAACAAATGGTGATAGCGATACCAGTGACCGTGCTCGTCCAGCGGCACCAGAAACACTTGGTGCGCCTGAAGGAAACGCAGGATTTCGGCACTGTCATGGGCCTCGCGGACCGCGTCGCAGAGCTCGCTGCAAAAACGTTCCTGAGGCGCGGTGTCGTACAGGAACGACTGCACTTCGGCGGGCAGGCAATCGATGACTTCTTCGAGCAGGTAATCGCGAATCAGCCCTTCTCCGCCGTGCAACGACTGCGGCAATGCTCCGTCGGTACCGGCTTCGGACGCCGCCAGCAACCAGAAACGCAGGCCGGCGACCCAGCCTTCACTGCGCTGGATCAGGTTTTCCAGTGCCTCGCCACGCAATGAACTGCTGTGTCGATCGAGCAACGTGAGGGCTTCATCGTGGGTCAGTCGTAGGTCCTGCTCATGCAACTCAAGCAATTGCCGCGACAAGCGCAAACGCGCCAGATGCCAGTCCGGACGCTGTCGGCTGGTCACCATGACCAGCAAGCCATCGGGCAAATGATTGAGGAAAAACTGCAAGCAACGATCCAGCACAGGCCCCTGCGCCAGGTGATAGTCATCCAGCACCAGCAGCAAAGGTGTCATCGGCGAAAGGTGGATGGCCAGTTCATCGAGCAACCCGTCCAGCCATTCTTCGAAGGCGAAGGGCTGATGGCGCTGGCGCATTTTCAACAGACCCAGGGCCTGGCTGCCGAGCTTCGGAAAGTAATCCTGAAGACCTTCGAGCAACCGCTCGAGGAAACGCCCCGGATCGCTGTCTCGAGGACTCAACCCCAACCACAGACTGTGCCAATGGGCCGGCAGCCCCTGACAGAACTCCACCGCCAGTGAGCTCTTGCCGAACCCGGCGGGTGCACTGACCAGCAACAGCCTGCCACCGAGGCCAGCACTCAGGCGCTCGCACAGGCGAGGCCGCAGCACATGGCCGTCGGGCAACGGGGGCCGAAAAAAGCGCCCGTCCAGTGCCGCGACGGCAACGCTTGCAGGGCCCGGGAGTGGGGACAGATCAGTCATGGCCGGCTCTTGTTTGAATTGCGGGTGGCGGCGTTGCAGATGTCCGCAGACTATCGGTAAACGAAGAGGGAATGAAGGTTATTGCTACAAATGGCTACAAAAAGAATACAAGCAGAAGTTGCGGGGCTTGAGATGGCGTTTTCCTGACAGACCGTATCGCGTCTCCATCGCGAGCAGGCTCGCTCCCACAGTTGACGGCGTTCTCATGGAACAGCGCGCTACCTGTGGGAGTGAGCTTGCCCGCGATAGGCCGTCATCGACACTGAAGATCCACAGTGAGAAATCCGGGCAAAAAAACGCCCCGAACCAGTCGGGGCGTTTTTCGAGGATGCGGCCTCTGTTCAGTGCAGGTTAACGAACCCCGTCCTGACGCAGCGCAGCGGGGGTGAAATCGCTGGTGGTCGCGGTGAAGCCGAAGTCATATGCCGACTTCTCTTCGTTCTTCATGCCCAGTGCCAGGTAACGGCCCGATTGCAGGTCGTACAAGGTTTCCAGGGCGTACCACGGCACTTGCTTGTCGTAGTAGTTCTCGGCGTGAGCTTCCGCCACTCGCCACAGTTGATTACGGCCGTCGTAGTGGTCGATCACCGCGGCTTGCCAGGTGTCTTCGTCGATGTAGAAGTCGCGCTTGGCGTAGATGTGACGCTGACCTTCCTTCAAGGTAGCCACCACATGCCAGACCCGGCGCAGCTCGTAGCGAGCCAGGTCCTGGTTGATGTGACCGGCCTTGATGATGTCGTCGTACTTCAGTTGCGGTGAATCGAGCTTGTAGCTGTCGGAGGCAATGTACATCTCTTTCTTGCCTTCGAGTTTCCAGTCGTAGCGATCCGGCGCACCGTTGTACATGTCCAGGTTGTCGGAGGTCCGCAGGCCGTCAGCCGCAGTACCCGGCCCGTCATAGGACACTTGTGGCGCACGACGCACGCGACGTTGACCGGCGTTGTAGACCCACGCCGAACGTGGCTCTTTAACCTGATCGAGGGTTTCGTGCACCAGCAGCACACCACCGGCCAGACGTGCCGGCGCAGTCACTTTCTGCTTGAAGTAGAACAGGATGTTGCCCGGATTCGCCGGATCGTAGTCCTTCATCTTGTCGCGGAACACGAACTGATCCTGGAAGTACACCAGGCTGTACGAACCGTTCGGTTGCGGCGTCGCCTGGGTCACCAGGCGGGTCACGCTGCCTCCGCGATAACGGGTGATGTGGTTCCAGATGACTTCAACGCCGGTCTTTGGAATCGGGAACGGTACGGCGGTTTCGAAGTTTTCCAGGCCGTTGCCGCCAGACACGAGGTTGGTGTTGGTGGCGTTTTTCTTGATGGAGGCGAACACGGCATCCGGCACGGTCGCGCCACGATGGGACGGGTAAACCGGCATCTTGAAGGTTTCCGGGTAGCGCTTGAACATCGCGTACTGGCCCGGAGCGAGCTTGTCTTTGTATTGGTCGACGTTCTGCGCAGTGATGGTGAACAGCGGTTTTTCACTGGCGAACGGGTCAGACAGGAAGCCTTTGCCGTCGACGGTGCCGGCGTTTTTCGCCATCGGTTTCCAGGCCGGGATCGAACCGTCAGCGTTGCCCGCCATCTCGGCGCCCATCGGCGTCAGGCTCTTGCCCAGTTTGTCCGCTTCGGCAGCAGGCACTGCCGCCATGACGCTGGTCGCCAGCAGCGAAAGCCCCAGAACTCCAGCGTGGAACAGACTCTTTGTTATTTTCATATGTGTGTTCGTCCTGAAAAAACAGTGCTTAGAAGTTCACGCCGAAGCTGAGCGCAACGAAGTCGCGGTCATCGACGGTGGTGTACTTGCCATCAAAGAAGTTGGTGTAGGCCAGGCTCGCGGTGTAGGTGTTCTGGTACTCGGCGTCGACGCCCAGGCTCACAGCTTTGCGGCCTTCCTCGAAGTTGCCGCCAGGGCCTGGCGAGTAACCGTCCACGTCGTGGGACCAAGCCACGTTCGGCTTGAGGTTCACACCGGCGAACACGTCGTTGTATTCCCAGATGGCGCGACCACGGTAGCCCCACGAAGTCGACGTGGTGAAGCCGTCACTGTTGCAGTTGCGGCTGCGGTTGTTGGTTGGAGTGCCTGGGCCGGCACCGTTGATGGTGCTGGTGTTGAGGGCCACACAAGTATTCGCCCCGCCAGTGGCTGGCAATGCACCCGGACCGTAGACCGGATCGCGGCCATAACGGAGGTCGGAAGTGCTTTCCAGGCCGCCGACGTGAGTCACGCCCACTTCGCCCACCAGGGTCAGACGGCTTGCGCCCATGACCTGGTCAAAGAAGTGCGTCAGGGTGGTCTGGAATTGGGTGATTTCTTTACGACGATAGCCGTGCAGGTCTTGACCCGGGCCGGCAGAGAGCAACGAAGCGTTACCCAGGGCACCGCCCAGAGGTCGTACACCGGCGAACAGAATGTCGGTGGAGTTGAGCTGCACCGGTGCGTTCGGACGGTAGCTCAGTTCACCGCTCCACGCCGTACCGGTAGGCAGGGTGGTAGAGAAGCTCAGGCCGTAGAGGCGAATGTCTTCAGGGTATTCGATGAAGTATTTCGAGTTACCTGCCACCAGCAGCGGCGCGAGTGCGGCGAACGGTCCTGGCAGAGAAGCCGCGGTGTTATAGACCGACTGCGGCGCACCCGTGGCGCTGAAGATCGGCGCACGGCTGTGGTAGTTCATGAAGTAGGCACCGAACTCGGTGTCCAGTGGCTCGAACATGTACTTGAGGGACGCGCCCCACTGGCCGCTGTCGCGAGCATCACGATCGCCGCCACGCTGGACCAGCACACCTTCCTCGTTGACATTGACGCCGTTGGCGGCCAATGGACCCAACGCCACGGCTGGAATCTGCGAACGCTTGTTCAGCACGCGAAGGTTGTCGGTGCAACCATCGGCAACGATGTCCGGCTGCGAGAAGAACGTGCCGCAGTTATCGACAACGGTCTGGTCCCATTCCAGCTGGTAGAAGGCTTCTGCCGACAGGTTTTCGGTCAGGCTCTGGGACACATAGAACATGTTGACCGGGATCAGGCCTTCCTTGATCTCGGCACCCGGACGACGGAACGCAGACACGTCGATCGGGTTGATCGAGTTGATGCCGCCGCCGATGAAGGTACTTTCACCCCAGCTCACTACCTGCTTGCCCAGACGCACGGAACCCGGCTGATCGGCAACGGAGTAGTTGTGGTAGACGAAGGCGTCGAGGATTTGCCCGCCGGAGGACTTGGCGCCTTCCTTGCGGTTGTTGTCGCTGATGTCCTTGAACGGACGGCTTTCGTCCTTCAGTTCAAAGTCGTACCAGTATTTGCCACGGACGAAAACGCCAGTGTCGCCATATTTCAATTCAAGGTCATGGATGCCCTTGAAGATCTTCGAGAAGGTTTTCCCGCTTTCGAAGTTCAGGTGACCGTCATCAGAGGTCTGGGACAGGCCGCTGCCACCGTTGTTCACGCCAATGAGGTTCTTGTTGGCACTCTCGGTAGACCAGCTGGAACCGATCGAGAGGGAAGAATCGAACTGACCTTCGATTTCACCAACGTTGAAACTGACGCCGAATGCAGGCCCGGCGAGCGAAGAGGCGAGACTGACCGCCAGGGGCAATTTCGCCCGGCGCCAGAACGTGTTTACTGATGTCATCGACGCTACTCCATGTGCATTATTGTTATGGCAGTTAGCACTTCTAAAAACGTTGTGGATGACGGGGAGCCAAGGCGTCCCGAAGTCACTCCAAATTGCATCGCCCCGTTTTGTGCGTGCGCTCCGTTCTTAAAAATCCTTGAGCGGACTATAGCCAGCAGGTAGTAGAGCTTGATCCCTCTAAAGTGTGATTTGCAGCTGCCGGCCACTCTGGAACAGTCCTTTCGCCAGTCCGACACATGTCGGCATGCCAAGGATGGCTGAAAATTCGGATTTCACAAGCCAAGCGCTTGCTTGGTGGGGCTGGCGTGCCCTTTCGGGCACACCAGAAGGCGCTTAAAGCGTCGAGAGGAAGGTGCTGTTGTTGGCCTGCCATTCAGTGATGTCTAGGCGGATGCGCTTCTTGTCGAGTTTGCCGACACTGGTCTTGGGAATTTCAGTAACAAGGGCGATCTGGCTCGGGATCGCCCACTTGCTCAGGTGGCCCAACTCTACGAATGGCTTGAGGTGTTCCTTGAGCTCTTTAGCCCCGATCTCATGCCCTTCGCGGATCACCAGCAGCGCAAACGGGCGCTCGCCCCACTGTGGATCGGCGATGCCTACCACTGCTACTTCGCGTACCGCCACGTGACGGCTGATCAGATCTTCGAGGTCCAGGGACGAGATCCACTCGCCGCCGGTCTTGATCACGTCTTTGATGCGATCACGAATGTCGATCACGCCCATGCTGTCCAGCGTCGCCACGTCACCGGTGTGCAGCCAGCCCCCGGCCCAGAGCTCGGCGCCCTTTTGCGGTTCGTTGAAGTAGCCCTCGGTGAGCCACGGCGCACGCAGCACCAGTTCGCCCTGAGTCTCGCCATCGGCGGGCAGGAAGTTGCCGTCGGTGTCGACGATCGCCGCCTCCACCAGTGGCCCCGGCACGCCGGCCTTGATGCGATACGTGGTGCGTTCGTCTTCGGTGCCGGCCATCAGCTCATCGTTGAGGTGGGCACAGGACACCAACGGCCCGGTTTCCGACATGCCATAAGCGGCGGTCAGCTGAATGCCCTTGGCCTTGGCCGCTTCGTACAGTGCACGGTTCAGCGCACTGCCGCCGATGACAATTTTCCAGCCGCCGAAATCGGTGCTCTGCGCCGCCTTGGAATTGAGGACCATCTGCAGGATGGTCGGCACGCAGTGGGAAAAGGTGACCTTCTCCTTGCGCCACAGCTCCACCAGGTACTCCGGGTCGTAACGGCCGGGATAAACCTGCTTGAGCCCGAGCATGGTCGCCACATACGGCAAGCCCCAGGCATGCACGTGGAACATCGGCGTGATCGGCATGTACACGTCGTTGGTGCCCAGCAGCCGCACGCTGTCAATGGCGCCCATGATGGTCGACACGCCCATGGTGTGCAGCACCAGTTGCCGATGGGTGAAGTACACGCCTTTAGGGTTGCCGGTGGTGCCGGTGGTGTAGAACGTGGTCGCGACCGAGTTTTCGTCGAAATCCTGGAAGTCGTACTGCGTGCTCGCGGCCGCCAGCAACTGCTCGTACTCGCCTACCAGGTTCGGCAAGTCGGCGGTTTTTTCCGGCAGGTCTGTCAGAAGCAGGGTTTTCTCGACCGTGGTCAGGTGCCCGGCAATCGCCTGGTACAGCCCGACGAATTCGCTGTTGACCAGTACGAAGCGGTCCTCGGCGTGGTTCATGGTGTAGAGGATCTGTTCCGGTGACAGGCGCACGTTGATGGTGTGAATCACCGCGCCGATCATCGGGATGGCAAACATGCATTCCAGATACCGATGGCTATCCCAGTCCATCACCGCCACGGTATCGCCGGCCTTGACCCCGGCCGCCGTGAGCACGTTGGCCAGTCGCGCGACCCGCTCGATCAGGGTCGGATAGCTGTAGCGCAACTGGTCGCGGTAAATGATCTCGCGGGTTTTCTCGTAACGAGCGCCGGACATCAGCAGCCGTTTGATCAGCAGCGGATACTGGTAAGCGCCTTCGGCTGGGGGGATAACGCGAGTCTGCAACATAAGAATCCCTTTTCTGACTGCACGGTGTTGGCTTCAAGAGGCAACCACTCTAGAACCCTTATACGCCGGCCAAATCAGCCAAAGGAATGATTTGCAGAGCCGTACAAATGCTAGCTTTGCGCCAGCATTTGCGGGAGTTCGTTATCCAGAGCTCTGCGCGATCAATGCATCTCGGTAAAAGCGAGTTTGACGCCGATGGCGATCAGCACCACACCCATGGTCCGGTCGAACCAATGGCCCATCCGCGCAAAACCGGCGCGCACGCGCTGCTGGCTGAACAGCCGCGCCACCAGGCAGAACCACACGGCCGTCGCCGCCGCGAGATAGAGCCCGTAGCCTGCCTGTACCGTCAACGGCGTGTGCGGGTTGATCACCACGGTGAACAGCGACAAAAAGAACAGCGTGGCTTTGGGGTTCAGGCCGTTGGTCACGAAACCTGAGGTGAAGGCACCGCGGGGTGTGCGCTCGCCGGCTTCCTTGTGCAAGTCGTCGGTGACGGCTTTAGCCGGTTGCGCGCGCAAGGCCTTGTAGCCGATGTACAGCAGATACGCGGCAGCCGCCCATTTCAAGGCGTTGAACAGCACGATCGACTGCGACACGATCAGGCCGATGCCGAGCAATGAATAGCCGACGTGCAGGAAAATCGCCGTACCGACGCCCAGCGCTGTCCAGGTCCCGGCGCGACGGCCATGAGTCACGCTTTCACGCACCACCACGGCGAAATCCGGGCCGGGGCTGGCGACGGCGAGCAAGTGAATCAGGGCAACGGTCAAGAACTCTGTCCAGTACATGGGGGCTCCTTTGGGGTAGATCGATCAAAATGAAATTCACAGGTCAACGCCAACCCTTGTGGGAGCGAGCCTGCTCGCGATGCGATCTGACATTCAACAAAGGTGTTGAATGTTAATGACCCATCGCGAGCAGGCTCACTCCCACAGGTTTCGCACCTGGCCTGCAATGCGTAACTATATGTTTCATCTGGTAGGCTCGGCAGATTACGCCTTCAGTTCACCGCACAAAAGGTACAGTTGATGACGAACTCTCGCCGCGCCGTTTTCCTCGACCACCCTTCCCTGGACCTGGGCGACCTCGATCTCAGCCCGTTGCGCGACTGCTTTGACGACTTGCAACTGTTCGCACAGACCACGCCGGAGCAGGTGATCGAACGTCTCAAGGGCGCCACCGTGGCCATCAGCAACAAGATTCTGATCGACGCCAACGCCATCGCCGCCAGCCCTGATCTGAAGCTGATCCTGATCACCGCTACCGGCACCAACAACGTCGACCTCGCGGCCGCTCGTGCCCACGGCATCACGGTCTGCAACTGCCAGGGCTACGGCACACCGTCGGTGGCGCAGCACACGATCATGTTGCTGCTCAACCTGGCCACGCGCCTGGCGGACTATCAGAAAGCCGTGGGTGAAGGCCGCTGGCAGCAAGCGAAACAGTTCTGCCTGCTGGATTACCCGATTGTCGAACTCGAGGGCAAAACCCTCGGCCTGCTCGGCCATGGCGAACTGGGCGGCGCCGTCGCACGGCTGGCCGAAGCCTTCGGTATGCGCGTGTTGCTGGGGCAGATTCCGGGGCGCCCTGCCCGGCCGGATCGCTTGCCGCTGGATGAACTGCTGCCGCAAATCGATGCGCTGACCCTGCACTGCCCGCTCAACGAACACACCCGCCACTTCATTGGTGCCCGCGAACTGGCCTTGATGAAACCTGGCGCGTTCGTGGTCAACACCGCACGCGGTGGCTTGATCGATGAACAGGCACTGGCCGATGCCTTGCGCAACGGTCATCTGGGCGGCGCGGCGACCGATGTGCTGAGCGTCGAGCCACCGACCGCCGGCAATCCGTTGCTGGCCCACGATATTCCACGGCTGATCGTCACGCCGCACAACGCCTGGGGCAGTCGCGAGGCGCGGCAAAGGATCGTCGGTCAGTTGACCGAAAACGCGCAGGGATACTTCAGCGGTAAAGCGCTGCGGGTCGTCAGTTGATAGACTGCGGCACTTTTTTTCACAGGAGCAGTTATGGATCCGCGCAGTGAAGTACTGCTTCGTCAGGCCGACTTATTTCAGGGTTCGGTGCTGCTGGCCGGTTTGCCCGCCGACGACTTGCTGGGCCGTCTGCCCGACGCCCATGGCTGGTGCTGGCATGCCGGTGATCAAGCGGCGCTGGAGGCGCGTTTTGCCGAGCGCAGCCATTTTGGTGTGACCGCACCCGAGCGTGAGTTCGAGACGGCGGTGGTGTTTTTACCCAAGTCCAAGGACCTGACCGATTACATTCTCAACGCCCTCGCCTCTCGCCTGGCCGGTCGCGAGTTGTACCTGGTGGGTGAAAAACGCAGCGGCATCGAAGGCGCGGCCAAGCAACTGAACCCGTTCGGCAAGCCACGCAAGCTCGACAGCGCGCGGCATTGCCAGCTTTGGCTGGTCACCGTGGCCAACGCGCCAGAAGCCAAGTCGCTGGAAAGCCTGGCCCAGACCTATGAATTGCCGCTGGCCGAAGGTCCGCTGAAAGTCATCAGCCTGCCGGGCGTGTTCAGCCACGGCCGGCTGGATCGCGGTAGCGCATTGCTGCTGGAACACTTGGACAAGTTGCCGAGCGGCCACTTGCTCGACTTCGGTTGCGGTGCCGGTGTACTGGGCGCGGCGGTGAAACGTCGTTATCCGCACAATCAGGTGACGTTGCTTGACGTGGACGCCTTCGCTGCCGCCAGCAGCCGTATGACGCTGGCTGCCAATGGCCTGGAAGCGGACGTGATTACCGGTGACGGCATCGACGCGGCACCAATGGGTTTAAGCGCAATTCTGAGCAATCCACCGTTCCATGTCGGCGTCCACACCGACTACTTCGCCACCGAGAACTTGCTGCGAAAAGCAGCCAAACATCTGAAAAATGGCGGCGAACTACGCTTGGTTGCGAACAGCTTCCTGAAGTATCAGCCGCTGATCGAAGAGCACTTGGGCGTGTGCGCGATCAAGGCAGAAGGACAGGGTTTCAGAATTTATCGGGCCAAACGAGGCTGAAAAATAAGTGCTTGCCTAACGGGTTTTGCCTAGGCAGAATCCGCTCCGTCCTAGGGGAGTAGTCTCCCACGAGCGCCATGCTCGTCCGGCATACGTCAACATACTTGGTCAACAGACCATGGCGTATGCGACCCAAGCGTCCGCATCAGACGGATCGCAGGGTTTGACAAGACCTATGACACGAACACCTTACCCGGGGCGGGAAGGCTGTACGTGTCATAGCCGTGTCGACCCGCCCCTTAGGAAAATCCCTGATGCTGGACTCTCTGCTCGTTCCCACCGCAATCGTTGCCTTGGCCGAAATCGGCGACAAGACGCAACTGCTCGCGCTCATTCTCGCTGCCCGCTTTCGCAAACCCTGGCCGATCATCGCCGGCATCGTCGCCGCGACCCTGGCCAACCATGCGGCGGCCGGTGCGGTCGGCGCCTGGTTCGGCAGTTTCTTCTCGAATGCGGTGTTGCACTGGATCCTGGCGGCGAGCTTCGCCGCGACCGCACTGTGGACCCTGGTGCCGGACAAGATGGACGACGATGAAGCCAGCACCGCCCGCAAGTTCGGGCCGTTCCTGACCACGCTGATCGCGTTTTTCCTGGCAGAAATGGGCGACAAAACCCAGGTCGCCACGGTGATGCTCGCCGCGCAATACCCGGATTTGTGGCTGGTGATCATCGGCACCACCGCCGGGATGTTGATTGCCAACGTGCCGGTGGTGCTGGCGGGTAACTTTGCGGCGGATAAATTGCCGCTCACCCTGATCCGTCGCTTGGCGGCGTCGGCGTTCTTTGTCCTGGCGATTGTGGCGGTGTACAAGGCGATGCAGAGCAGCGGGTGGGTTTGACGCCGTAGGTTGATAGACCGCGTTATCGTTCTTCGCGGGCAAGTCTCGCGCCTACAGATTCTGTGTCGTAATCGACCGAAAACCTGTAGGAGCGAGACTAGCCCGCGAAGGCGTCAGCGGCATCACCGCCTGACCATCAGGATTTCGGCGCTTTCTCGTACAACGGCATCACCTTCGGAATCGCCGCCTGCAACGAAGCAATCCGGCTGGACGAAGCCGGGTGCGTACTCAAGAACTCAGGTGGGGCGCCTTCCGAGGCTTTGCTCATTTTGTTCCACAACGTGATCGCCGCATTCGGGTTGTAACCGGCGCGGGCCGCCAGCTCGAGGCCGATCAGGTCCGCCTCGTTTTCATTGCCACGGCTGTTGGGCAAGGTCATGCCGTATTTCGCCACGGTGTCCGCCAGGGCCAGGCTGTCCTGACCCAGACCGAGCAACGCACCTGCGCCTTGCTTGGCCATTTCGACACCGTATGCCTTGGACATCGCTTCACGACCATGCTCGCGCAGGGCATGGGCGATTTCATGGCCCATGATCGCGGCGATTTCATCGTCGGTGAGTTGCAGTTTGTCGATCAGCCCCGTGTAGAAAAAGATCTTGCCGCCAGGCCCGCAGTTGGCATTGAGCTCGTCGCTCTTGATCAGGTTGACTTCCCATTTCCACTGGGCCGAATCCGGACGAAACACCGGCGCCTGGGCAATCAGCCGGTCGGCAATCATCTGGACGCGCTTGGCGTCGTTACTGGTCTTGTCCAGCACACCCTTGGTGCTCGCCTCTCCGACAGTCTTCTGATAAGACTGCGCGTACATCTGGTTGACTTCGTCGGTGGACAACATGCTGAACATGTACTGCTTACGCTCTACGCCAACAGCCCCACCGCTGGTGGTATTGACCGACTGACAACCGGCAAGCAACAAACCTGCGCTCAGCGCACACACAACCAATGTCTTGTTCATCAAAAAACTCCCTGAAAACATGCCGGGTATCCTAGGCGGGTAACTGTATCCGCACCAGATACAACTGACGTGTAGACGCTCATTTCAGATAAAGCTCTCATTGCCGTAGGAAAAAATTCACATAACGGCGCTCGCCACGGCCGCCAACGCCCGGCAATGATTCATTTACGACATCAACCACTCCAAAACAGCCATTTCGCGCTGCCTCGCTCATGGCCCTCCAGCTCCCTGCCGATACACCACCGCAGACGTCCTCTTGCGTGCGGAGCACCCATGAAATTCAAGTCGATCCAGTTTTCCGTGGCCGCCCTCGCCGGCGCCATCGTTCTTAGCGTAGTCGCCGCGCTGGTGCTGTACGCACTGTTCTCCGGCGCCCGGACGCAAGACATGGTCCAGGAGCGGACCCAGGCGCAATTCGAGCAAGTCATCGAGCAGCGCCTGACCTCTCTGGCGCAAACCCAGGTCAGCCAGATCCAGCGCGAACTCGAAGCGCCGCTGCTGATCGCTGGCGGCCTGGTGCGGGTCAACGCGCTGATCGGTACGCCGGGGGCCGATGGCCAGCCGACATTGAGTCTGAGCCGGGAGCAGTTGATCAGCCTGATCAAGGAAAACGTGGCCAAGAACCCGAAAATTCTCGGCACCTATATAGGTTGGGAAAAAGACGCGCTCGATCACAACGATGCGGCCTACGTCGACACCAAGGTGGTCGGCATCGACGCCAGCAACGGGCGCTTCCTGCCGTGGTGGTTTCGCAACGAGGACGGCACCCTGGGCCTGGACAAACTGGTGGACGTCGATGACCAGAAAACCCTGTCCACCGGGGTCCGTGCCAGCGAGTACTACCTGTGCTCGAAAGAAACCAAGAAGTCCTGCGTGATTGATCCGGCGCCCTACAAGGTCGGCGACAAGATCGTCATGCTCGCCTCCTTTATTGAACCGATCATGCTCAACGGTGCCTTCCAGGGCATCGTCGGCGCCGACCTGTCGGTGAACTTCATCCAGGAAATGTTGCTGGGGGCGAATCAGAAACTGTACAGCGGCGCAGGGGAAATGGCGCTGATCGGCGGTAATGGCCGGATCGTTGCCTACACCAAGGACCCAAGCAAATTCGGCGAAAAGGTCAGCGACATTCTCGACAGCAAGCAGATCGCCAACATGGCCCACCTCAAGGGCGGCGAAGTGACTTACACCGTCGACAAGGCCCAGGGCCGGATCGAGTTGTACCTGCCCTTCGGCATCGGCCAGACCGATGCGCGCTGGACCTTGATGCTGCAATTGCCGCTGAACGCCGTGATGGCTGACCTGCAAAAACTCCAGGGCGACCTGGACGCTCAGCGCAAATCCGACACCTTCGGCATGGCCATGGTCGGTTTGTTGATCGCCGGCATCGGTCTGTTGGTGATCTGGCTGGTGGGCCACGGCATCGCCCGCCCGCTCAAGCAAATGGTGGCGATGCTCGACGATATCGCCAAAGGCGAAGGCGACCTGACGCGCCGCCTGACCAGCGACCGCGCCGACGAACTGGGCTCGATTGCCAAAGGCTTCAACACGTTCCTCGCCAAGCTACAGGCGATGATCACCCAGGTCGTGACCTCGGTGCAGAGCGTCAGCGATTCATCGGAACACACCGCCGACATTGCCATCCGCACCAACATCGGTGTGCAGAAGCAAATGGCCGAGATCGATCAAGTGGCGACGGCGGTGCATGAAATGACCGCCACCGCCCAAGACGTGGCACGCAACGCCACCCAGGCCGCGCAAGCCGCCAGCCATGCCGATCAGGCAGCGGCCCAGGGCATGCAAATTGTCCGGGATACGTCGAATTCGATTGGCGTCCTGGCAATTGAAATCGGCAAGGCTGTGGGCGTGGTGCAAACCCTGGCCAAGGACAGCGAGAACATCAATGCGATCCTGACCGCCATTCGCGGGATCGCTGAACAAACCAATCTGCTGGCCTTGAATGCGGCCATTGAAGCGGCACGCGCGGGCGAACAGGGCCGCGGTTTTGCGGTGGTGGCCGATGAAGTGCGCAACCTGGCGCAGAAGACTCAGAAAGCCACTGAAGAAATCCAGACCATGATCCAGCAACTGCAACAAGGCACCCGCGATGTAGTGCGGGTCATGGAGGACAGCCAGAACCGCACAGACGAAAGCGTGCAACATGCGGCGAAAGCGGCCGAGGCCCTGGAGACCATTACTCAGGCGGTGTCGGTGATCAATGACATGAACACCCAGATTGCCAGTGCGGCCGAAGAGCAGAGCGCGGTGGCGGATGACATCAACCGTAACGTGATCAACATCGGGCAAGTGGCCAATGAAGTGGCCGGCGGGGCGGATGAATCCAGTGCGGCGAGTGCGGATCTGACCAAGTTGGCGGAACAGCAGCGGCGGTTGATCAATCAGTTCAAGGTTTGATCCAAAAAACCCTTCGCGGGCAAGCCTCGCTCCTACAGAACACTGCGGTCCGTAGGAGCGAGGCTTGCCCGCGAAGGCGTCAGCACAGGCAACCTTTAACCAGGGGTCAGACACTCCGGCCCATTCAGCTTCGGATCATTCACCAGATTTGCCAATACCCGCTCGCGCAACGCCGCGGGTTCACTGGCCAGCAACCCTTGCAATACATGCAGCGGCGTCTCGGGATCAAGCCACGCCGCCTGCCCTGCCTCATCCAGAATCAATGGCCGACGCTGACTCGCGGCCGGCTGGGTGATCACCGCCGTGCTCAGCCACACCTGCTCCTGCACCGGATACGCTTCCCAGATCGCCGCAAAAAACAAGGTCGAGCCTTCTCCCGGCGTCAGCCAATACGGACGCTTGCGGGTCGTGCCACGCCATTCGTAGAAACCGTTGGCCGGCAGCAGGCAACGGCGTTCGCGCAAGGCCTGGCGAAACATCGGTTGTTCAGCGACGGTTTCGGCCCGGGCATGGGCCGGGGTGCGGGAAAGATCGGTCAGCCACGGCGGCGTCAGCCCCCAACGCGCCCGCGCCAACTCACGCTGAGCGTCTGCGCCGGCACGCAGCATCAGCACCGAATCATTGGGGGAAATATTCCACTGGGCCTGCTGATCGGCAGGGAAGCCAGGCAGGGCCGCGAAGGCGGGGTTCCAGCGAAACAGGGCATAACGTCCACACATGGGGCAACACGACTCTCAATAAAACGAACGCCAGCCTAACAGACCAGCGTGCCGGGAAAGCTGTCCGGTTCATCACCGGGCAGTGGCAGCGCGGCATTGTACGCGGTGATCAGCTCGCGGGCGTATTCGGCCTGGTCGTTGTCCACCGACAAACCCAGCAGGCCGTAGATCGGCAGTTCACCGGTCCCGCCGATCAAATCGCGGCCCACCAGATGCGCCTCAATGCCCTCGCTGGCCAGCATGCCTTGCAGCAACTCCCCTTCCATCAGGTTTTCCGGCTCGTAGATTCGCTGCATAGACGCCCCTTACTCGTTTTCGCTGAACACTTCGAGATGCCATTCCTCTCCGTCTACCTGCAACACAAACGTTATCGGCCGACAGCACACCTGACAGTCCTCGATATAGGTCTGATCGCCACCGGACAGGTCCACCGTCGTCTCGACCTCTTCACCACAATACGGACATTCGTACAACGCAGGTTCCAGCATCGCGGTCTCCCAAGTGACTTGTGCGTATAATCGCCGGTCTATTTGCAGGGCTATTTTTGTCTGGCTAACTTTTCAGACCGTGCCCCGTTGGTTTTCGATCAAAACCTTTACTTACCCTAGCCGTTTCTAACAAGAGAGCATGATGGGCGAATTCGATGCCATCCGACCTTACAATGACAGCGAAGTCCCTGCGGTGCTGGACCGACTGCTCGGCGACAAGGCGTTTCTAGATATCCTCATCCATTTCCGCTTCCCGCGTTTTGCCGGTGCCTTTGGCTGGGCGCTCAAACCTCTTATAGCTCATCGGCTGCGCCGTGAGTTCGCCAGCGTCACCTCGGTGGCGACGTTGCAGGATAAAGTCGAGATGTATGTCGACCACACCATCGAACGAGCCACGGACGGTGTGACGTACACCGGCGTCGAGCAGTTCAAGTCCGGCAGCGCCTACCTGTTCATCGCCAACCACCGTGACATCGTGATGGACCCGGCCTTCGTCAACTACGCCGTGTACCACGCCGGCCTGCCGACACCGCGCATCGCGATCGGCGACAACTTGCTGCAAAAGCCCTTTGTCAGCGATTTGATGCGCCTGAACAAGAGCTTCATCGTGCACCGTTCGATCACCGGGCGTCGCGAGAAGATGGCGGCGTATCAGCTGCTGTCCGCCTACATCAACCACTCGATCCGCAACGATTGCGCCTCCATCTGGATCGCCCAGGCCGAGGGCCGGGCCAAGGACGGTGATGACCGCACCGAGTCGGCGATCTTGAAGATGTTCCACATGAGCCGCAAGGACGAGCCGTTCGGCGAAGTCATCCGCTCGCTCAACGTCAGCCCGGTGTCGATCAGCTACGAATACGACCCGTGCGACCAGGCCAAGGCCCGCGAGTTGTTCATCCGTGCCACCACCGGCAGCTACACCAAAGTCCCGGGCGAGGACGACGTCAGCATCGCCAAGGGCATCACCGGCTACAAGGGCCGGGTGCACGTGAACTTCGCCGCGCCGATCACCGAACTGTTCGACGACACCAAGCAATTGGCGATCGAAATAGACCGGCAGATTCTCGGCGGCTACCGGTTATTCCCGGTGCATTACCTGGCTTACGCGCAGTGGAAAGACGCTGACCCGCAATTGCAGGTGCCAAAAGCTGCCGAGGTGTTTGCGGCCGACGAACTGGCCAAGGCCCAGGAAGAATGGCAACGCCGACTGGAAGCCTGCCCTGAGGAACATCGGCCGTATCTGGTGCTGCAATATGCGACGCCGGTGCGTAATCAGTATCGGGTCAAGGCTGGTTTGCCGCTGTAATTGACTGGATACAACAACGGCGCCTTCGAGGCGCCGTTTTTATTTGCCTCGACGCGGTAGGAGGGCAAGGCTCTGTACCTGTGGCGAGGGAGCTTGCTCTCGCCCGACTACGCAGCAGTCGAAACATCGGTGCTAGCGGTTTGCCTGACGCTACAAGGATGGCTGGTTTTGGGACCGTTTCGCAGCCCAGCGGGAGCAAGCTTCCTCGCCACAAGGTTCTGCGTCAAAGATTCAGAACCAGGTGCTGATCCACGACACCAGCAACGCCAACCCCAGGCACGCGAAGCCGAAGCGGTAGAAAAACCGGTTCATGCGCAATGTCGCCCAATCCAGGGTGGGCTCTTCGTTCGGGCGGCTCTGGCGTTGGGCGACAAGGCTCGCCATGGCGCGTTGTTCACGGCGACGCGTGGCATGCAGCAGCCAACTACCCGGGAAGGCCAACAGCAAGGCCAGCAGGTTGATCAACTTGGCGGGATGGTGGGTGAACAGCGAAATCAAATGCAACGACATCACGGACCTCGGCAAAACAGGTGTGGCAGACGCCGAACCGACGACCGCGGCGCGAATTCTACCGAAAGCCTGTCCCCCTGCCCTGCCTTTCCGACAAATAACGAACCATCTGACCAAATGCTGCCCTGTGTCACGGCTCCGTCATCTGAATACGCCAGTCTGGCGGCCCTCGAAACCGACACGGATACCGTCATGCTGCACGCCGAAAACCAGGACCGCCTCTACCTCATCGCCCAGAGTGACGAACAACAAAACCTCGTAGGAAGCCTCGCCTTTAACGTTCAGGACCGCCATTGGCTGGTTTATTGCGCACTGGGCGGGCATCAGCATGCGGATTTGCCAGAGACGGATTTGCTGACCGGCGTGAGCGTGCTGGATTTCTATTCACAAGCGGCCTGACCCCACCAGCCTCGCGCCTGCTGGTGATCGGTAATCAGCAGGCATGAAAAAGCCCGGAGCCATTGCTGGCACCGGGCTTTTTTGAATCTCGCGAAAGTTACTCGCCGAGAATCTGACCAATCGTCGGGTCCTTGAACAGACGCGTCAACGCATCGCTCAACACGTCGCTGACCAGCTTGGTGTTGGTTTCCTGATTCGGCGCCATACCGAAACGCTGGTCCAGGGATGCGCCGTAACGGCCGCTGTAGCGACGGTTGGCGTTCTGCACATCCGAGCGGAAGGTTGCGCCGATGGTCGCTTCAGTCACGTACATGCCTTCTTTAGGCGACTGATACTTCAACTCGGCCAGGGTCACGGTCAATTGCGGGGCATTCAGCGCATTCGAGGTCGGGGTGAAGCCCAGCAACCGCACGGCCGCCTCGGCCTGTGCCTGCAACTTCGGCAGGATCTGCGCGCCCTGCACGGTGATCGCGCTGGTCTCGGGGTACAAGCCACCACGGGTGCCCAGGGTTGGCGACGGACGACCATCCACCACACGCACCACCACCGGCTGACCGCGGCCGACCGGCGCCAGCTGAGCTGTCAGCTTGGGTTCAGGGTTCAGTTGTTGCGGGCTGTGGGCGCAGCCGACGAGGGTCAAACTGGTCACAGTGATCAAACCGAACAACAGGCGTTGCAACATGCTCTTCTCTCCAGAATCAGGCACAAACAGGCCCGCAGTATAGCCGTGCGCCACTGCAGCGAACTAGGGCGCTGCAATGATTGAAGTAATTTCCTACAAACCCATCAGAAACCCCCTCGTGTCACAGATCTGTCATCGCCCATACACTTTCACGTCACGGCTTGCTGGCAACCTTCTCGGCAGGTCACCCACAAGGTACTTTGTCATGCGTTATCTCATCTCGCTGTTCGCGCCACGCCCCTTGCACCGCAGTTTTGCCCTGCTCGACCGCAATGGTCATTGCCAGGCGTTCAAGCAGTGCAGCCTCCAGCCGATGGGCGATGGCTGGGTCGAAATCGAAGAAATCCGCCTCAACTGGTTGCACCATCCCCTGCCCCCGAGCGCCCGTGTCAGCCAGCGCCGGCCACGTGCACGGGTGCAACATCTGTTGACCACCTGACCAGACGCCTAATAAAAGTCATTAAACACGTCCATTTCCCTGCGTTTCTTAGATACAATCTCCCCCCGATTATAAGGACGTCTCCTGATCGGGCCTCGCAGCATCGTCAATGCTTCGGTATTGGCACCCCGCACCGCCCACAGAGAGCCGCCCACACAGATCGAGTGAAGCTGGCGCGCTTGCTGTTCCTTGAGCAAAAACCCCACTTTTCGCGAATCTGCAGAGCTGTCATTACGCTCGGTCACTGAGCTGTTTGCCCGTTTTGCCTGTCATGTACCCCATGACGGCAATCCATCCGGGCACGGTGCCAGGCTGGGACAGCCCTTTTTTGAGGTTCACGTCTTCAAAAGAGCGTGAAAAAAACGGGTTTTCACAACTTCACAAGAGTGTGGCGAGCAAATGAATAGTTTTGCGTCTGAACATGCACCATTAGCGTCTGAAACAGCCCAACGACACAGGACCGAGTACTCCTCGAACACCGGAGCCTGAAGCCTGTCCGCTACGGATTTGGTTGCACAAACGGATGTCTCGACCATAAGTCGAATTGCCAGCCGCGCGCTGAGATGAGTTCATGTAACTCTTTAGGCCCGGCCGCATGCATCCGTCGAAGTTGCGAAAAATTGCGAAGATTCGGACATGGCAACACTGACCACGGGTACCTGGGCATCACTGACACGCCCCGGAACGCCTGGCAGCCATGCCGACAATTTGGTGCTGCAGATTTTGGAGACGCGTTAAATGGCGCATAACGAAGCAGTCGACGTAGTACTGGTTGGGGCCGGCATCATGAGTGCCACCCTTGCCGTACTGCTCAAAGAACTCGACCCCGCGATCAAGCTGGAAGTCGTCGAGCTGATGGATTCCGGTGCTGCGGAGAGTTCCAACCCATGGAACAACGCCGGTACCGGTCACGCCGGGCTGTGTGAGCTCAATTACACGCCGCAGGCGGCCGACGGCAGCGTCGACATCAAGAAAGCCGTGCACATCAACACTCAGTTCGAAGTGTCGAAGCAGTTCTGGTCCTACCTGACCAAAAAAGGCACGTTCGGCTCCTGCAAGACGTTCATCAGCCCGGTGCCGCACCTCAGCTTCGTGCAGGGCAATGATGGCGTTTCCTTCCTCAAGGAACGCTTCAAGACCCTGAGCAAGCACCACGCCTTCTCGGACATGGAATACACCGAAGACAAGGCCACCATGGCCGACTGGATGCCGTTGATGATGCCGGGCCGGCCAGCCGACGAAGTCGTCGCAGCCACCCGCGTAATGAACGGCACCGACGTCAACTTCGGCGCCCTGACCAATCAATTGCTCAAGCACCTGACCAGCGCACCCGATGCCCAGGTCAAGTACTGCAAGCGCGTGACGGGCCTCAAGCGTAACGGCAGCGGCTGGACCGTCAGCATCAAGGACGTCAACAGCGGCAACACCCGTGAAGTCGACGCCAAATTCGTCTTCCTCGGTGCGGGCGGCGCGGCACTGCCGCTGTTGCAGGCCTCGGGCATCGAAGAAAGCAAAGGCTTCGGCGGCTTCCCAATCAGTGGCCAGTGGCTGCGTTGCGACAATCCGGAAGTGGTCAAGCATCACCAGGCCAAGGTCTACAGCCAGGCTGCGGTGGGTTCTCCACCGATGTCGGTGCCGCACCTGGATACCCGCGTGGTCGATGGCAAGAAGTCCCTGCTATTCGGACCTTATGCCGGTTTCACCACCAAGTTCCTCAAGCATGGCTCCTTCATGGACCTGCCGATGTCGGTTCGCGCCGGCAACATCGGCCCGATGCTGGCCGTGGCGAAAAACAACATGGACCTGACCAAGTACCTGGTCAGCGAAGTGATGCAGTCGATGGAGCAGCGTCTGGACTCTCTGCGTCGCTTCTACCCTGAGGCGAAAGCCGAAGACTGGCGCCTGGAAGTGGCCGGCCAACGGGTGCAGATCATCAAGAAGGATCCGAAGAAAGGCGGCGTTCTGCAGTTCGGTACCGAACTGGTCGCGGCCAAGGACGGTTCCCTTGCCGCCCTGCTCGGCGCCTCCCCAGGCGCTTCGGTGACTGTTTCGATCATGCTTGAGCTGATTGAAAAATGCTTCCCGAACAAGGCATCCGGCGAATGGGCTGCCAAACTGGCGGAAATCTTCCCGGCCCGGGAAAAAGTTCTGGAAACCGACGCTGCGCTGTATCGCAAGATCAATGCGCACAACAACGTCGCCCTGGAACTGGTTGAAGCCAGTAACGAGACCGAAAGCTACGCTTGATTCGGCCCCATGAAAAACGCCCCGTTCTCAGTGAGAGCGGGGCGTTTTTTTTAGGACGCTGAAATTATCTTTGTGGCGAGGGAGCTTGCTCCCGCTGGGCTGCGAAGCGGCCCCAAAGCTCTGCGAACGGCATAGATTTTGTGAGCGCTGCGCACTCAAGCGGGAGCAAGCTCCCTCGCCACATATTCCGGTGTGTCCGGGATCAGCCGCGCGCCTTGGCAATCAACTCGATGTACTCGGCCGCATTGCGCTGATCCTTGATCAGGGCGACGAAGTCATTGCCGTGCTCATCCTTGCCATCCAGGTCCAGGCCGGCTGCGACGAAGAATGTCAGAAAACGCTCGAAGTCATCGATGCGCAGGCCACGGTAGGCCTTGATCAGCTTATGCAGGGACGGCGAAGTGGCGTCGACCGGTTCGAAATCGAGAAACAACTTGATCTGCTCATCGCCGATCTCGTCACCAATCACTTGTTTCTTATCTTTACGCATTGCCGACTCCAGCTCGCAGACATTTCACGGGGCGGGCAGTTTACCCCTGCCCGGGCACAAGGCTCAACGCGGACGAACAGCGCCCGTGTGCAGATCGGCCCAGACATGGCCGTTGGCGTAGCTGAGGAACTGGCAATAGACCGTGCCATTGCGCAACAAATCGATCACCACCCGGTACTGCGCCATCGGGTAAAACAGCGTCAGGGTTTTGCTTTTTTCGTCATAGATCGGCTTTTTCAGGCTTTTGCTTTCGCCGTCGAAATTGACCAGCACCTGGTTGATGGTCGCGCCCTTGTTCAAGGATTTGCCCTTGAGGCGGATCATCATCGGAGACGTAACCGGAATCGGTTGTTGATTGGACTGACGCTGGCTGCCAACCACCACCGAATATTCGGTGACCTGCAACAACTGTTGCTGCTCGGGCTCCGCGTCACGCAGGGTAAGGTCGTCAGGCGGCAGAAACTGCGCGTGCATCGGCGCCGGGGCGGCCGCCAGAGGCAGGCTGAGGGTCAGCAACAGGACGGCGCAGCTGCGGATCAAAAGGCTCATGACGGGCTCCGAAGACGGGGCCAAGCACTCTAGCATGAGGATCAACCGCGCGAATTGGCGATATAGGTCAATACTTCGCAGTACGAGGTTGGCCATGCTGGACGAGCTTTCAGCCGTCGTTCAACAGTGCATCGTCTTCTAGGGAGTGTGCATGACGTTCTCCGTCCCCCCATTGTTTGCGGCCTGGCGTCAGACCTGGCGCGCCGGCTACACCCTCAGGCGCTTACGCGGCGACATCAGTGCCGGGGTGACGGTAGGGATTATTGCCATCCCGTTGGCCATGGCCCTGGCGATTGCCGTAGGTGTACCGCCCCAGCAAGGGTTGTATACGGTACTGATCGCTGCGCCCCTGATCGCCCTGACGGGAGGTTCACGTTTCAAT
The DNA here is from genome assembly GCF_005930655.1 of Pseudomonas sp. FSL W5-0299. Lineage (NCBI taxonomy): Bacteria > Pseudomonadati > Pseudomonadota > Gammaproteobacteria > Pseudomonadales > Pseudomonadaceae > Pseudomonas > Pseudomonas sp. FSL W5-0299. Next base: position 71,866 of record NZ_RXHX01000016.1, read on the forward strand.
GTCAGTGGGCCGACCGCCGCGTTCGTGGTCATTCTGTTGCCCATCACCCAACAATATGGCCTGGGCGGCCTGCTGCTTTGCACCATGCTTGCCGGCGTCATTCTCATTGCCTTGGGGCTGATTCGAGCCGGGCGGTTGATTCAGTACATTCCGTACCCGGTCACCCTGGGCTTTACCGCCGGGATCGGCATTGTCATTGCCACCCTGCAATTGAAGGATTTGCTGGGCCTGACCACCGCCGGCCAGGCAGAACACTACATTGAACAACTGGGCGTATTGATTCTGGCGTTGCCCAGCGCCCGACTAGGGGACGGGATCATCGGCCTCACATGCCTGGCCGTTCTGATTGTCTGGCCACGGTGGGTGCCGAGGATTCCGGGGCATCTGGTGGCGCTGACAATCGGCGCGCTCCTGGGGGTGGCGCTGGAGCACGGAGGGCTGGCGGTGGCGACATTGGGTGAGCGCTTCAGCTATATGGTCGACGGCGTCAGCCATCCCGGCATTCCGCCGTTCCTGCCAAGCTTCGATTGGCCTTGGAATCTACCCGGCCCCGACGGCCAGCCGCTGCACCTGTCTTACGATTTGATCCGTCAGTTACTGGCGCCGGCGTTCGCCATTGCCATGCTCGGCGCCATCGAATCCTTGTTGTGTGCGGTAGTGGCGGATGGCATGACCGGCAGCAAACACGACCCCAACGCAGAACTGCTGGGCCAGGGCCTGGGCAACCTGATCGCACCGTTGTTCGGTGGCATTACCGCCACGGCGGCCATTGCCCGAAGTGCCACCAACGTGCGCAGCGGCGCCTTTTCGCCACTGGCCGCCATTATTCACAGCGCCGTGGTGCTGATGGCAATACTCGTCCTGGCACCGCTTTTCAGCTACTTGCCGATGGCGGCACTGGCCGCGTTGCTGGTCATGGTGGCGTGGAACATGAGCGAGGCCCGGCACGTGCTCCATACCTTGCGCATCGCGCCTCGCAGCGATGTGCTGGTCTTGCTGACCTGCCTGAGCCTGACGGTGTTGTTCGACATGGTGATGGCCGTCGCCGTCGGCCTGCTGCTGGCCGCCGGGTTATTTATCAAGCGCATGAGCGATCTCACCGACACCGCCGAACTGCCTCGCGGCTTCCATCAAGCCTTGCAGGACATGCCGGAGCACGTTCGCTGCTACGCGATACGCGGGCCGCTGTTCTTCGGCGCAGCTGAAAAAGCGCTGGGGGTGCTACGCAAATTCAACCCGGAGGTCAAAGTGGTGATCGTCGAGATGAGCGCCGTGCCGATGCTGGACATGACGGCGCTGGCCGCCTTCGACAATATCCTGAGGGATTACCGCAAGGACGGCATCGGCCTGATTCTGGTGGCGACCGCTCCACGGGTGCGCCTGAAGCTCAGGCGCGCGGGCATCCATCGGGAACAGCGTCAGCTGGCCTACGTGAACAACCTGGAACAGGCCCGTCGCAAAAGCGAACGCTGGCTGGCCGAGGAAAATTGAGCGCACGGCTCAATCAAACTGTGCGCGCATCCACGCCTGATACTCGGCCACACCCGGCTCGCCTTCACGTGGCGCCCACGGCGCAAGCTCGCCTTCACCCACCGGGCGATAAGGCCCGGCTTTGCACTCGAACATCAGGCTGTCGGCTTCCAGCACGACCAGGCCATGGAACACGCCTGTTGGCAGGTCCACGCCGACACAATCACCACCGGCGACGAGGACTTGCTTCGTCACGACCACGCCAGACTCATCAAAGATCAGCAAACCGAGCCGCCCTTTGAGGACCAGCAATGTTTCTGCCTTGTTGTCGCCCAAGTGTCGGTGAGGCGGGATATACGTGTTTGGCTGCAACCCCACCGCCATGCGATGGCAAGCCTCTTCCATCTGATGGAAGTTGTGATGCTGACGCCCGCGCGGATTGGCCGCAGCTTTCTCGGCCAATTCGGTGAACAGCGTTTGATCAAGAAAGCTCGGCGTGGCCAATGATTACATTCCTTTAACAGCAAAAATCCCGTTGGCGTTACGCCAGTAACCTTTGTAGTCCATGCCGTAACCGAAGATGTAACGGTCGATGCACGGCAGGCCGACGAAATCGGCTTTCAGGTCCGGGCGAGCCTTGCGGTCGTGGTCCTTGTCGATCAGCACGGCGGTGTGCACTTTGCGCGCGCCAGCGTGTTTGCAGTAATCGATGATCGCGCCCAGGGTGTGACCTTCATCGAGGATGTCGTCGATGATCAGCACGTCGCGGTCGAGGAACGAAACTTCCGGCTTGGCTTTCCAGAACAGGTCACCGCCGCTGGTTTCGTTGCGATAACGGGTGGCGTGCAGGTAGGACGCTTCCAGCGGGAAGTGCAGATGGGTGAGCAGCTTGCCGGCGAAAATCAGGCCGCCGTTCATCACGCAGAACACCACCGGGTTAGTGTCAGCCAGCTGTTCATTGATGTGTGCACCGACGCGGGCGATGGCCGCCTCGACTTCAGCTTCGGTGTACAGGCAGTCAGCCTCTCGCATGATTTGACGGATATGCTCGAGATCAGCGGACATGGCGCTCTCCAGGGGGGGACGGATTCGGGAAAAGCGGGCAAAGGTACGCATCCCGCACGGCCAGATCAAGCGTTTGTGGACTAACGTACTGTATGTCTATAGGACAACACCCTCGGATAGATTAATCTAGGCCGGTTTTTTTGCCCGCCGCCGGAGCCTTTCCCATGCCCATCCTCGAGATCCGCCATCCGCTGATCCGTCATAAACTCGGCCTCATGCGCCGCGCCGACATTAGCACGAAGAATTTCCGTGAGCTCGCTCAGGAAGTCGGTGCCCTGCTGACCTATGAAGCCACCAAAGACCTGCCGCTGGAAACCTACGACATCGAAGGTTGGTGCGGCACCGTGTCGGTGGAGAAAATCGCCGGCAAGAAAATCACCGTAGTGCCAATCCTGCGCGCCGGCATCGGCATGCTCGAAGGCGTGCTGAGCCTGATCCCGGGTGCCAAGGTCAGCGCCGTCGGCGTGGCCCGCAACGAACAAACCCTGCAGGCCCACACCTACCTGGAAAAACTGGTTCCGGAAATCAACGAGCGCCTGGCAATGATCATCGACCCGATGCTCGCCACCGGCAGCTCCATGGTCGCCACCATCGACCTGCTGAAAAAGGCCGGTTGCCGCGACATCCGCGCCATGGTCCTGGTTGCCGCGCCGGAAGGCATCGCCGCTGTAGGCAAAGCGCACCCGGACGTGATGATCTACACCGCCTCCATTGATGAAAAACTCAACGAACACGGTTACATCATCCCAGGCTTGGGCGATGCCGGTGACAAGATCTTCGGTACCAAGCAGAAGGACGCTTGAGCATGCAGCAAGAGTTCAACGATCCGCTCTGGCGCACGGTTCTGTCTGGCGCACAGATGCTGTTCGTGGCCTTCGGCGCCCTGGTGTTGATGCCGCTGATTACCGGCCTTGACCCTAACGTGGCGCTGTTTACCGCAGGCCTGGGGACGATTCTGTTCCAGATCGTCACCGGGCGCCAGGTGCCGGTATTCCTCGCATCGAGCTTCGCTTTCATCACCCCGATCATTCTCGCCAAGGGCCAGTTCGGCCTCGCGGCGACCATGGGCGGCGTGATGGCGGCGGGTTTCGTCTACACCTTTCTCGGCCTTGCGGTGAAGATCAAAGGCACCGGTTTCATCGACCGTCTGCTGCCACCGGTAGTGATTGGTCCGGTGATCATCTCGATCGGCCTGGCCATGGCGCCGATTGCCGCCAACATGGCGATGGGCAAGGCTGGCGACGGCACCGAGCTGATTCCCTATCAGACCGCCATGCTGATCTCGATGCCGGCGCTGCTCACCACGCTGATCGTCGCCGTGTTCGGTAAAGGCATCTTCCGCCTGGTGCCGATCATTTCCGGCGTGCTGGTCGGTTTTGCCATGGCGTTCTATTTCGGCGTCGTCGACACCGCGAAGATTGCCGCCGCACCGTGGTTTGCGATTCCGCACTTCACCGCGCCGGAGTTCAACTGGCAGGCGATTCTGTTCATCGTTCCGGTAGCCCTGGCGCCAGCCATCGAGCATATCGGCGGGGTAATTGCCGTCGGCAGCGTGACCGGCCGCGATTACCTGAAGAAACCCGGCCTGCACCGCACCCTGCTCGGCGATGGCATTGCCACCACCGCTGCCGGTCTGTTCGGCGGCCCGCCCAACACCACCTACGCCGAAGTGACGGGCGCGGTGATGCTGACCAAGAACTACAATCCGAAAATCATGACCTGGGCGGCGATCTTTGCCATCAGCCTGGCGTTCGTCGGCAAGTTCGGCGCACTGCTGCAAAGCATTCCGGTGCCGGTAATGGGCGGGATTTTGTGCCTGTTGTTTGGCTCGATCGCTGCGGTGGGGATGAACACGCTGATTCGCCACAAGATCGACCTGGGCGAAGCGCGCAATCTGGTGATTGTGTCGGTGACGTTGGTGTTCGGGATTGGCGGTGTGCTGGTCGGCACTGGCACCGGCCCCGATGACTTCGGCCTCAAAGGCATTGCGTTGTGCGCGGTGGTGGCGATCGGGCTGAATCTGTTGCTGCCGGGCAATGACAGCTGGAAGCACAAGAAGGCGGATGAGCCGTTGTTGTAGTCAGCCTTGAGAATGCCTTCGCGGGCAAGCCTCGCTCCTACAAGTTGTGTGTCGCTCGACACAACGACGCAATTCTGTAGGAGCGAGGCTTGCCCGCGAAGCTTTTAAAGCGCCAACGGCGCCCTTTCACACAAGGCACTCAACGCCCGCGCCCACTGCGGATCATCGTTGAGGCAAGGCACCAGCACCAAATCCTCGCCCCCCGCCTCGCGGAACAATTCCTTCCCGCGATCACCGATTTCCTCAAGCGTCTCGATGCAATCGGCAACGAACGCCGGGCACATCACTAGCACCTTCTTCACGCCCATTCCCGCCAGCTCATCGAGGCGCGCTTCGGTGTAGGGTTCGATCCACTTGGCCCGACCCAGACGCGACTGGAACGACACCGACCACTTGCCATCCGCCAGCCCCATGCGCTTGGCAAACTCCGACGCCGTGCGCAGGCATTGGGCGCGGTAGCAGGTCGCCAATACTTCTGGCGAAGCGTTCTGGCAGCAATTATCGCTTTGGAAGCAATGGTGACCGGTAGGGTCGATCTTCTTCAGGTGCCGCTCCGGCAAACCATGGAAGCTCAGCAACAGGTGATCGTAATCCTGCTGCAAATAAGGTTTCGCGCTGGCGACCAATGCGTCGAGGTATTCCGGCTGATCGTAGAACGGCTGGAGAATCGAAAACTGCACATCGAGCCGCTTCTCACGCACCACCCGCTTGGCTTCTTCAATCACCGTGGTCACGGTGCTGTCGGCGAATTGTGGATAAAGCGGTGCGAGGGTGATTTTTTTGTGGCCCTGAGCAGCCAGCTCAACCAGTTTCGTCTCAATCGACGGCTCGCCGTAGCGCATCGCCAGCTCAACCGGCCCATGGTGCCATTGCGCAACCATGGCCTCGCGCAGGCGACGGCTGAGCACCACCAGCGGCGAGCCCTCCTCCCACCAGATCGACGCGTAGGCGTGGGCGGACTGCTCCGGACGCTTGATCAGGATCAGCGACACCAGCAAGCGTCGCACCGGCCATGGCAGGTCGATCACGTAGGGGTCCATCAGAAATTGATTGAGGTAACTGCGCACATCCGCCACCGATGTAGAGGCAGGTGAACCCAGGTTAACCAGAAGCAATGCGTGATCGGTCATGCAACGTCCTATTTCAAAGGCGGCTGGACAGGTCGTCCAGGGCCGCGCGCAAATCGGTGAACTGGAACGTGAAACCCGCTTCCAGCAAGCGCGCCGGTACGGCCTTCTGGCCACCCAGCAACAACAGTGACAACTCGCCCAGGCACACTTTCAAGGCCAAGGCCGGCATCGGCATGAACGCCGGTCGGTGCAGCACGGCGCCCAATGTTTTGGCGAACTCGCGGTTGCGCACCGGTTTTGGCGCGCAGGCATTATATGGACCGCTCGCATCAATGCGATGCAGAAGAAAATCAATCAGGGCGATTTGATCGTTGATATGAATCCAGGGCATCCACTGCCGACCACTGCCCAAAGGCCCGCCCAGCCCCAGTTTGAATGGCAGCAACAGCCGCGACAAAAAGCCGCCCTCGGCAGACAGCACCAAACCGGTTCGAATCAGGATCACCCGAATACCCATGGCCTCGGCGCGCTGGCCGGTTTCTTCCCAGGCAATGCACAACTGACTGGCGAAATCATCGATGGACGGCGGAGATGCTTCGGTCAGTTCGCGCTCGCCACTGTCGCCGTACCAGCCGATGGCAGAACCCGAGATCAACACCTGCGGTTTCTGCGCGCGGGTCTCGAGCCAGGCCAGCAAGGTTTCGGTCAGGGTGATGCGACTCGCCCAGAGCAAGGCTTTGCGCCTGGACGTCCATGGCCGATCAGCAATGGGCGCGCCCGCCAAATTGATAATTGCGTCCACCGGTTCTTGCCCGAGGTCTTCGAACAACGCGACGCCGCGAACCTGGGCACCGCAGATTTTCGCGACTTTTTCCGGCGTGCGGCTCAAGACTGTCAGGCGATGTCCCTGACTCAACCAGTGTCGGCAGAGTTGACGTCCTATCAAACCAGTACCGCCGGTCAGCAATATGTGCATGACTTCTTCCTCGCGTGGCGTTTTACCCTGATCACTAGTCTATTTTTATAAGCAGGGATCTTTGGTATCGGGCAGTGTCTGTGTTTAACAATAGGCCAAGCTGTCAGATCGAGAACGCTAAAAGTTATACCAAAAAACAATATTGTACAGGTTTAAACCACGGCGTAGTCTGTACAGAAAGGTAAACGAGGCCCCTATGACTGTACCTATCGCAATCATCGGCACCGGCATCGCCGGGCTCTCAGCCGCTCAGGCCCTGACAGAAGTCGGGCACATTGTTCAACTTTTCGATAAAAGCCGCGGCAGTGGCGGACGCATGTCGAGCAAGCGCAGTGATGCGGGTGCCTTGGACATGGGCGCGCAGTATTTCACTGCCCGCGACCGGCGCTTCGTCACCGAGGTCCAGCGTTGGCAATCCAACGGCTGGGTCGCCGAGTGGACGCCGCAGCTCTACACCTTCCACGGCGGGCAGCTCAACCTGTCGCCGGACGAACAGACACGCTGGGTCGGGACACCGCGCATGAGCGCCATCACCCGCGGCCTGCTCGGCGACCTGGAAGTGCATTTCGCCTGCCGGATCACCGAGGTCTATCGCGGTGAAGAACACTGGCACCTGCAAGACGCCGAAGGCTTCACCCATGGTCCGTTCAGTCACGTGGTGATCGCCACGCCGGCGCCTCAAGCCACGGCACTGCTGGCCTCCGCGCCGAAACTCGCCGGGGCCGCCGCCGGGGTGAAAATGGAGCCAACGTGGGCGGTGGCGCTGGCATTCGATACGCCGCTGGATACCCCCATGGAAGGTTGCTTCGTGCAGGACAGCCCGCTCGACTGGCTGGCGCGCAACCGCAGCAAACCCGGGCGCGACAACACCCTCGACACCTGGGTACTGCATGCGACGAGCGCCTGGAGCCGGCAACATATCGACCTGCCCAAGGAGGCGGTGATCGAGCAACTGCACGGTGCATTTGCCGAGCTGTTGCACAGCGCCATGCCCGCCCCGACCTTTAGCCTCGCGCACCGCTGGCTTTACGCGCGTCCCGCCAGCAGTCACGAATGGGGTGCCTTGGCCGATGCCGACCTGGGACTGTATGTATGCGGCGACTGGTGCCTGTCCGGGCGTGTCGAAGGCGCCTGGCTCAGCGGCCAGGAAGCTGCACGACGGTTACACGAGCACTTGCAGTGAATAGAATCAATCCGAGTAAATTGCTGCTGTCGAAATGGACAGCAGCCCACCCGCGAAACCGCGAGAAACATTTTCTGGTGACCGAACTGTTCCGCGATGAGGAAGGCACGGTGCTGGACGTCGAATTGCAGGCGGTGCTGACCCAACGCAGTGAGCGTCTCCCATGGCAATCGCTGAAAGCCAGCGACGACTGGATACTCGGCTGGAAATAGATCCTGCCCGCGGATGCGGTGTGTCAGCTACCCATGTGTCGCCTGATCCACCGCTATCGCGAGCAAGCCCTCTCCCACAAGGGAATGCACTCCCCTCCCGAAAACCTATACAAATAATTTGACTTGTACACCTTTGAATCTATGATGAAGACAAAGTTGTACAGAGTTACCGCTCTGTACAGGTCTGGATTCGAGGTGTTCCGATGCATGTACAGCCAGCGACTCTACCGAAAATCGCCATCAGCGCCTGCTTGATGGGAGCGGAGGTGCGTTTCAACGGTGGGCACAAGGAATCGCGCCTGTGCAGCCGAACCCTCACCGACTATTTCGAGTTCGTACCGGTGTGCCCGGAAGTCGCCATTGGCTTGGGCATTCCTCGCGAACCGATCCGCCTGATCGGCGACCCCGAACATCCCGAAGCCGTTGGCACCGTCAACCCTGAGACCAACGTCACCCGGCCGCTCGCCGAGTACGGTCAGAAAATGGCTGCGGAGCTGGACGATATCTGCGGCTACATCTTTATGCAGAAATCCCCTTCCTGCGGCCTCGAGCGGGTCAAGGTCTACCAGGCCAACGGGTCGCCGGTGGACGGAGGTGGACGTGGTATCTACGCCCAGGCGTTCTGCGCCCTGCACCCCAACTTACCGGTGGAAGAAGATGGCCGCCTCAACGACCCGGTATTGCGCGAAAACTTCCTGACCCGCGTGTTCGCCTACAGCGCCTGGCAGCAGCTATTGCGAGAAGGAGTGACACGACGCGGCCTCATAGAATTTCACTCGCGCTACAAATACTTGCTGATGGCCCATAACCCGGTGCAATACAAAACCCTGGGCAACCTGCTGGGCAACATGGGCCAGACCGATCCTGCGGAACTCGGCCCGCGCTATTTCAGCGAACTGATGGCGGCATTGAAAAAATGCGCGACGCGGCGCACCCACACCAATGTCCTGCAGCACATAAGCGGTTATCTCAAGCAATTCATCAGCCCTGAAGACAAGCAGGAAATGCAGCACGTCATCGGCCAGTACCGGCACGGCATCGTGCCGTTGGTGGTGCCTCTGACGCTGCTCAAACACTATTTCCGTCAACACCCGGATCCGTACATCGCGCAGCAGGTTTACCTTCAGCCGCACCCGGAAAACCTCAGCCTGCGAAACGCCATCTAATGAAAAGCCCAATCGACACCAGCGCCAGCGAAGACCTTGGCGCCGACTTCAAGAAAGCCCTGGACGAAGGCTGGTTGCCGATACGCGAAGTGGCGCGCCAGACCGGCGTGAACGCCGTGACCCTGCGCGCCTGGGAGCGACGCTACGGGCTGATCGTGCCCCAGCGCACGCCCAAGGGGCACCGCTTGTTTTCTGCCGAACACGTGCAACGGATTTTGACCATTCTTACCTGGCTCAATCGCGGCGTGGCCGTCAGTCAGGTCAAGCAGCTGCTCGACACGCCACAAGCCTTTACCGAAACCGTCGAAAACGATTGGCAAGTGCTGGGCCAGACATTGCTGCAAGCGGTGACCCAGCTCAATGAACGCACGCTGGATGACACCGTCAATCAAGCCATGGCGCTGTATCCGCCTCGTACCTTGTGCGAACAACTGCTGATGCCGTTGCTGGCGGAGCTGGAGCAACGCTGGCAGGGCCAGTTCGGCGCGCAGATGGAGCGGGTGTTTTTCTTTTCCTGGCTGCGTAGCAAATTCGGCGCACGCATCTACCATAACAACCGTCAGTTACGCACCGCGCCGTTGCTATTGATCAATCACTCGGACCAGCCACTGGAACCTTGCCTGTGGCTGACCGCGTGGCTGATCAGCAGCGCCGATTGCCCGGTGGAAGTCTTCGACTGGCCGCTGCCGCCAGGCGAACTCGCGCTGGCGGTCGATCACCTGCAAGCCCGCGGCGTACTGCTGTATTCCAGCAAAGCCATGAACATTTCGCAGCTGCCGAAACTTTTGAATGGCGTCAGTTGCCCAAAAATGATTGCCGGACCAACGGTATGCATCCACCACGCCGAGCTGTCCGCAAAAACGTCCGAGAGTGTTGATTTGTTCCTGGCCGAAGACCCGCTATCGGCTCACCAGGAACTGGTCAATCGTGGGCTTATTTAATGGACACTTCCATGCATTTGATCTGGTTGCGTAGCGACTTGCGCCTGCACGACAACACCGCCCTGTCGGCTGCTGCCGCTCGCGGCCCGACGGTGGCCGTGTACCTGTTGAGCCCGGCGCAATGGCTGGAACACGATGACGCGCCGTGCAAAGTGGATTTCTGGCTGCGCAATCTGGGTGAACTGAGCGACGCGCTGGGCGAACTGAACATTCCCCTTTTGATTCGCCACGCCCCTCGCTGGGATGAAGCGCCGCAGGTTTTGCTCAAGCTGTGTCAGCAATTAAACGCGGAGGCGGTGCACGTCAACGAGGAATACGGGGTTCATGAAAGCCGTCGCGATACGGCAGTCGCCGAAACGCTCAAGGCCCATGGCATCGGCTTCTTCAGCTACCTCGATCAGTTGTTGTTCAATCCGGGCACCGTGTTGACCAAGACTGGCACCTACTTCCAGGTCTTCAGCCAGTTCCGCAAAGTCTGTTACGAACGTCTGCACCGGTCGCTTCCGGGACGGGTGGCCAAACCGGCCGTACAGGATCCGTTGCCCATCAGCAGTGACGACATTCCATCGAGCGTTAAAGGGTTCGACATGCCCAGCGAGAGCTTGCGCCAGCTCTGGCCCGCCGGCGAAGCCGAAGCTCAACGCCGTCTCGACACCTTCGCCGACGCACAAATCGATTACTACAAAAGCGAGCGCGACTTCCCGGCCAAACCCGGCACCAGCCAGCTCTCGGCTTACCTCGCTGCCGGGGTGATTTCCCCGCGCCAGTGTTTGCACGCCGCCCTGCACAGTAACCAAGGCGAATTCGAAAGCGGCAAGGTGGGCGCGGTCACCTGGATCAACGAGTTGCTGTGGCGCGAGTTCTACAAACACATTCTGGTGGGCTACCCACGGGTCTCGCGTCACCGCGCATTCCGCCCGGAGACCGAAGCTCTGGCCTGGCGCGACGCCCCGGAAGAACTGCTGGCCTGGCAGCAAGCCCGTACCGGCCTGCCGATCATCGACGCAGCGATGCGTCAATTGCTCGAAACCGGCTGGATGCACAACCGCTTGCGCATGGTGGTGGCGATGTTCCTGACCAAGAACCTGCTGATCGACTGGCGCGAAGGCGAACGCTTTTTCATGCGCCACTTGATCGACGGCGACCTGGCGGCGAACAACGGTGGCTGGCAGTGGAGTTCGTCCACGGGCACTGACTCGGCCCCTTATTTCCGTATTTTCAATCCGCTGAGCCAATCGGAGAAATTCGACGCCGAAGGCGTGTTCATCAAGCACTGGCTGCCGGAACTGGCCGGGCTGAACAAAAAAGACGTGCACAACCCGGCGAACGTCGGCGGTCTGTTCGGCGTGGCGGATTATCCGTCGCCGATCGTCAACCTGAGCACTTCGCGCCAGCGAGCCTTGGCCGCGTTCAAGAACTTGCCCTCGCGACACGATGCCGGAGGCGCTCATGAGTGATTTCCTGCGGCAGTTTGCCCGGCAATTCGCGCAGCTGGATAAAAACAGTTTGCAACGCCTCGGCGAGCTGTACACCGAAGACGTGCACTTCACCGATCCGCTGCATGAAGTGCAAGGGCTCGGACAGTTGCGCAGCTACTTCACGGAGCTCTACGCCAACGTCACCGAACTGCGTTTCGATTTTCACGGTTTCGACCAGACCGGCGAAGGTCAAGGTTATCTGCGCTGGGTCATGAGTTACCGCCATCCGCGCCTGAGTGGCGGCCAGTTGATTCGTGTCGACGGCTGCTCGTACCTGCTCTGGCGCGACAAGGTTTATCGTCACCGGGATTACTTCGATGCCGGGGCACTGCTTTACGAACATTTACCCGTATTGGGTCGGGCGATTGCCTGGCTGAAAAGGAGAATGGGATGAGTCTTACACCTCCACGGCGATACTGGCTGACGGGTGCCAGCAGCGGCATCGGCGCCTCGCTGGCTGAAGAAATCCTCAAAACCGGTGCCCATCTGGCCGTGAGCTCGCGCTCTACAGCGGTGCTGAAAGTCTTGTCCCTGCGTTATCCGGGGCAAGTGCTGGTCGTGCCCGGCGATTTGACGAGCAGTCAGGCGGTGCGCGAAATCGGCGAACAGATCGCCCATGAATGGGGCTCGCTGGACACGGTGATCCTCAACGCCGGCACGTGCGAATACGTCGACGTCAAGCAGTTCGATTCCTCGATCGTCGAACACGTGGTGCGCACCAACCTGCTCGCGAGCGCCTATTGCATCGAGGCCGCGTTGCCCTTGTTGCGCAAGGGCAACGCGCCGCATCTGGTGGGCGTCGCCAGTTCGGTGACCTACCTGCCGCTGCCACGGGCCGAAGCCTATGGCGCGTCGAAGGCCGGGCTGCGTTATCTGTTCGAATCCCTGCGCATCGATCTTGCGCCGGAAGGCATCGAAGTCACGGTGGTCAGCCCGGGGTTTGTCGAGACCCCACTGACGGCGAAAAACGACTTCCCGATGCCGCTCAGTTGGCCAGTGGCGAAAGCCGCCCGGCACATCTTCGCCAAACTCAAGAACCGTCCCCTGGAGATCGCTTTTCCGGGGCTGTTCATGGCGGCTCTCTGGCCCCTGTCGAAAATGCCCAATTGCGTGAAACTGGCCATCGGCAAACGCATGGTGCGCAGCAGCCCACCGATCAGGGACGTGCCGTGAACATTGCGATCATTGGCAGCGGAATCTCGGGGCTCACCAGCGCCTACCTGCTCAATCGCAGGCATGAGATCACCCTGTTCGAGGCCAGCGACTGGATCGGCGGGCACACCCATACCGTGGACGTGACCGTGGATGACCAGCGCTACGCCGTGGACACCGGTTTCATTGTGTTCAACGACTGGACCTACCCGAATTTCATTCGCCTGCTCGGCCAGATCGGCGTGGTGTCGAAACCGACTGAAATGAGTTTTTCAGTGAAGGATCCGGACTCGGGCCTGGAATACAACGGCAATAACCTCAACAGCTTGTTTGCCCAACGGCGAAATCTGTTGTCACCCGGCTTCTGGGGCATGTTGCGCGACATCCAGCGCTTCAACAAAGAGGCGCAGCGTGACCTGGCCGAGGGTCGGATCGCCGCCGACACCACGCTGGACGACTATCTGAAAAACGGCCGCTATGGCGAACGCTTCATCCTGCATTACATCGTGCCGATGGGCGCAGCAATCTGGTCGATGTCCATGGCTGACATGCTCGGTTTCCCGCTGCAATCCTTCGTCAGGTTTTTCAAGAATCACGGCCTGCTGTCCATCAGCAATCGTCCGCAGTGGCGGGTGATCGAAGGTGGCTCGAGTGCTTACATCGAGCCATTGACGGCGACCTTCAAAGAGAAAATCCGTCTCGGCTGCCCGGTGACCCGGGTCGAGCGGGATGAGGAAGGCATCGTTATCCACAGCACCGCCGGAAGCGAGCGATTCGACAAAGTGGTGTTCGCCTGCCACAGCGATCAGGCCCTGAAATTGCTGGCCAAGCCGAGCGATGCCGAACAATCGATCCTCAGCGCCCTGCCCTACGCCGACAACGAAGTGGTGCTGCACACCGAAACACGCCTGCTGCCTACTCGAAAACTTGCGTGGGCCAGCTGGAATTACCGCCTCGGTGGCCCGGGCCACACACGGGCCACCGTCACCTACGACATGAACATCCTGCAAGGCATCCAGAGCGATACCACGTTCTGCGTCAGCCTGAACCAGAGCGCCGGCATCAGCCCGTTCAAAGTGCTCGCCAAATACACTTACGCCCATCCGCAATTCAGCCTGGCGGCGGTCGAAGCACAAAGCCGTTGGGAGGAGCTGGACGGCGCGCAACACACTTATTATTGCGGCGCCTATTGGGCCAACGGTTTCCATGAAGACGGCGTGGTCAGCGCGTTGCGCGTTGCTCGCTCGTTTGGTGAAGTGTTGTGAACAGCGCCCTCTACAGCGGCTGGATCGCGCATCGGCGGTTCGCCCCAAAGCCTCATGCCTTCCGTTACCGGATCGGTCTGTTGTACCTGGACCTCGACGAACAGGAGGCCGTGCTCGGCCTGTCGCCGTTCTCGGGCAACAGTCGCTTTGCACCGTTCTCGTTTCGCGAGAGCGATTACCTCAAAACCTATACCGGCAGCGGCATGCGCCTGATTGACGCGGTGCGCCAGCTCGTCGGCCAGGCCATCGGTCATGCGCCCCAAGGTTCGATCTGCCTGCTGACCCAGCCGCGCAGTTGGGGTTTGTCGTTCAACCCGGTGAGTTTTTTCTACTGCCATGAGGCTGACGGGCAACTGGCGGCGATTCTTTGCGAAGTCACCAACACCCCGTGGCGCGAGCGTTATCACTATGTATTGCCGGCCAAGGCCCCGGAGAATCTCGGCGATTTCCATCAACATTTTGCCGTGGCGAAGGCGTTTCACGTTTCGCCGTTTCTACCGCCAGACCTGGAATACCGCATGAGTTTCAGCCCCGCCGCGAAAAGGCTCGGCGTGCACATGGCGGACTGGCAGGGCGAGCTGAAGTTGTTCGACGCCACGCTCAGCTTGAAACGCCAGGCACTGGACCGTGCCAGCCTGCATCGTTACTTGCGGCGCTTTCCATGGATGACGGCGAAAACCTGCCTGGCGATCTATTGGCAGGCCCTGCGCCTGCTGCTCAAGCGCGCACCGATATTTGCTCATCAGGCTGCCGTTGGCAGCGTTCAAACCGCCATCGTTCCTCCCAAGGATCACCGTCATGAAATCCTCTAGCGCCTCGGCTAAAGTCAATCTGCTCAGCACCAACGGCCTGACCGGATCGTTGCTGCGCCGTGGTGTATTGCGGCAACTCACGCAGCTCAAACATGGACAACTGGTGGTCATCGAAAACGGCGAACGGCAAGTTTTCGGGACCGCAGGCAGCCCATTGATCGGGGAGATCCATATCCTCGACGCGGCGGCGTGGGGGCTGGTGGCGGGTAACGGCTCGATCGGCGCTGGCGAAGCGTTTATCCACGGTTATTGGAGTTCGCCGGACTTGACCGCGGTGGTTCGCGTGTTCGTCAGTAACCTTGAGGTACTGGATGCGCTGGAAGGTGGCCTGGCGAAACTCGGCCGCCCTTTCGTTCAAGCGCTGCACTGGCTCAATCGCAACACGCGCAAGGGTTCGCAGAAAAACATCGCCGCCCACTACGATCTGGGCAACGACCTGTTCGAACAGTTTCTTGACCCCACCATGATGTACTCCGCCGCACAGTTCCTGACGGACGAAGACAGCCTGGAACAGGCGCAGTTGAACAAGCTGGAACGGATCTGCCAGAAACTCGCGCTCAAACCCAGTGATCACTTGCTGGAAATCGGCACCGGCTGGGGCAGCATGGCGCTTTACGCGGCGCAGCATTACGGCTGCAAGGTCACCACCACCACGCTTTCAAAAGAACAGTACGCCTTCACTGCCCAACGCATTGAAGCCCTCGGCCTGCAAGACCAGGTCACGCTGCTGCTCAAGGATTACCGCGACCTCACCGGGCAGTACGACAAATTGGTGTCGATCGAGATGATCGAAGCGGTCGGCCATCGCTTCCTGCCGGTCTATTTCAAGCAATGCGCGCAGTTGCTCAAAAGCAACGGCCTGATGCTGTTGCAGGCCATCACCATCCGCGAACAGCGCTACGAACAGGCCAAGGGCAGCGTCGATTTCATTCAGCGTTACATTTTTCCTGGCGGTGCCCTGCCCTGTGTGCAGAAGATGCTGGAAGTCATCAGCCGCGACACCGACATGAATTTGCTGCACATGGAGGATTTCGGCCTGCACTACGCCCGAACCCTGCGCCTGTGGCATGAGAATTTTCGCCGAGCCCAGGGCCGCTTGAGCGAGTTGGGCTACGACGATTATTTCCTGCGGTTGTGGGAATTTTATCTGTGCTACTGCGAAGGGGGATTTCTGGAGCGCACCATCGGCACCGCGCAAATGGTGCTGGCCAAACCCTCGGCAATGCCCGCGCCGCTGCTGGGGCGCTTCGATGCGTGAGCGCTTGGCCAATGCCGCACTGTTTCAGCTCGGCTGGTTTGCCTGTGTGATGGGCGGCGACAGTTTATGGTTGCTGGTGGCGTTGGCGGTACTGGTGATTCATCTGCTGTGGATAAGTCGCTGGGCGGATGAAGGCCGACTGATTCTCAGCGTTGTGCTGCTGGGCACCACCGTCGACAGTTCGTTACGCTGGCTTGGTGTGTTCGATTTCGCCGACGTCGCGCCCTTGATCCCGCTGTGGCTGATGCTGTTGTGGGCTTTACTGGCAACCACGTTGCGCCACTGCCTGCAATGGACCGCCAAACCTTGGTGGCTCGGCAGCCTGCTGGGCGCCGTGGGTGGGCCGTTGTCGTATTACGCCGGTGGACAACTGGCCGGCGTGCAGTTTCCTTACGGTCAGATGCCCACGCTGCTGGGTATCGGCCTGCTCTGGGCCATGCTGTTCCCAACGCTGCATTTCATGGCGCAACGGCTGGCGGCGGACACCCGCAGCTAAGCGTCCGTCAGGCCTTTAACACAGCCAGGGCGCACTGCCTTACACTGCCCGCCATGAAAACCATTCCCCACACGCAAATCACCGAACCGGCCGTCACGTGCTCGACTTGCGCAGCCTGTTGCTGCCAGCTCGAAGTCATGCTGATCACCGACACGGGCGTGCCTGAACGTTTTATCGATACCGATGATTGGGGCGGGGAAGTCATGCTGCGTCTGGATGACGGCTGGTGCGCTGCGCTGGATCGCAACAGCATGATGTGCACCATCTACGAAAAACGCCCGCTGATCTGCCGGGAGTTCGAGATGGGCGCACCAGAATGCATCGATGAGCGCCAGGGGATTACCACGGCGTATCGCTGAATTTGAAGTCGACGCACATCCAGTGTGAGAGCGAGCCTGCTCGCGATTGCGGTCTGCCATTCAGCAACCGTGTTGACTGACAAGGCATCGCGAGCAGGCTCGCTCCCGCACTTAAAGGTGCGAGTCTCAGAGCGGCATCGTGTAGTGCAGCGCGTAACTTTCTACACCGTTGTTCGGGCTACTGAGCCCGGCATTGGAATAGTGCGTCGCACGAATGCCGACTTCATGTCCGCCGGTAAAGCGCAGGCCAAAACCGAACCGGTCTTCAAACTGAAAAGCACTGCCGAGTTGATTGTTTTCGACTTCGGTATTGGCGAACACCGCGACGCCAACGCCCAACTCCACGTAGGGCTTGACGGTCTGGCCAGCAAATTCGTAAACCAACACCGGCGCGAACGACAGGCTGTGGTTGCTGGAAGTCTTGTCGCCGTCCCAATAGGTGTAGGCACCGCTCCAGTACCCCGTCAAGCGACCGATATCACTCTGCAACCAGCTCTTGTCCCAATCGAATTGCATGCCCAATCGATAGGTCATGGTCGACTCGCTGGTCTGTCCGACCGCGAATTCCACGCCTGCCGCCTGCGCGGTAAAACTGTGCCCCATCAGTGCGGCCGCAATCGCGGCCAAGCAGAATAGTCGCTTCACTAGAAACATCCTTTTCCGAACGATTTCATATGGTTTTTTTGTTGCTCACCGCTATAGAAGTCGACGATTAATCAGAAGTTCAGCCCAATTATTCGTTTTCGCCCACTTTTTTTTTAGTTATCTATCGAAGCTTTGCACAACACCGCCGCTGTTCCACAGCGTCGGCAAAATAGTCCTGAAATGCTCCGGATCGGCACTCGTCCAGAACTGCGCAGCACGTGCCGGCCCCTCGGCAAGTAACTCACGCTCGGCCAACAAACGCTGGAGTTGCCGCGCAACAGCGGCACCGGTGTCGATCAAGCTGATGTCTTCAGGGATCATCTGCTTAAGCAATGGCTTTAGGAAGGGATAATGCGTGCAGCCCAGAATTATCGTGTCGCACCGGGCGCCGAGCAGCGGCCCGACGTACCCGGCCAGCAACTGACGCAATGCCTCGCTGTGCAGATCGCCGTTTTCAATCAGCTCCACCAGGCCGGGGCACGGCTGAGTGATAACGCGAACATCGGTAGCGAACCGGTCTAGCAAGGCTGCAAATTTGGCGCTCTGCAGCGTGCCAGTGGTGGCAAGTACGCCGACCACACCACTGCGGGTGGCGGCAGCGGCAGGTTTGACGGCGGGCTCCATGCCAACGATGGGCCACGCAGGGAAATCGCGCCGCAAGTCCGCAACACCGGCGACGGTCGCCGTGTTGCAGGCCAGCACCAAGGCCTTCGCGCCCTGCTGCTGAAAAAATTCGGCCATCACGCTGCAACGCTGCTGGATGAATTCAGGGGTTTTTTCGCCGTAGGGAACATTGCCGCAATCGGCGACGTACAGCAGAGACTCGTTGGGCAGCAAACGCTGGATCTCGGCCAGCACTGAGAGCCCGCCGACGCCGGAGTCGAACACGCCGATTGGCGCTTCACGCATGTGTCGAACCACAGACGCTGCAGCCCGGATCACGCTTGACCCGCAATTCACGGAAGCGCGAGCCCAGGGCATCGATCAGCAACAGACGCCCCACCAATGGCTCACCGAAACCCACCAGCAGTTTCAGGGCTTCCAGCGCCTGGAGGCTGCCCACCAGCCCAACCAGTGGACCGACAACGCCGGCCTCACTGCAGGTCAATTCGGCTTCGCTGCCGTGACCGTATAGACAGTGGTAGCACGGGCTTTCCGGGCGTCGCGGGTCAAACACCGACAACTGCCCTTCGAGGCGAATTGCCGCGCCGCTGACCAGCGGTTTGCCGGCAGTAACGCAGGCCGCGTTGACCGCTTCTCGGGTCGAGAAATTATCGGAACAGTCCAGCACCAGATCCACCGCCGCCACGGCGGCCGCCAGGGAATCTTCGTCCAGTGCGGTGCGATGGGCGATCAGTTGGATCTCGGGATTGATCGCGCTCAGTCGGCGGATCGCTGAATCGACCTTGCTCAAGCCGACGCTGTCAGTGTCGTGAACGATCTGGCGTTGCAGATTGGTCAGGTCGACCGTATCGAAATCCGCCAGGTGCAGCTCGCCGACACCGGCCGCGGCCAGATACAGCGCCACCGGTGAGCCAAGACCGCCAAGACCGACGATCAATACGCGGCTTTCTTTCAGCCGCAACTGGCCGTCGATATCGACGTGTTGCAACAGAATCTGCCGGCTATAGCGCAACAACTCCTGATCATTCAGCACGGCAGGCGCCCCAGGCTGATACGTTCGTGACCGCCCAGATCGGTGCGGCTGTGGACTGCTTCAAAGCCGCGGCTCAACAGCAAGTCGCGCACGGCTTCGGCTTGATCGTAACCGTGTTCGAGCATCAGCCAGCCACCGGCCTCCAGATAATCCGGCGCCTGGGCGACGATCAGGCGCAGATCATCGAGCCCGTCGACGCCAGCCACCAGAGCGCTGGCCGGTTCGAAGCGCACATCGCCTTCTACCAGATGCGGGTCGGCGGAGGCGATGTACGGCGGGTTGCTGATGATCAGATGAAAACGCTGACCTTCCAGGGCGCTGAACCAATGGCTGCTCAGCACCGTGGCATTGTTCAAGTGCAGGCGCTGACGATTGCGTTCGGCCAGCGCTACAGCCTCGAGTATGCGATCCACCGCAGTGACTTTCCACGCCGGACGCTCGCTGGCCAAAGCCAGGGCAATGGCGCCGCTGCCGGTGCCAAGATCGAGCACTTGGGCCGGTGTGGCTGGCAGCAATTCCAGCGCCGCTTCCACCAGCAATTCGGTATCCGGGCGCGGGATCAGCGTGTGCGGCGCGACTTCCAGATCAAGCTTCCAGAACCCTTGCTGCCCCAGAATGTAGGCCACCGGCTCACCGCCGCGACGACGTTGCAGGTACTCGGCAAACTTCAGCGCGGCTTCGCTCGGCACAATGCGTTCCGGCCAGGTGTGCAGAAAGCTGCGGGACTTGCCCAAGGCCGCGGCCAGCAATAATTCGGCATCCAGACGCGCCGTGGGCGAGTCGGGCAAATCGGCGGCGCGCAACAAACTGGCAATGATCGTCATTTACTCACCTATCGCTGCCAATTGATCGGCCTGGAACTCGGCCAGTAACGGTTCAATCACGGCCTCGACGCCGCCCGCGAGGACTTCGTCGAGGGAATACAGCGTCAGGTTGACCCGGTGGTCGGTCACCCGGCCCTGGGCAAAGTTGTAGGTGCGGATGCGCTCGGAGCGATCCCCCGAACCGACCAGCAGCTTACGCTCGCTGGCGATGGCGTTCGCGGCGGCGCTGGTTTGTTGATCGTTGAGCTTGGCCGACAACCAGGACATCGCCCGGGCGCGGTTCTTGTGTTGCGAGCGTTCTTCTTGGCATTCGACGACGATACCGGACGGCAAGTGCGTGATGCGGATCGCCGAGTCGGTCTTGTTGACGTGCTGGCCGCCGGCCCCGGAGGAACGATAGGTATCGACCCGCAGATCCGCCGGGTTGATCTCGATCGTTTCCTGCTCATCCGGCTCAGGCAACACCGCCACGGTGCAGGCCGAGGTGTGGATGCGACCCTGGGATTCGGTGGCCGGAACCCGTTGCACGCGGTGCACGCCGGATTCGAACTTCAGTTTGCCGTAGACGTTTTCGCCTTCAACACGGGCGATGACTTCTTTATAGCCGCCGTGCTCACCGATGTTCTCCGAGAGAATTTCCACCCGCCAGCCACGCCGCTCGGCATAACGCGAATACATACGGAACAGGTCGCCGGAAAAAATCGCCGCTTCGTCACCGCCGGTGCCGGCACGGATTTCGAGGAACACGTTGCGCCCGTCATTCGGGTCCTTGGGTAGCAGCATGCGTTGCAGGCTGGCTTCGATGTCGATCAGTTGCTCTTTGGCTTCGCGAACTTCTTCCACGGCCATTTCGCGCATGTCCGGGTCGCTGTCCTTGAGCAGTGCCTGGGCGCCTTCGAGGTCGCCTTGCACTTTGAGCAGCTGTTTATAGGTGGCGACAATCGGTTCGACTTCCGCGTATTCCTTGGAATAGGTGCGGAATTTGTTTTGATCGGAAATGACTTCGCCATCGCCAAGCAGGGCGGTCAATTCCTCGAAACGGTCCTGGAGGATGTCCAGCTTATTGAGCAGTGACGCTTTCATTGCGGTTTCTTATCCGAAAAGCTATCCGATGAGCCCTCATTCAGGGCAAAGAGTTCCTGGGCCATGGCCAGCGCATCGAGGCGGCCTTCGGCAGAAAGCTTTTTCAACTGCACACTCGGGGCGTGCAAGAGTTTGTTGGTCAGGCCACGCGCCAATTGCACCAGCACCTCTTCGGGGCTGCTGCCATTGGCCAGCATGCGCTGGGCCTTCTGCAATTCTTCGTCGCGCATGCGCTCGCTTTGTTGGCGATAGGCCTTGAGCACATCCACCGCCGCCAGTTCACGCAGGCGGACCATGAAATCTTCGGCACCGACCAAGACCATATCTTCCGCCGCCTGGGCAGCGCCCTGCCGGCTCTTGAGGTTCTCGGCGACCACTTCGTGGAGATCGTCG
The DNA here is from genome assembly GCF_005930655.1 of Pseudomonas sp. FSL W5-0299. Lineage (NCBI taxonomy): Bacteria > Pseudomonadati > Pseudomonadota > Gammaproteobacteria > Pseudomonadales > Pseudomonadaceae > Pseudomonas > Pseudomonas sp. FSL W5-0299. The sequence goes on from NZ_RXHX01000016.1 coordinate 93,451, forward strand.
ACGCTATAGAGGTAAACGTCGTCCAACTCGCCGACTTCCGGCTCGATATCCCGAGGAACAGCGATGTCTACCATGAAGATCGGTTTGTGCTTGCGCAGTTTCAACGCGCTTTCCACGGCGCCTTTGCCAAGGATCGGCAACTGGCTGGCAGTGGAACTGATCACGATGTCGCTGCGCACCAGCTCTGCCGGGATGTCCGAGAGCAAAACGGCATGGGCACCAAACTGCTCGGCAAGGATGCTCGCGCGTTCCAGGGTTCGGTTGGCGACCACAATGCGCTTTACACCCAGTTCATGCAGGTGGCGGGCGACCAGGGTGATGGTCTCTCCGGCGCCGATCAGCAAGGCCTGGCTGCGCTGCAAATCGCTGAAAATCTGTTTCGCCAGGCTGACCGCGGCAAACGCCACGGACACCGGGTTCTCGCCGATGGCCGTGTCGGTGCGCACTTGCTTGGCCGCGTTGAACGTCGCTTGAAACAAGCGCCCGAGCAGCGGACCGATGGTGCCGGCCTCACGCGCCACGGCGTAGGCCGATTTCATCTGACCGAGAATCTGCGGTTCGCCCAACACCAGCGAATCGAGCCCGGAAGCCACCCGCATCATGTGACGAACTGCCGCATCATCTTCGTGCACATAAGCGCTCGCACGCAGCTCTTCGAGGCTCAAATGATGATAATCGGCCAGCCAGCGCAAGATGATGTCAGCCGAAAGGTGATCCTGTTCTATATAGAGTTCACTGCGATTGCAGGTGGAGAGGATCGCAGCTTCGCGGCTGTCGGTAAGTCGGCAGAGCTGCTGCAAGGCCTCCACCAGCTGCTCAGGGGTAAAGGCCACGCGCTCGCGGACGTCTACTGAAGCAGTCTTGTGGTTGATACCGAGTGCAAGGAAGGCCATTCAAGGTCGCTGATGGTGACGTGAAGCCGGCAATTGTCCTACTTCGACAGAGCCAGAACAACTACCGCTGACTATTGTCCCAATGACCTGCCTCTATAAAGGCATCCATCGAGACTCGGTTATGTTTGGCCGAAGGCTTGTGTCATGATGATCCGACCGCAGGTTAGTCGTCCTCTTCCTATATGAATAGATCTTCCGCGTTGCTCCTCGCTTTTGTCTTCCTCAGCGGCTGCCAGGTCTTGGCACCCGTTTCGTCGGACGGTACGCCGCCGGTCGAAGACAGCACTCCGGCCCCTGAAAAGCCCAAGGTTTACAGCTCATTCAGTGAAGAAACCGTCTTCAGCCTGTTGAGCGCCGAACTGGCTGGCCAGCGCAATCGTTTCGACATTGCCCTGGACAACTACGTCACCCAGGCCATCAACACTCAGGATCCGGGCATCTCCGAGCGAGCCTTCCGCATTGCCGAATACCTTGGCGCCGATCAGGCTGCCCTGGATACCGCGTTGATCTGGGCAAAAAACGCCCCGGACGATCTCGAGGCGCAACGCGCGGCTGCCGTGCAACTGGCGCGCGCCGGGCGTTATGACGACTCCATGGTCTATATGGAGAAAGTCCTGCTTGGCAAAGGCGACACGCATTTCGACTTTCTTGCCCTGTCCGCGGCCGATACCGACCAGGACACGCGCAACGGCCTGATGAAAAGTTTTGACCGCTTATTGCAGCGCCACCCGAACAACAACCAGTTGATTTTCGGCAAGGCTTTGCTGTTGCAACAGGACGGTGACGCCAAAGGCGCGCTGACCTTGCTTGAAGACAATCCGCCGGACGACGGCGAAATTGCCCCGATCCTGCTGCGCGCGCGCCTGTTGCAAGTGCTCAACCGTGGCGATGAAGCCTTGCCACTGCTGCAAAAAAGCATCAAGAAATACCCGGACGACAAGCGTCTGCGCCTGACGTATGCACGCATGCTGGTTGAACAGGACCGCATGGACGACGCCAAGGTCGAGTTCTCAAGCCTGGTCCAGCAATACCCGGAAGACGACGAACTGCGTTACTCCCTGGCGCTGGTGTGCCTGGAAGCCAAGGCCTGGGACGAGGCCAAGGGTTATCTGGAAGACTTGGTCGCCCGGGAAAGCCACGTCGATTCGGCGCACCTGAACCTCGGTCGTATAGCTGAAGAGCGCAACGACCCACAAGGCGCACTGATCGAGTACGCCCAGGTCGGCCCCGGCAATGACTATCTGCCTGCGCAACTGCGCCAGACCGACATTCTGATCAACAACGGCAAGACCGCCGAAGCCCAAAGCCGTCTGGCTACGGAACGCGACGAGCAACCTGATTACGCGATCCAGTTGTACCTGATCGAAGCCGAGACCTTGTCTGCCAACAATCAGCCCGACAAGGCGTGGAAGGTTCTGCAAACCGCGCTGCAGAAGTACCCGGACGATTTGAACCTGCTTTACACCCGCGCCATGCAGGCGGAAAAACGCAATGACCTGGCGCAGATGGAAAAAGACCTGCGCCTGATCATCAAGCGCGACCCGGACAATGCAATGGCGTTGAACGCCCTCGGCTACACCCTGTCGGACCGCACGACGCGTTACGCCGAAGCCAAGGCCCTGATCGAACAAGCGCACCAGATCAACCCGGAAGACCCGGCGGTACTCGACAGCCTCGGCTGGGTGCACTTCCGCCTGGGCAATCTCGATGAAGCCGAGCGCTATCTGCGTCAGGCCCTGGATCGCTTTCCCGATCAGGAAGTTGCCGCTCACCTGGGCGAAGTCTTGTGGGCCAATGGCAAACAGCGGGAAGCCAGGCAAATCTGGAGCAAGTTCCTCAAGGAACAACCCGACAGCCCCATCCTGCGCAGCACCATCAAGCGCCTGACCGGATCAGAGACTCTTTAAGATTATGTTTTTGCGCCACCTTGTTGTTTTCAGTTTCATCGCCCTGCTCGCCGGTTGCGCGGGCTTCGGCGCCCGCGAATCGGTCCAGGGCCAAGGCAACACGGCCCAATGGCGCGATTACAAACAGCAGCTGACCAGCCTTGATGGCTGGCAGATCAACGGCAAGATCGGTATTCGTGCGCCAAAAGACTCGGGCAGCGGCACGTTGTTCTGGCTGCAGCGACAGGATTACTACGACATTCGCCTCTCCGGCCCGCTGGGTCGCGGCGCGGCTCGTTTGACCGGCCGTCCGGGCAAAGTCTCGCTGGAAGTGGCCAATCAGGGCCGTTATGACGCCACGACCCCCGAAGCGCTGGTTGAAGAACAGCTTGGCTGGAAGCTGCCGGTGTCCAATCTGGCGTGGTGGGTTCGCGGGCTTCCGGCCCCGGACAGCAAAAGTCGCCTGACCCTGGACGCCGACAGTCGGCTGGCCAATCTCGAGCAGGACGGCTGGCAAGTCGAATACCTCAGTTACGCCGAGCAAAACGGCTATTGGCTGCCCGAGCGGATCAAACTGCACGGCACCGACCTTGATGTCACGCTGGTGATCAAGGAATGGCAACCACGCAAACTGGGGCAGTGAACATGACCGTTGCGCGCTTGACGCTGCCCTCCCCGGCCAAACTCAATCTGATGCTGCACATTCTCGGCCGCCGTGAAGACGGTTATCACGAGTTGCAGACGATTTTTCAGTTTCTCGATTACGGCGATGAAATCACGTTTGCCGTTCGTGACGACGGTGTGATTCGGTTGCACACCGAATTCGATGGCGTTCCTCACGACAGCAACCTGATCGTCAAAGCCGCGAAAAAACTTCAGGAGCAATCCGGTTGTTCGCTCGGCATCGATATCTGGATCGAAAAAATCCTGCCCATGGGCGGTGGAATCGGTGGCGGCAGTTCAAATGCCGCGACGACTTTGCTCGGCCTCAATCATCTCTGGCAACTGGGTTGGGATGAGGATCGACTGGCCGTGCTGGGCCTGACACTGGGTGCCGACGTCCCGGTTTTCGTGCGTGGGCACGCGGCTTTCGCCGAGGGCGTAGGGGAGAAACTCACCCCTGTAGACCCCGAAGAACCGTGGTATCTCGTGCTTGTGCCGCAAGTATCTGTAAGTACAGCAGAAATTTTTTCAGATCCGTTGTTGACACGTAACTCTTCTCCCATTAAAGTGCGCCCCGTTCCCAAGGGAAACAGTCGAAATGACTGCTTACCGGTGGTAGCAAGGCGTTATCCAGATGTACGTAACGCATTGAATTTGTTAGGTAAATTTACCGAAGCAAAACTCACCGGAACTGGAAGTTGTGTGTTTGGGGGCTTCCCAAGCAAAGCTGAAGCTGATAAAGTCTCGGCCCTTCTTACAGAGACCCTTACAGGGTTTGTAGCAAAAGGAAGCAACGTTTCGATGTTGCATCGCAAGCTACAAAATCTGCTCTAAAGGAATCGATTACTGGGTAATCGTTGCAACAGATACAGGGGCGTCGCCAAGCGGTAAGGCAGCAGGTTTTGATCCTGCCATGCGTTGGTTCGAATCCAGCCGCCCCTGCCATTTTCCTATACTCATCCAGGTTACCCTCAGCCTTCAGGTACTGCGCGTGTCCAAGATGATGGTCTTTACGGGGAACGCTAACCCCGATCTGGCTCGGCGTGTTGTACGTCAGCTGCATATCCCTCTCGGTGACATCTCTGTCGGTAAGTTCTCCGACGGCGAAATTACTGCCGAGATCAATGAAAACGTCCGCGGTAAAGATGTTTTCATTATTCAGCCGACTTGCGCTCCGACCAACGATAACCTGATGGAACTGGTAGTGATGGCTGATGCCTTCCGCCGCTCCTCGGCTACTCGTATCACTGCTGTTATTCCTTACTTTGGTTATGCCCGTCAGGATCGCCGTCCGCGTTCCGCACGTGTGGCTATCAGCGCGAAAGTCGTTGCTGACATGCTTACCGTAGTCGGCATCGACCGTGTTCTCACGGTTGATCTGCATGCTGACCAAATCCAGGGTTTCTTCGATATTCCGGTAGATAACATCTACGGCTCCCCGGTTCTGGTGGATGACATTGAAGATCAGCGCTTCGAAAACCTGATGATCGTGTCCCCGGACATTGGCGGCGTCGTGCGTGCACGTGCTGTTGCCAAATCCCTGGGCGTGGATCTCGGGATCATCGACAAACGCCGTGAGAAAGCCAATCACTCTGAAGTGATGCATATCATCGGTGATGTCGAAGGGCGTACCTGTATTCTGGTCGATGACATGGTCGATACCGCCGGCACTCTGTGCCACGCGGCCAAGGCCCTGAAAGAGCATGGCGCCGCCAAGGTTTTCGCCTACTGCACACACCCTGTGCTGTCCGGTCGGGCGATCGAAAACATTGAAAATTCCATGCTGGACGAACTGGTGGTGACTAACACCATCCCGTTGTCCGCTGCTGCTCAAGCCTGCACGCGTATCCGTCAACTGGATATCGCGCCGGTCGTTGCCGAGGCGGTCCGCCGCATCAGCAATGAAGAATCGATCAGCGCGATGTTCCGTTAAGGGCCCTGCCCTTCTCGACTGTCTCGCTGACGAAAAGCGCCCCGCCCCGGCATTCCTGCCGGGGCGGGGCTTTTTTGCCCATATCGCCTTTAGCGCTGGTCGCAACCGCTGGGGCGAATGTGGTTATTTTGGAGATACAAAATGAACGAATTTACTCTGAATGCTGAAGTGCGTTCCGACCTGGGGAAAGGTGCGAGCCGCCGCCTGCGTCGTCTCGCAAGCCTGGTTCCAGCTGTAGTTTACGGTGGCGAAAAAGCCCCTGAATCCATCAGCATGCTGGCTAAAGAAGTTGCCAAACTGCTCGAAAACGAAGCGGCTTACAGCCACATCATCGAGCTGAACGTTGGCGGCACCAAGCAAAACGTAATCATCAAGGCTCTGCAGCGTCACCCGGCCAAAGGCCACGTACTGCACGCTGACTTCGTGCGCGTTGTAGCTGGCCAGAAACTGACCGCTATCGTGCCTGTACACTTTGTTGGCGAAGAAGCCCCGATCAAGAAAGGCGGCGAAGTTTCGCACGTTGTTTCGGAAATCGAAGTGACCTGCCTGCCAAAAGACCTGCCTGAATTCATCGAAGTCGACCTGGCTAACGCCGAAATCGGTTCGATCATTCACCTGTCCGACCTCAAAGCCCCTAAAGGCGTTGAGTTTGTTGCTCTGGCACACGGCGATGACAAGGCTGTTGCCAACGTCCACGCTCCACGTGTTGCTCCAGAAGCTACTGAAGAAGGCGAAGCAGAGTAATTCACTCTGTCATGCCGGAGTGATCAAGTAACATCGCGGACTGGAACGTAGCGAGAAAGCGGGCGAGAACGCGGAGTTTACATAATGGTAAATGAGCACTTTTCGTCCACTTTCGCCGCACACACTGATTGCGGCGATGTTATCCACCACTCCAAAGAAGGGCCCCTATCGTGACTGCCATCAAACTGATCGTTGGCCTGGGAAATCCAGGCGCTGAATACGAACAGACCCGGCATAACGCAGGGGCCCTTTTTGTTGAGCGCATCGCGAACGCGCAAGGCGTCAACCTTGTGGCCGATCGCAAATATTTCGGCCTGACCGGGCGCTATTCGCATCAGGGTCAGGATGTTCGTCTGCTGATTCCCACCACCTACATGAACCGCAGCGGCCAGGCCGTCGCGGCACTTGCCGGCTTCTTCCGCATTACGCCTGAAGAAATCCTGGTGGCGCATGACGAACTCGACCTGCCACCTGGCGTTGCCAAGCTCAAACAGGGCGGCGGCCATGGCGGTCACAACGGGTTGCGCGACATCATCGCGCAACTGGGCAATCAGAATACCTTTTACCGCTTGCGGCTTGGCATTGGCCACCCGGGCGTTGCCAGTATGGTTTCAAATTTCGTCCTGGGTCGTGCGCCACGCGCCGAACAGGAAAAACTCGATGCCAGCATCGACTTTGCCCTCGGCGTGCTGCCGGATATCCTCGCCGGTGAATGGAACCGCGCGATGAAAAACCTGCACAGCCAGAAGGCCTGACTCACTCCTCGGGGAAAACACCATGGGATTCAATTGCGGCATCGTCGGCCTGCCTAACGTCGGCAAGTCCACCCTATTCAACGCCCTAACCAAATCCGGGATCGCGGCCGAGAACTTCCCCTTCTGCACCATCGAGCCGAACACCGGTATCGTGCCGATGCCGGATCCACGCCTGGAAGCCCTGGCGGCCATTGTCAATCCAAAGCGCATCTTGCCAACCACCATGGAATTCGTCGACATCGCGGGCCTGGTGGCCGGTGCCTCGAAAGGTGAAGGCCTGGGCAACAAGTTCCTCGCCAACATCCGCGAGACCGATGCTATCGCTCACGTGGTCCGCTGCTTCGAAGACGAAAACGTGATTCACGTCTCCAACAGCGTCGACCCGAAACGCGACATCGAAATCATCGACCTGGAACTGATCTTCGCCGACCTCGACAGCTGCGAGAAGCAACTGCAGAAAGTTGCCCGTAACGCCAAGGGTGGTGACAAGGACGCCGTGGTCCAGAAAGGTCTGCTGGAGCAACTGATCGCTCACTTCACCCTCGGCAAGCCAGCGCGCACGCTGATGAAGAACATGGGCGCCGACGATAAAGCGGTGATTCGTGGCTTCCACCTGCTGACCACCAAGCCGGTCATGTACATCGCCAACGTCGCTGAAGACGGTTTCGAGAACAACCCGCTGCTGGACATCGTCAAGGCCATCGCCGAAGAAGAAGGCGCCATGGTGGTTCCGGTCTGCAACAAGATCGAAGCCGAAATCGCCGAACTCGAAGACGGCGAAGAGAAAGACATGTTCCTCGAAGCCCTGGGCCTCGAAGAGCCTGGCCTGAACCGCGTGATCCGCGCCGGCTACGAAATGCTGCACCTGCAGACCTACTTCACCGCCGGTGTCGAAGAAGTCCGCGCCTGGACCGTCCGCGTAGGTGCTACCGCGCCACAAGCCGCTGGCGTGATCCACACCGACTTCGAAAAAGGCTTCATCCGTGCCGAAGTCATCGCCTATGACGACTTCATCCAGTACAAGGGCGAAGCCGGCGCTAAAGAAGCCGGTAAATGGCGCCTGGAAGGCAAGGACTACATCGTTAAAGACGGCGACGTGATGCACTTCCGTTTCAACGTGTAAAAGCAGCCGAACAAGAAAAAGCCGCGTTTAATACGCGGCTTTTTTGTGCCTGAAATCCGGGCGAGACCTAATCCTGCAGGAGCGAGGCTTGCCCGCGAAGAACGATGACGCGGTGTTCCTGGCAAACCGCGTAATGGCCTTGGCGGGCAAGCCACGCTCCTACAGGTGGAGCGGTGCTACGCCTTTTTGGTTCTTGGCAGGAAGATCGCCAGTACGCCAAACAATGGCAGGAACGAGCACAGGAAGTACACGTATTCGATGCCGTGGACATCCGCCAGATGCCCGAGCAACGCCGCGCCAATCCCGCCAAAACCGAACATCAATCCGAAGAACACCCCGGCAATCATCCCGACATTGCCCGGCACCAGCTCCTGTGCGTACACCACAATGGCCGAAAAGGCTGACGCGAGGATAAAGCCGATCAGCACGCTCAGAATGCTGGTCCAGAACAGATCAACGTGAGGCAGGATCAGCGTGAACGGCGCCACGCCAAGGATCGAGAACCAGATCACCGCCTTCCGCCCGATCTTGTCGCCAATCGGCCCACCGAAGAACGTCCCCGCCGCCACGGCGCCCAGGAACAGGAACAGATGCAGCTGCGAACTGGCCACCGACAGGTCGAACTTCTCGATCAGGTAGAAGGTGAAGTAGCTGGTGAAACTGGCCATGTAGAAATACTTGGAGAACACCAGCAGCCCGAGCACCACCAGCGCGCTGATCACCCGGCGTTTCGACAGGCCGTGCGTCGCCGCCTGACCTTGTTTGAGCTTGAACAGGTTTAAGTGGTTGGCGTACCAGCGGCTGATCCGATAGAGCACGAACAACGCAAACACGGCGAACAATCCAAACCACGCCACATGGCCCTGGCCGAAGGGAATGATGATCGCCGCTGCCAGCAACGGGCCGAAGGCCGAGCCGGCATTGCCTCCGACCTGAAAGGTCGATTGCGCCAGACCGAATCGCCCGCCCGAGGCCAGTCGAGCCACGCGAGAAGCTTCCGGGTGAAAGGTCGACGAGCCGATGCCAATCAACCCCGCCGCCAGCAGAATCAGCGGAAAAGTACTGACCACCGACATCATCAAAATACCGATCAGCGTGCAGACGGTTCCCGCCGGTAGCAGCCAGGGCTTGGGATGGCGATCGGTGTGGTAACCGACCCATGGCTGCAACAGCGAAGCCGTCAGCTGGAACGTCAAAGTGATCAATCCAACCTGGGTAAATGTCAGGCCATAGTTGGCTTTCAACATCGGATAAATCGACGGTAGAACCGACTGGATCAGATCATTGATCAAATGCGCCAGCGCCACCGCGCCAATGATGCGCATGACCAGAGGGCTGCTTTGTGAAGTCGCGGGTGCCGACGTCGTGCCGGTCTGAACATTGCTGATAGCCATGAGAATTTCCGTACAGCAGATGGGTGCACGCAGGCAGGTGCGTCAATGTGCCATTTTTCAGTGCGACAGCGCCATCCCCTTAGCCTGCTAACGACCTAGACACTCATCGCCAAGAAGGTGATAGCGCAACGCCATGGTCTGAATCTTGCCTTGTTAATCCGCTTCAACGCGGCCCCTTACAAAGGGGACCGAGAATGGGAAGTTTCGCTACAGAGTCGGCCTACAGAGCTGACAAGGGTGAACTTTCGAGGCCTTTTAAAAGGGCACAAGTCGCGGTCGCAACGACCCCGACGCACGCCAATGGTGCGTGGTGTCCAGAGGAGTCATGGGGCATGCAGGCTTTTTTATCACCGGGGATCGGATTGCTGGGGCGTTTTGGCTTCGCACGCAAATTTCAGTTGTTGTTTCTGCTGTTTATCCTGCCGCTGGCAGGCAGCCTGGTGATGATTGGTCAGGACTATCGCGCCAAACTTAACTTGATCTCCGGCGAACGTGCCGGTGTTCGGCAACTGCTCGCCCTGGATGCGCTCGATAACCTGCTCGCCGCCCAACGCGACCGCGCCGCCCGCTGGCGTGCGACGGAAACCAATCGCCAGCCAACGCCTGCAACCCTTGCCGCGATGGCTGGGTTCGATGCGGTTCAACCCGCCGTCGCCCAAGCCACCTCGGACCTCGGTGATGCGCTGAAAACCGAAGGCGCCGAGGGCGACACCCTGACCCGTTATCAGGCGCTGCAAACCGCCCTCAACGGCCTCGACTCGAAAAGCCTGAGCAGCGTTGGTTGGTGGCCGGATGGCTACGATCGTTTCACCAATGCCTTGAGTGCACTGCAAGCCCTGCGCGAGCAGATCGCCATGGACAATCGCCTGACCCTCGCGCCGTGGCTGGAAACCTACCTGCTGACGCAAATCTCGACACAGCATGCGCCGGACCTGATTGAGCGGGTTGGCCGCCTGGCCAGCGTCGGTCAGGCATCGGTGGTGTCCGGGCAGTTCACCCTGCAAAGCCGTCTGCAATTGCGCGATTTGCGCAGTCGTATCGGCGATGCCCGGGAACAGCTGGCGAAAACCGCCAGCCTGCTGGAAGCACGCCTGCCCAGCGCGTTGCAAAGCTGGGCCGGGCAATACCACGACAGCCTCAAGCATCTCGACGCTGAACTGAAAGTCCTCGATGACGGCGTCTTCGGCGGCAGCATCAAGCTCAAGCCGGAAGAATTCGAGCGCAGCCTCGACAGCCTGCTCACCGACCTCGCCTCGCTGCGCCAGCAGTCATTGGTTTCGCTGGATCAACGCCTGGATTACTACCATGGCTCGGCGATCCGCCAGTTTATTCTGGTGGCGACGATCTTTGGCTGCCTGCTGCTGGCCGCGCTGTACCTGTTCATCTGCTTGCAGGCCTCGATCCGGCGCAGCGCCAGCGGCATCACCCTGCTGGCCGAAGCATTGCGCGACGGCAACCTAAGCCTGCAAGTGCCGGTGCAGGGGCGCGACGAGCTGGCGGCCATCAGCACCGCCCTGAATGTCGCCGTGGTGCAGCTGCGCAACAGTTTGCTGGGGGTCGATCACGAAACCTTGCAGGTGAGCAACGCGGTGCGCACCCTCAACCATCACTCCAGCGGCGCCTTGGGCGAAGTTGAAGCGCAGCAATTGCAGATCAGCCAGATCGCCGCTGCGGCCACGCAGTTGGCCGCGACCTCTCAGGGTGTCGCCCAGAGTTGCGAACAGGCGTCCGGCAGCGCTCAACACACCCAACGCATTGCGGCCGATAGCAGCCGCGACAGCCAACGCACCACGGCGAGTATTCAGCAGCTCAACCAGCGCTTGAACGACACGGCGGCGGCACTCGGCCGGGTCAGCGAACAAGGCCAGCAGATCCAATTGGTGGTCGACACCATTCGCGGCGTGGCCGAGCAGACTAATCTGCTGGCGCTCAACGCGGCGATCGAGGCGGCTCGCGCGGGCGAACAGGGTCGCGGCTTTGCGGTGGTGGCGGATGAAGTGCGCAGCCTCTCGCAACGCACTCAGTCCTCCACCGCGCAGATCGCCGGCACTGTCGACAGTCTGCGCAGCACGGTGAATGAGGCGGTCAGCCTGATGGAAGCGGCCTGTAGCCAAGCGCAAAGTGATGCCCAGTCGGTCACCGGCCTGGGCGAACGCCTCGGGGAAATTGCCCACGCGGTGCAAGGCGTTACCGACACCCTGGCGCAGATCGCCACGGCGGTTGAGGAACAGGCCAGCACCGCCGATGAAGTCAGCGGCAACATCCAGCAGGTCGATCAGGCCGCGGTAAGGTTGCTCGAAGGCGCGCGGGCGGTGAACCTGGCGGCGGACACCTTGAGCCAGGGCAGCAAGGCCTTGAGTGCCAATACCGGGAGATTTCAGCTCAGTTGACGCCCTCACCCGGCCCGAATATTCGGCTCAGGTGGATAAGCGGTTGAAAGCGTAGAGAAATATTTTGGATTTACGCTTGACGCATCTGCATTACCGGTGAATAATGCGCGCCACTTGGCTACATAGCTCAGTTGGTTAGAGCATAGCATTCATAATGCTGGGGTCCGGGGTTCAAGTCCCTGTGTAGCCACCAAGTACTAAAAACGGCTTACCGAAAGGTAGGCCGTTTTTTTATGCCTCGCGAAAAGTGCCCCGAACAGCACTTCAAGAACGAACCGTCGGCAACGCCGATAACGCGCGCTCCCAAATCTGCCACGTCCGCAGCCAGACCATCGCCTGCCAGTCGCTGTCGGCAGGATAGAACTGCTCCAGCAGATTCAGCTTGATCTCGCGCCCCACCGCATCACTTGGATTGCCGTGCAGATGCAGCCAGTGGTCATCGCGCAAATGACGATGAACGTCCGGCCCCGGATACGTCCCGCACTCGATCACGAACGGCATCAGTTTGACCTGCGGCAGCGCATTGATCAGTGCCTGCGAGGTGTAGCCCGTCGCGGTGGCCGCCACGCCGGTTTCGCTCAAGGTGTCGGCACCGGTCAGCAACGTGTAGAGCCAGGGTCCATAAATGGCCTGCGCATCGGGTAGCGCCGGATAAGCCGCCTCGGTGATGGTCAGCAACATCGGATGACCGTACTCGCCAGCGCCGGTGTGCTAATCGAAACACATCGCGACCTCGGCGTGGGCAACATGCGTTTGCAGGATTTCGTGCAGCGTGCGATTCGACCAGCTCGGCGCCAGGCCGCCATAAAACAGGCCATCGGGATGACTGTGCTGGCCGCCCTCGACGATCGACATCACCGCTGGCCAGCCGTGTTCGCGAATCTGTCCGTCGAGCAAGGCGTCGGCGCGCTCACGTTCGGGCCCCCGCAACTCAGTGAACGCATAGATGTCATGCAGCGTTGCATAAGCCTGATTGTCCGGCAGCGGACGTTCGAAGTTCAGGTGATTGCGGTTCAGATCGATGTTGTCTTCGTTGACCCGACGCAGCCATGCGGTGCCCCAGGGATTGATCAGGTGGATCATCACCACCGCGACATCGGCCGGCAGTGAACGCTTGCCCAACTCCTGCATCCACTTGATCTGGCATCCCGAGCCATAGAAACCTTCCACCCCATGGGTGCCGCTCAACGCAATCAGCAATCGCTTGGCACCTGGATCACCCAACACCGCCACATCGGTGCTCAAGGGTTCACCGAAAGGTCCTTTGAGGGGATGCGGATATTCAGTCAACGTCGCTCCGGCCGCAGTCGCTGCGGCGAGGAATTGCTCACGCTGAGTGCGATAACTCGGCTGGGTGGGAAACTCGGTCTGCATGGCTGCCTCTTGTTGATTTTCTGACCCGTCTGATGCCCTCGACCCTACAGAAAATCCGTCAACTCATGAAGGGTAAAAGCGTCTTGGCTGTCATCCGTGGTTTGCACCACGCCCTGTCGGCCGATAAAGTCCCCTGATCTTTTCCCACGGACGGAGTGCCCAACGTGTTCTCAGCCTTCCGCTTGAGCCGCTATCGCCTGTCAGCCTTTTCGCTGATCGCCACCGCGCTAACCCTTGCAGCGTGCAACGCCCCGCCCACGTCGACATTGCCGATCGCGCCGGAAGTCGCCTCGGGTTATCGCACCGACCTGCAAACCCGGCACGCCTCGAAACACATGGCGGCGGCAGCCAACCCTCTGGCGGCCGAGGCCGGGCGCGAGATGCTGCGTCAGGGCGGCTCGGCGGTGGATGCCGCGATTGCCATGCAAGCGGTGTTGACGCTGGTGGAACCTCAATCCTCGGGCATCGGCGGCGGCACGTTCATTGTGTTGTGGGATGGCAAGAACGTGCGCACTTACGACGGTCGCGAAACCGCACCGGCCGGCGCCACGGAGAAGCTTTTCCTACAAGCCGACGGCAAACCGATGGCCTTCACCCAGGCGCAGATTGGGGGGCGCTCAGTGGGCACGCCCGGTGTGTTGCGAGCGCTTGAGCTGGCACATCAGAAACACGGTCGTCTGCCATGGGCGCAACTGTTCGAACCGGCCATCCGACTCGCGGAGCAAGGTTTCGCCATCTCGCCGCGCTTGCATCAGCTGATCGCTTCAGATTCCTCCATGCGTCGCTCGCCTGACATGATGGCGTACTTCCTGAATGCCGATGGCAGCCCGAAAGCCGCCGGCACTCAGCTGAAAAACCCGGCACTGGCCGCCGTACTCAAACGCATCGCCACAGAAGGTCCCGATGCGTTGTACAAAGGGCCGGTTGCGCAAGAAATCGTCGCCAAGGTTCAGGGCCACGCCAACCCTGGCAGTCTGTCGCTGAACGATCTCCAAGGCTATACGGCCAAGGAACGCGCGCCGCTATGCACCGACTACAAACGCTGGCAGGTCTGCGGCATGCCGCCGCCGTCGTCGGGCGGGATCGCCGTGGCGCAGATCCTCGGCACACTCCAGGCGCTGGAAGTACGCGACCAGCGTTTTGCCTTGGCCTCAATGAAACCGGTCAAGACCGACAAACCCGCCGGCACCGAGCCGACGCCAGAAGCCGTGCACCTGATTGCCGAAGCCGAGCGCCTGGCCTACGCCGACCGCGCGCTCTATCTGGCCGACGCCGACTTCGTTCCCGTCCCTGTCAAAGGCCTGGTGGACCCGAGCTACCTGGCCAGCCGCGCCGCCCTGATCGGTGACCGCAGCATGGGCATAGCCAAACCCGGCACCCCGCCGGGCATCAAGATCGCCTATGCACCGGACCGTTCACCGCTGCGCATCTCGACCTCGCAAGTGGTCGCGGTCGATGACGAAGGTGGCGCGGTGTCCATGACCACCACCGTCGAATCCGCGTTTGGCTCGCACGTGATGGTTCAGGGTTTTCTGCTCAACAATCAGATGACCGACTTCTCGTTCATCCCCGAAGAAAACGGGCAGAAAGTCGCCAACCGCGTCGAACCCGGCAAACGCCCCCGCTCGTCCATGGCACCGACGCTGATTTTCGACCGTCAGAGCGGCGAATTCCTCGCCACCATCGGCTCGCCGGGCGGTTCGCAAATCATCGAATACGTCGCCAAATCCACCATCGGCCTGCTCGACTGGAACCTCGACCCGCAAGCCGCCATCAGCCTGCCCAACTTCGGCAGCCGAAACGGCCCGACGGAACTGGAAGAGGGTCAGTTCAGCGCCGGGTTGATTCAGGCGCTGAAGGACAAAGGGCACAGCGTGAGCGAGATCGACATGACCAGCGGCACCCAGGCGATTGTTCGGGTGAAGGATGCGCAGGGGAAGGCTTCGTTGGCGGGCGGGGCCG
This sequence comes from Pseudomonas sp. FSL W5-0299, assembly GCF_005930655.1. Classification (NCBI taxonomy): domain Bacteria; kingdom Pseudomonadati; phylum Pseudomonadota; class Gammaproteobacteria; order Pseudomonadales; family Pseudomonadaceae; genus Pseudomonas; species Pseudomonas sp. FSL W5-0299. The sequence continues at coordinate 108,568 of NZ_RXHX01000016.1, forward strand.
ATCCTCGTCGTGAGGGGGCTGCGTTGGGGGATTGATTCCTACAGAGGGTGGAAAAGGCTTACCGGGAGGTAGGCCTTTTTTGTATGTAATGAGTCCTGTTCGGCTACCTCGCGCCGACTTTTCCTACCTGCACACCACTGCTTCTTCAATAGAGTTCAAAGATCATTTTTCGCATCAGTTCAGCCACCCGAAGCACCTAGGTACAAAGTCGAATCCGCACCTCCCATCGGCCACACCTCCACAGACTTGCATCAGTCCCACCACGGGACTAGGATCACGCCATGAGAATTATCGCCATTAGTCAGCTTAAAAGTTTTTGGGAGCGCTACCCGGACGCAGAACAATCCTTACTAGCTTGGATTGACGAGGCAAGAAATGCCGAGTGGAAAACACCTGCGAACATAAAAGCGCACTTTGCTACCGCCAGCATTCTCAAGAGCCGTAGAGTCGTGTTCAACATCAAGGGTAATGACTTTCGGCTGGTAGTCGCTGTGGCTTATCGCTTCGGCGCCGTTTACATAAAATTTGTCGGCACTCACAAGCAGTACGACGCAATCGACGCCGATACCGTCGAGATGGAGTAACCAATGAACATTCGTCCGATTCACACCGACGAGGACTACCGCGCAGCCCTCAAGACTGTATCTGCCCTTTTCGACAATGAGCCAGAGCCTGGCACGCCTGAAGGGGATTATTTCGACATCATGATCACACTGATCGAAGCTTATGAATCGAAGCAGTTTCCAGTTGATCTGCCCAATCCAATCGATGCGATAAAATTTCGCATGGAACAATCAGGTCTGTCCGCAGCGGACCTTGCGCCTGCCATTGGCCGGACAAACCGGGTTTACGAAGTGCTTAATGGCAAGCGTGCGTTGACGCTCCCGATGATATGGAAACTACATGATCTGTTCGGAATACCAGCAGAGAGCCTGATTAAACCTATGAAACAAGCTTGATCAAACGTCGGTCGAAGCGTACTGGCCGACGCTGAAAATCTCCCCTCCCCGGCTCATCGGATATCACGCAGGCACACTACACGCTCACGTACACCCACGCTTCAATCCCGGATTGAAGGACTACGCTGACACGCTTGTAATCCGATACCTCATAACTGTCGGCGGCGGCTAGTTCCTCGGGTGTGATCTGGAACACCATGCCGGGAATCGGGACGCTGCTATCGCTTCCCGGACGAAGAATCGGATGGTGAGTCTTGCCGCTGGTGGCCAACACCTCTGGGTCGGTGATTTCGACCCAGGACTGCTCGTACCCCAGCATCGCATCGGCACTGCCGCTGAGCTCGCGCCCGAAGTTGGCCAGTTGCACGACTTTGTCCTGCAAGGTGCCGTAGGAAAACAGGTACTCCGTTTTATCGCTCATCCATAAATCCTTGTTTGAATAGTCCCGAGTAGCTTATCGGGTGATCTTCAACGCTTGCCGTGCCTTGTGCTTCTCCAGCGCCAGATCGATCAAGCGGCTGACCAGCTCGCTGTAAGTCATGCCGGTGGCTTGCCAGAGCTTGGGGTACATGCTGATTCGGGTGAAGCCGGGCAGCGAGTTGATTTCGTTGATCAGCACTTCGCCGCTGTCGGTCAGGAACACATCGACCCGCGCCAGCCCGGAGCAGCCGAGCACCTGAAACGCCTCGACAGCCAAGGCGCGGATGCGCTCACTGGCCTCGCTGCTGATGTTGGCCGGCACCACGACCTCTGCCGCTTGAGCGTCGATGTATTTGCTGTCGTAGGAATAGAAGCCGCTGCGCACCACGATCTCGCCACAACCGCTGGCGATGGCATCTTCGTTGCCCAGCACCGCGCACTCGATCTCGCGACCGTTGACGGCGGATTCGATCAATACTTTTTCATCGAAACCCAGGGCCAGTTCCACTGCCGCCGTGTACTCGGCTTCGTCACTGACCTTGCTGACGCCCACGGACGACCCCTGGTTCGCCGGCTTCACGAACAGCGGCAGACCGAGTTTGGCCTGGACCTCGGCGAACCCGGTGCGCGCGGCGCTGGCACGAGTCAGGGTCACGAAGGGCGTAACTGCAATCCCGGCGTCACGCAACAGCCGCTTGCTGATGTCCTTGTCCATGCACACCGCCGAGCCGAGCACATCGGAGCCGACAAAGGGTAAATCCGCCATGCGCAACAGGCCTTGCAGGCAACCGTCTTCACCCAGCGTGCCGTGCACGATCGGGAAGATCACATCGACGTGGCCCAGCATTTCCTGACTCGAGGTTTCGACCAATTGCTGGCTGGCCTTGCCCGGCACCACGGCCAGTTCCCGGTTGGACTGGTTGAGGGCGATCAGGGCCGGATTTTCCTGGTTGAGCAGGAAGTTCGATGGATCATTGAGGTGCCAATGGCCTTGCTTGTCGATACCGATCAGCACCGGTTCGAAGCGCGACCGATCCAGCGCATCGACGATGTTTTTCGCCGATTGCAGCGACACTTCGTGCTCCGCCGAACGACCACCAAAAATAATCCCTACCCGTAGTTTGCTCATACCAGACACCTCGACGAACGATCAAACGCACCCGCGCCTCGATGGCTTACAGGGTGCAGAGAATGCTCGATACCTTGCTACATTTGTATGCGGTTTTCTACCAGCCCCATGGGTTTTGTCGGCCAGCAGACAGGTGGCCGGTCCCTGGGTTACCGTGGTCGACATTGCGCTCAAGACAACGACACCATGGCCAAGCACACGCCTCCCATCGACTGGTTCCATCGCGCCCCCGACGTGGGCGGGGTTCAGCGTTTCGAGGCATTTTTTGCCGGCCACGGCTACGACCTTCACCGCCATGACACCTACGCAATCGGCCGGACCCTGGCCGGCGTGCAGAGTTTTCAATACCGCGGCGGCTGGCGCCACAGTCTGCCCGGCGGGACCCTGGTGCTGCACCCGGACGAAGTCCACGATGGCGAGGCTGGCACCGAGGCCGGCTTCAAGTACCGGATGATGTACATCGAGCCGGCGCTGATCCAGCAGATACTCGGCGGGCAACCGCTGCCGTTCATCAAGACCGGATTGTCGACCGACCCACGCCTGTTCGCCGCCACCGACGTGCTGCTGCGAAGCCTGGATTGCCCCCTCGATCCACTGGAAGAGCAGGACGCGCTGTTCGATCTGGCGCAGGCATTGAGCACTGTCTCCGGCGCGCCCGGTAAACGCCAACGCTTCGACTACGTGGCGGCGGAGCGCGCGCGGGAGTTCATCCACAGCGCCCTGGATCGCACGGTGACACTGGAGGAACTGGCGCAGCACAGCGGTCGGGATCGCTGGAGTCTGTCGAGGGATTTCCGCCTGCTGTTCGGCACCAGCCCTTATCGATACCTGACCATGCGTCGCCTGGACCTGGTCCGCGCCCTGCTGATCCAGGGCCAGTCTCTGGTCAGTGCCGCACTGATCGCCGGTTTCACCGACCAGAGCCACATGACCCGGCAATTCAGCAAGGCATACGGCCTGTCACCGGCCCGCTGGATGAAAATGCACCGCCGCTGAGCGCGCACAATCGTACAAGAAGCCCGCTGCCGTGCTGACTATCGTGGCTTCACGATCAACCACGAGAGCATTCTTCATGAACGCCTACCAAAGCCTGAACTTCGCTGAAAAAATCGCCCGGATCGACTCGCACTGGAGCCCTCGGGTCATCGCCGAGATGAACGACTACCAGTTCAAAGTGGTGAAACTGCTGGGGGATTTCATCTGGCACGATCACCTGGACACCGACGAGACCTTCATCGTGCTCGAGGGGCAGCTGCGCATCGACTTTCGCGATGGCCACGTCCTGCTGAACGCGGGGGAAATGTATGTGGTGCCGAAGGGTGTCGAGCACAAACCCTCTGCCGCGCAAGAAGTGAAACTGCTGCTGATCGAGCCCAAGGGTGTGTTGAATACAGGCAGCGAAGGCGGCGAACGCACGGCGCAGAATGACGTCTGGGTGTAAAAGGCAGCCGGTTTACGGCTGCAGAGTCTTGCCGTCCACCGGCTCGCCGATCGTCAGGAAATGCCCGCCCGCCACATGATGCAGGGTGCGTAGCGCATCGTGTCCCGCGAAGTGCCAACGGCCTTCGCTGAACACGCGCTCATCGGCCTGGGCGGCAATCACCTCGGCCAGGAACAGGTCGTATTGCTGATGGTTGTTGGGCTCCGGCAGCAGTCGGCACTCCAGCCAGGCGACGCAACCTTCAAGCATCGGCGCATCGATCAGCTCGCCACTGAACGTCTGCAGGCCGTACACCTGAAACTTGTCCAGGCCCTGGCCCTGAGTCAGCTCCAGGCCCGACGTCGAGCCCACAGTCTGGGCGATATCGGCCTGGGCCGCGCAGGGAACGTTCAGCACGAAGGTGCCCGACGCTTCCAGCAGTTGGCGGGTCCAGGTGGACTTGTCCAGCACCACGGCGATTTTCGGCGGTTCGAAGTCCAAAGGCATGGCCCAGGCCGCGGCCATGATGTTGCGCTTGCCTTCATGCGCCGCGCTGACCAGCACGGTCGGCCCGTGATTGAGCAAGCGATAAGCCTTGGACAAGGGAACCGGACGGCGGTGAGAAACGCTCATGAGGGCTGCTCCTGGGAAAACGCCGATTGTAGCGATTTCCACCAGGAGGTCAGTTATCAAGTCGCCAGTTGATTGGCAAACTGCCCGACCGCGTTCACCACTTTCTGTGCGCCGTCCTGAATCTCGACGATCACCGTGCCCGCTTCCGCCGCCAGCGCCAGGCCTTGTTCAGCCTGAAGTTTGCCGTCGGTCATCAGGGCCACGGCATTGCGCGCCATGTCCTGGTTCTGGCGTACCACGCCAACGATTTCATCGGTGGCCTGGCTGGTACGGGACGCCAACTGCCGGACTTCATCCGCCACCACCGCAAAACCTCGCCCCTGTTCACCGGCGCGCGCCGCTTCGATGGCTGCGTTAAGCGCCAGCAGGTTGGTCTGTTCGGCAATGCCGCTGATGGTTTTGACGATGGTGCCAATCACCAGCGACTGCTCGTTCAACGCTTCGATGCCTTCGCCGGCGGTTTGCATGTGCCGGGCCAGGTCACGCATTACGTCCACCGCCTGAGTCACCACGGCGGTTCCACGCTGAGCGCTTTGATCGGTTTGCTGGGAGGTGCTGTAGGCGATGTTGGCCGCTTCGGCGACCGCCTGCTCCTGATTGACCTGATCGGTAATCACCGTGGCGAATTTCACCACTTTGTAGAGCGTGTTGTTGGCATCCACCACCGGGTTGTAGGACGCCTCCAGCCAGACCACACGACCGTGGTTGTCCACACGCTTGAAGCGGCCTGCCACGAATTCGCCGGCGTTCAGGCGGCGCCAGAAGTTCTGGTATTCCGCGCTGTTGTACTCTTCAGGCTCGCAGAACGTACGGTGATGTTTGCCCTTGATTTGCGCCAGGCTGTAACCCATGCCGCTGAGGAACCGCTCGTTGGCCGCCAACACATTGCCATTGAGATCGAACTCGATGACCGCCGTCGAACGCACCAGCGCGCCGATCAGGTTCTCATGCTCGCGGGACGCCTCGATGGTGCGGGTCAGGTCGCTGGAATAAATCGAGAAGTGCTTGATCCGCCCCTCCGAGGACAACACGGGCTGCACAATCGAACGCAACCAGGCTTCCTTGCCATTGCCCCGCAGCAAACGCACGGCGCCGGCAAAGTGCTCACGGCGGGTCAGCGCAGCCTTGAAGCGGAGGTGGAATTCGTCCGATTTCACATGGGGCGGGACGATGTCTTCAATGTGCCGGCCGATCAGGTCGCTGCTTTTGTAGAGCATCTCGCCGAGGAAGTTCTGGTTGACCAATTGAATCCGTCCATCAGGATCCAGGGTCAGGACCAGCATCTCGCTTTCCAGACTGTCCTTCACTTGCTGAAGGCTGGAGAGTTCTTCGCGAAGAGCCGACAGCTCCTGCTTCAAGCGTTTGTTGAACATGGAAAGCACCGATGGACAGGAATGGAAAGCGGCATGCAGCCTAGCCATCGGCCTTGCGGATATTTTCTGAAGAGTGTTTCAGGGTTGTCCTACAAAAATAGTTGCGGCACGCCTGCGTGACCTTGCGCTCATGCCGTGCCAGCGGCCGGGCAATGTTCAACCCGGGGCATCCGTGTACCGAAATAAGCAGCGCTGCTCACGCCCACCGCGCCCATCACCGCACTGAAGATCACGCAAATCCACGGACTCCACGGCATCAGACCGATCAGCAACAACGGTGTGACACTCGCCCACGCTGCGTAGGCAATGTTGTAGGTGAAGGAAATCCCCGAGACGCGAATTCGCGCGGGAAACAGGCTGATCATCACCGACGGCACCGCGCCGACGACCCCGCAACCGAGTCCGGCAATCGCGTAGGCCAAGCCGATCCATTGGCCCCCGGTGATCAGGCACGTATAAAGCACGCCGATGCCCAGCGGCAGCAGCAGGCTATAGAGCATGACCGTGCGCCAGGCGCCGATGCGATCGACGAGCAGCCCGGCGAGTACACAGCCGATGTTCAGGAACACAATGCCCAAGGCACTCAAGGCGAAGGTGTGGCTGGCAGTCATGCCGAAGGTTTTCTGCATCATGGTCGGGGTGATGACCACGAACACCACCACCGCCGACGTCAGTACGCAGGTGAGGAGCATCGCTGGCAATATCGCCAGGCGATGTTCGCGCAAGACCGTGCGTAGCGGCAGTTCGACAGCGGCCTCGCGCTTGGCCTGCATGGCCATGAACACAGGGGTTTCGCTAAGCCAGCGGCGCAGCCAGACGCCAATCACCCCGAACACGCCGCCCAGCAGGAACGGGTAACGCCAGGCGTAATCGAGGATTTCCGTCGGGGTGAACGCCTGCGCCAGAAAGGTCGCGGTCAGGGCGCCGATCAGGTAGCCAAAGGTCAGCCCGGCTTGCAAGAAGCCCAGGGCATAACCGCGATGCCCGGCCGGCGCGTGCTCGGCGACGAACACCCAGGCGCTCGGCACTTCACCGCCGACCGCAGCGCCCTGCAGGACCCGCAGGACCAACAGCAGCAGCGGTGCGAAATAGCCGATCTGGGCGTAGGTCGGCATGATGCCGATCAGCAGGCACGGCAGCGCCATCATCAGGATGCTCAGGCTGAAGACCTTCTTGCGCCCCAGCCGGTCGGCGAAATGCGCCATCAGAATGCCGCCCAATGGGCGCGCCAGATAACCCGTCACGAAAATCCCGAAGCTTTGCAGCAAGCGCAGCCACTCGGGCATTTCCGGTGGGAAAAACAGCTGGCTGAGGGTCAGCGCGAAAAAGACGAAAATGATGAAATCGTAGATTTCCAGGGCGCCGCCAAGGGCCGCCAGGCCAAGGGTCTTGTAGTCCGAGCGGCTGAACGGCGTCGGGCGCGAATCGGTATTGGCAGTCATGAAAAGAACTCTGGCACGGGCAAAAAACCAAGGCGCCCATGGTCTACGCAAACGCGTCCACCGACAACCCGTTAGACCAAAGTCTCAGACGGGTTAATCTTCGTCACAAAAAAATGACCGATTGAATTACTGTTGGCACCTGTCCAGACGGGCCTTTGCCGCCCCAAAGACCACAATAAACATAAAAATTCGAGGTACTCCCGTGGCCGCTGATATCGAAGATACCCGCTCCGCCCGCTTTGCCCTGCGCTGTTCAAGTTTTGCCGAACGCTGGTTCCCCGACTCGTGGGTGTTTGCCGCGCTGGCGGTGATCATCGTGGCCGTGGCGACCCTGTTCATGGGCGCCAAACCCACTGACGCGGCCATGGCTTTCGGTGATGGGTTCTGGAGCCTGATCCCGTTCACCATGCAGATGGCGTTCGTGGTCATCGGCGGTTATGTGGTCGCCAGCTCCCCGCCCGCGGTGAAACTCATCGACCGCCTGGCCCGGATCCCGAAAAACGGCCGCTCGGCCGTGGCCTGGGTCGCGTTGATTTCCATGGTGGCGTCGCTGCTGAACTGGGGCCTGTCGCTGGTGTTCGGCGGTCTGCTGGTGCGCGCCCTCGCTCGCCGCACCGACCTGAAAATGGATTACCGCGCCGCCGGTGCTGCCGCGTATCTGGGCCTTGGCGCCGTGTGGGCCTTGGGCCTGTCGTCGTCCGCCGCGCAATTACAGGCCAACCCGGCCAGCCTGCCACCCTCGATTCTGTCGATCACCGGCGTCATTCCGTTCACCCAGACCATTTTTCTCTGGCAGTCCGGCGTCATGTTGCTGGCACTGATCGTGATTTCGCTGATCATCGCCTACGCCACCGCGCCGGGGCCGAAAACAGCCCGCGACGCCGAAGCCTGCGGCATTGACCCGAGCTTCAACCTGCCACCGCTGCAACCGCGCACCCGCCCCGGCGAATGGCTGGAGCACAGCCCGCTGCTGACAATTTTGCTGGTGCTGCTGGCAGCGGGGTGGCTGTTCCACGAGTTTTCGACTAAACCGGCGATCAGCGCGATCTCGGGCCTGAACACTTACAACTTCCTGTTCATCATGCTCGGCGCGCTGCTGCACTGGCGCCCGCGCAGCTTCCTCGATGCCGTATCGCGAGCGGTGCCAACCACCACCGGCGTGCTAATCCAGTTTCCGCTCTACGGCTCGATCGCTGCGCTGATGACCACGGTCAAAGGCACTGACGCGCAGACCCTGGCCCACCACATCTCGACCTTCTTCGTCAGCATTGCGTCCCACGACACTTATGCGCTGCTGATGGGCGTTTACTCGGCGATTCTCGGTTTCTTCATTCCATCCGGCGGCGGCAAATGGATCATCGAAGCGCCTTATGTCATGCAGGTGGCCACCGACCTGAATTACCACCTGGGTTGGGCCGTGCAAATCTACAACGCGGCTGAAGCCCTGCCGAACCTGATTAACCCGTTCTACATGCTGCCGCTGCTGGGCGTGCTCGGGTTGAAGGCGCGGGACTTGATTGGCTTCTCGTTCGTGCAATTGCTGGTGCACACGCCGCTGGTGCTGTTTTTGCTGTGGGCGCTGGGGACGACGCTGACGTATACGCCGCCGGTGATGCCGTAAACGAAGTTGATTGCACCTGTGCAAAGCAGGTGCAATCAGATTTGATCGGAGGGTAAAACCTTCAACAACTCAGGCAAGGCCGTCTGAACGGTATCCCACACCACTTCGAGATTGATATCGAAATAGCCGTGAGCAATGCGGTTGCGCATACCTCGCATGCTGCGCCATGGCACTTGTGAATTTTCGCTCGCAAAATCCGCATAGCCATCCATTACTTTGGTGGCTGCTTCACCAATAATGATGAGGCTCATGATCACAGCTTGCTGGGTACGTTTGTCTTCGGAAAACTCTTCTTTACTCAAGCCTTCGACAAAAATCAGCGCATCGCTTGCGGCTTGCCGCATATGGTCAAGGTAATCTGCGAGACGGTTAACAGTCATACGGGACGAGCCTGTTCGAGTACCTGCTGACGAAACTTCAACGGAAGATCTCCCGGCGTCAGCAGATCAACACTGACCCCCAGCAAATCTTCGAGCTCGACTTGAAGCCCTCCGAGATCGAAAAGCGTGGCCCCTGGGAGAGCGTCCACCAGTAAATCAAGGTCACTCCCTTCTTTATCTGTCCCGAGTAACGCGGAACCAAATACACGAGGGTTGGACGTACGAAATCGACCGACGACCTCGCGGACGGCTGCTCGTTTTAGATCCAGTGCAGTAGAAGGTTTCATGGGTGACCTTTGCCAAGTCCAATACTGCGCCAGTCTAGCAGTGCTCGAGAGCGGTAGACACTGCACCTCTTGTAACCCTCTGTCACATCCCACGCTTGCGGACCAAAGCACGTCCCGCCGCAAATAATAGCTCAGTGCCACTACTTTCCTTTACCGCCCCGCTGCTCCGGTAATATCCTTGCGCGAATATTATCTGTATCAACTTTTTGCAGGCCGGAAAGGGAGTTCATCGCCATGATCGTAGGGATTGACCTGGGAACCACCAACAGCCTCGTTGCCGTCTGGCGCGGGGAGTCCAGCGAGTTGGTGCCCAATGCACTCGGCCAGTTCCTCACTCCCAGCGTGGTGGGTCTCGATGATCAGGGCCGGGTTCTGGTCGGCCAGGCTGCCCGCGAGCGTTTGCACACTCACCCGCGCCAGACCGCTTCGCTGTTCAAGCGGCACATGGGCAGCGCTACGGAAGTGCGTCTGGGAGACCGGTCATTCCGTCCCGAGGAGCTTTCGGCGCTGGTGCTCAAGAGCCTGAAGGAAGACGTCGAGCGGGCCTTCGGCGAAACCGTGCATGAAGCGGTGATCAGCGTGCCGGCCTACTTCAGCGATGCCCAGCGCAAGGCCACGCGCATTGCCGGTGAGCTGGCGGGTCTGAAGGTTGAAAAACTGATCAACGAGCCAACCGCTGCGGCGCTGGCGTATGGACTGCATCAACGGGACAAGGAAACTTCGTTCCTGGTGTTCGACCTCGGCGGCGGCACCTTCGACGTGTCGATCCTGGAGCTCTTCGACGGGGTCATGGAAGTGCGCGCCAGCGCGGGCGACAACTTCCTGGGTGGTGAAGATTTCGACAGCGTGCTGCTTGAGCATTTCCTTGAGCACCATCGCAACACCGACAACTTTCCTGACCGCAACAGCATCATCCAGCCTTTGCGTCGCGAGGCCGAGCGCGTGCGCAAAGCCCTGGGCCAGGACAGCAGCGCCGAATTCAGCCTGCGGGTCGACGGCCAGCAATGGACGCAAACCATCACCCAAGCGCAATTGGCCACGCTCTACACGCCGCTGCTCGAACGCCTGCGCACACCGATCGAGCGGGCCCTGAGAGACGCGCGGATTCGGGTCAGTGATCTCGACGAAATCCTGCTGGTAGGTGGTACGACGCGCATGCCGCTGGTGCGCAAACTGGCGGCCGGCCTGTTTGGGCGTTTCCCTTCGATCAGTCTCGATCCGGACGAAGTCGTGGCCCACGGTGCGGCGATCCAGGCTGCCTTGAAAGCACGCTCCGCCGCGCTGGAAGAAGTGGTGCTGACCGACGTCTGTTCTTACACATTGGGCATCGAGACTTCGACCCAAATCGGCCAGCAGTACGAAAGCGGGCATTACTTGCCGATCATCGAGCGCAACAGCATCGTGCCGGTGAGCCGGGTCAAGACGGTGTACACATTGCAAGATAACCAAGAGCACGTGCTGCTGAAGATCTTTCAGGGCGAAAGCCGTCTGGTCAAAGACAACGTGGCATTGGGCGAACTGGACATCAAAGTGCCGAAACGCAAGGCCGGCGAAGTCGCCCTCGACGTGCGTTTCACCTACGACAACAACGGTTTGCTCGAAGCCCAGGTGGTCATTCCCCTGACGGGCGACAAGCATTCGCTGGTCATCGAAAACAACCCCGGCGTGCTCACACCCGAAGAGATTCAGGAACGCCTGGAGGGCCTGGCGCTGTTGAAGATTCATCCGCGCGATCAGCAGGTCAATACGGTGTTGACCGCACGTCTTGAGCGTCTCTATCAGGAAAGTCTGGGGCAGATGCGTGAACAGATTGCTCATTGGGCCAAACAGTTTCAGCACGTGCTTGATTCGCAGGATGAACGGCGGATCCGTGAAGCGCGCAGTGAACTGACCCAGCAACTGGGCACGCTGGACAACGGTCTCTGGCACTAAGGAGCAGCAACATGGATTGCTGGTCTGTGCTGGAACTGCCCGAAGACGCTGATGCGCGCACCATCAAGCGAAGCTATGCAAGGCTGCTGAAAACCTTCCGGCCCGATGAAGATCCCGAAGGCTTTCAGCGCTTGCGTGAAGCCTATGAGCAGGCGCTGGGTGTTGCGCAATGGCGAGCCGAATACGCCGCCGAAGAACATGAAGTCGCAACGGTCGACATTGTCGAGAAGCCCAATCACACCGACCTCCAGGCAGGGTCCGATGTGCTCGGCGTGCGTCCGTTGAGCCTTCAAAATCCGCCTCCACTTCGGCCCTTGAACCTTGAAAGTCCGCCCCCTCTGCGCTCGCTGAACCTTGCACCGTCCAACCCCGAGCCCCTTCACGAACCGGTTGCAGCGCCGGACGAACTCGCGGCGCGCACCTTGCTCGACGGACTCTCCGAGCAGAATCTGTCCGAGCGCTGGGCCCAAGCGCAACAACAGCACTGCGCCAAAGCGTTTGAGCAGCGATTACTGGCGTTGTGCTTCGATCATCCGGGCTTGCGCAATTCGATTGCCGCCTGGGCGGTCCAGCACCTCGATTGGCTCGCGCCCTGGCAAAACGTCGAAATGACCGATTGGCAGCGAGACGCTCTCGCCAGCGGCTTGCTGCAGGATTATCGGCAGGCGTTGCAGGAGTTGCTCGAAACCGGCAAGGAGCGGGAATTCCTGACACAGCTCAAAAGTTACACCGTGCAACCCTGGCTGCAGGTGTTCGATCGACGTCAGGAGTGGCAGCGGATCCTCCTGCAATTGTTCAACGACACCGAATGGAGCCTGCCACTGTTCGATCGCGTCGGTCAGGTGTTTGGCTGGGACGATAAAAAAGGCATTCATCCTGAACCGATGTCGCTCTGGCAGGCACTGATTGAGCGCTGCAATCAGGAAAGCTTCTACGCAAGCCTGCAGGCCAAGGCCCAAGACAACCGGACCTGGGCCGCTGACGTTCAAGCCGCGCACTTGCTGATGAATCCGATGCAGCCTGGCCAACAAAAGAAAATGATCGACGGCTTTGGCCAGAACGAATGGCAGGCCTGTCATGACCTTGCGCAAACCCTCAAGTGGCGTTATCCGCAATTGCGTTTGCGGTTGCCCCACGCCGATGTTTTTCACTGGCGACGTTTCCTGCCGCGCCCCATCGCCGACGAAACCTGGGTGCGTGTCTGGGCGGGCATCGCACTGGCGCTGTTTTTGTTTTATTTCCCGACCGAATACAAATCCAAAGGCTTCAGCATCAGCATTCCAATGATATTTATCCCGTTGGCATTCGCCTGCGTGCCGGTCTGGTTCTTCCGTTTCGCCATGAGTTGGTGGGTGCCGATCATCTCGCATGTCGTTGTCCAGGACCTGTGGCTGACCGAAGGCCTGGTCCCCCGCCACTGGAACCCGGATACCCGTTGGTTGGTGATGCGACACGGTGTTCCGCAAGCCGTCCTCACGTTGCTGTTCGGGCTTCTGTTGGGTTGGCCGGGCATGGCGACTTATGTCGGTTTCATGCTGATCGGTCTCTTGCACAAACGCCGTATCGGTCAGCTCGATCCTGAACTGGCCGCTCGGCGTCCCTGGCTGACGGCGCTGCATTGGGCGCACTTCAGTCCGTTGCAGTTGGTGTTTTTGCTGGTGATGGTCGGCGTCATCTTCGTGTGTCGGATGTATTTTCCGGAATATCACCTGACTCATTTGATGTTCAGGTGAGCGATTGCCGGCCGATCTGCTTAAGTAACTATCGCCCGCGATCAACGCGGCCCACGCTGAAAAGGATCTGAGCATGTTCAAACTGACAGGACTTACCCTCGCGGCCCTTACCCTGAGCGCCGCCGCCCACGCCAATGTCGATCTGAAACTGGGCAGCACCGAACGCGTCACGCGGCTGTTCGCCTACCCCAACAACTGCAACGTCGTCTGCTTCCGCAACTGGACGCTTGAGCAAACCGTCGAGCACTACCTGACGCAAAGCGTACAGCGCGATGGCTACAGCACTGCGAAAGTGCGGGTCAAAACCGATAACGGTCAGCTCTACGCCGACATCAGCGGCGTGCCGAAGGGTTACGAAAAACCGTTGTCCGCGCTGCTCAATGCCGGTGATCTGGCCTACACGGGCGCCAAAAAGCTCAACGTTGATGGCAAGTGGGCTTACAGCTGGTATCTGTTCCTGCCACTGGGCATGGCCCTGGAAAACCGCAAGAGCGTCGAGCTGCTGCATTTCCCGCCGGATTACTCCCTGACACAGGCCCAGGATTACCTGCGCTCCGCCACCACGGATCGCTGGGCCACGCTGCTGACCGACAACGGTATCCCCGCCGATCAGACGCCGGGTTACCAGACCATCATTGATATCGCGCCGATTGCGGCGCCGGCCAGTGCAGGCAAGGATCTGGAAGGTGTCTACGACTACTTCAAGGACTACCAGACCACCATGGTCAAGGAAGTCAGCCAGAACGCCAGCGGTGCCACGTTGCCGATGGTCGCGTTTGGCGCACCGGTGCGTAACTGGATCAAGCAGCAATACGGGCCGACCGTGAATGTGCTGGGTCTGGCCACGATCAGCCCGAGCGCCGGGGTGAAGGTGCCGGTGCTGGGCTCCAACCACCCGAGCTACATCTGGTACGCCGCCAACCCAGAGAGCTACACCGGCGACGATGCTCAGGCCAAGGCCGATGCCGCGGGCCTGAAAGTCATGGGCCAGGATTTGAGCGCCGCCTGCTGGCAGGCCGGTATGGGCAGCAAACCCGGGACCGACCCGACCGCTCAGCTGAAAGGCTGCACACAGACGTGGCAAGTGACCCAGAAAGAAAAAACCTGCGAGCTGTTCTACACCTCGATCCGTAACCTGACGCCTGAACAAGCCGTGGCCAAATGCGCGACGACGCCGATCCAGTCCGAGCTCAAACAGCTGCAAGCCCCGGCACCTGTGACTGCGGCTCCGGCGCCTGCGCTGTAAACGCCCTTGCACGTTTGCGTGTGAGCGAAGGCTTACGCGCAAAAGCGCACTTTCCTTCTGTCAGTTCTGACAGTAGACCCGTCGTTTCATTTGCGAGATCTTGAGGTAACCCCCTGTGTTGCAGGGCTGACAGGACGTCAGTTGGGAAATCGCAACGCGCTGCCGACAAGGATCGTTATGAAACCTCATTCCCTGCACGGGCCCCTGGCGCGAGCTCCCGATGGATTCTATCCATTCCCGGAGCTACCGCCAGGCCTTGGATTTCCTTCCCGGGTCGATTTCGAGATTATCTACAACGCGAGTGGATTGGCCGCGGCCATCGTAGCCCTGCGCGAATTTCCACAGATCAGCCGAATCTGCCGCGTGTCGGGGCATCTCGTGCCTTATCGCCATCGACATACCCGGCAACTGGCGCCTGGTATCCACGTCTACGACCCACACTTCAGCGGGCTGCTGAGGCACTCCTGCGACCCCAATGTCTTTCTCGACATGAGCGAAATGTGGTTGTGGGCACTGACGGATATTAATAAAGGCGACAACTTGACGATGGATTACGCCACGACCGAAGACAAACTGCTGCGCCAGTTCGCCTGTCAGTGCGGGTCCCCGGAGTGTCGAGGCTGGATCTGCGGCTACGATGAACAGCCGAACGCCGACGGCCAGTTGTATTTCCACCACTGGCGTCGGCGCAGTCTCTGTTGAACCGTTTTACAGCGTTTCGACCGGACGCAGTCGGTACTGCGGCGGCAATTGCTCAAAACCGCTGATGGTCGTGTTCAGGCTTTTCCACCGGCCATCCTTGATGCCGTAGATGCAACCATGGATCGACAGGTTCTGCCCGCGATGCCAGGCGTTTTGCACAATGCTGGTATGGCCGACGTTGGCCACTTGCTGGATCACGTTGAGCTCGCAGAGACGGTCGACCCGTTCTTCTTCGGTCGGCAACCCGGCCAGTTCTTCACGCTTCTCGTAATAGAGATCACGGATCGAGCGCAGCCAGCCGTCGATCAGGCCCAGCTGGCGATCCTGCATCGAAGCGCGCACACCGCCGCAGCCGTAGTGGCCCGTGACGAGGATGTGTTTGACCTTGAGCACGTCGACCGCGTACTGAATCACCGACAGGCAGTTGAGGTCAGTGTGCAGCACCACGTTGGCCACGTTGCGGTGGACGAACAGGTCGCCGGGCAGCATGCCGACGATCTCGTTGGCAGGCACCCGGGCGTCGGAACAGCCAATCCACAAGTATTCCGGCGTCTGTTGGCGAGCCAGCTTGGAGAAGAAGTCCGGATCTTCCTGTTTGATCGCCTCGGCCCAGCGTTCGTTGTTATCAATCAGATCTTGTAATTCGTTCATGCTGTAAAGCCTCAAGAATGATGCGCTGGTTTGACAGACAACCGCCCGTCGGGGTCACGCGCTTGATGCAAGTAATGCCGGGTGGAATTCTCAGGAGTTCAGCGGGTCCACCCTAGTAAGGCCCACAGTATGAGGAATTGCCATGACTGATTCACGACGTCCGTACGATGCGGTGCAGCCCGAGCCCATCGACGACAACGAAGACCGCATGGGTTCGATGCATGAACTGGATTTCGACGAGGAAGAACCCAGCGCGAAAATAGGCGACGAACTGCCGGAAACCGAGCGCGAACGGCTGATGCCTCGGGAACGTGTGCGTGAAGCGGGCATGACGGGGGCCTCGACCGATGACCATGAGTCTACAGATGATGACATGAGCCCGGAAACGTTGATCCGTGAAGACGGTGCGCGGGATGCCCATGAGGCCGGTGAGGGCAATCAGGCGGATTGGGATTTGAGTATTGTCGATGAAGACGATATTGGCGGGGGCAATGGGCTGGATGAGGCGGAGATGGCGCGGCGGGATCCGATGGACGGTAATCGTTGATCGTAGATGTCAGTCAGGACGCCTTCGCGGGCAAGCCTCGCTCCTACGGGATGGGTAAGACACCAGTCCTGTAGGAGCGAGGCTTGCCCGCGAAGCTTCAAAAAGGCTCAGTCGACCAAAGTGCAGGCCATGACCACGGCATCTTCCCGCCCTCCCACCGCGGGGTAGTAATCCCGCCGCCGCCCAATCTCGTTAAACCCATAACGCTCATACAACTTGAACGCGCCACGGTTGCTGTCGCGCACTTCCAGAAAACATTCCCGCGCCTTGGCGTTATACGCCCGGGACATCAAATGCTCCAGCAGCGTCAAACCCAGCCCACGGCCCTGATTCTCGGGCTTGACGGTGATGTTGAGCAGATGCGCTTCATCCAGAATGATCTGCACCACGCCGTGACCGACCTGTTGCTGCCCTTCGAACATCAGCCAGATCTGGTACTTGCCCAGCCCATCCAGAAAAATCCCGCGGGTCCAGGGATGGCTGTACGCCGCGTATTCGATTTTCAGTACAGCGTCCAGGTCCGCCTCGGTCATCGGGCGGAACGATACAGCGTCACTCATTTGATTCTTTCCAGCGCGCCATCAGCCGACGCATGGCTTGCCAGACATCAGCCTTACGCTGTGGCTCTTCCATTAATAATTCCAGGCCCGGCAGGGCCCAGACCGAGCCCAGGCCTTCGACCTGGAGTTCACGGTTGAAGGATTCGGCGTTCGCCTCACCGGCAAAACGCACC
Source organism: Pseudomonas sp. FSL W5-0299 (assembly GCF_005930655.1). NCBI lineage: Bacteria > Pseudomonadati > Pseudomonadota > Gammaproteobacteria > Pseudomonadales > Pseudomonadaceae > Pseudomonas > Pseudomonas sp. FSL W5-0299. Next base: position 125,776 of record NZ_RXHX01000016.1, read on the forward strand.
GCTGGCAGGCCGATCAGCCACACGCAAACGCACGGAGCGTCTTCCAGCCGGGCCGAGAGAAAACCTTGCACGAAGTCCCGAGCGGCTTCCGGCCCCTGATCCATGGTGCCCCGGGCCAACAGCGGCCAGCGCACCGGCTCGCCGATGATCTGCGGGCTGTCCGGCAGACCGGCGGCGCGCAGCATGTCTTTGAGCAGCAGATAGGCTGGATCGCGGGTCTGGAACGTTTCGCCTGTGGGTAACTCGACCAATAGCAGGCACCGACCAGCGCGCAGCAATTGCAGGGAAAAACGCGGTGGCGGCACTGGCACAGACTTGGCGACGACCGGCGCGGCGTCTTCTTCGACCTTGGCGTTCGTGCGGGTGCTGGCCAGCGATGGCCGCGGCACCTCGATCTTGACGCGCTCCGTCGGTGCCACCACTGGCGCAGCGGCAGGTGCTGGCACAGAGGCAGGCACCACCGGCGCGACGACCAACGGCTCCGGCATCTCCATCAGCTCGGGACGCGATGGCGCGGCAAAGGGCAATTCAGTGCGCGGCAGCCAGTTGACCACCTGCATGGCAGTCAAATAGGCGCGGCGACGGGACTCGATTAGCAAAGGTCGGCCACTTGTGGATAACTAAAGTGCGCTGATTCTACCGCCCTTCGCTCAAGATCGCCCGCGCTTGATCGATACTCTTTCCCTTAGAAACAGCGACAGCCCGTCCCGAGAGTGAATCGCATCGGTCCCGATGCAGTACAATCGCGGCTTTTAATCGCCAACCAGCCGGCCATTCCGATGATCGAACCCAAGCGCGTCTTGCGCGCCCTCGCTGAACACTGGGCACTTCTGGAGCCACTGTGCGAGCACTTCGACCAAGGCACATTGAGCCTCAACGAACTGCGTTCACAGTTGGCCGCCCAGCAACTCGACAGTACGCCGCAGGACATCACCAGCCTGCTGGACGTGTGGATCCGCCTCGACATTCTGGTTCCCGTGGCAAAAAGCCCGAACCGTTTCGAGCTCAATGCGCAGATCCACGACTTCCTCGCTTACCTGCGCCGTGAGCACCGTCTGGGCCTGTGCCTGGAGATCGAAGCCTATCTGCGTCACCTCGAACGTCTGGCCGGTTATATCCAGGACGCTTTCGACATTCGCGATGGCCACGATCTGGCGCGCCAATTGCGTTTGCTCGACATGCGCGTACGCGATGTATTGAAGAAACTCGCCAACGACGAACAGGCCCTGGTGGCCGTCGCCGAACGCGCCAAGACCAGCGACCGGCAGATCCCGCTGCGTCAGCGTTACGCCGAAGTACTGGCGACCTGGGACGAATACGTCGAGCCGATGATTCAGTTGGTGAACGCCGACGGCGCCTTCGAGCAAGGCGTGCGCAAGGTCGAGAACGTCCTGCTGCGCATGCTCACCGAACAACAGCGCCTCGGTCACCTGGTCGACGACGACATGCTGCTGCGTACTCACGCACGCATCCTCGAAATGCAGACCAGCGCCCAACTGACCCTGCGCCACGCCCGCGAATTGCTGCTGCCGTTGCGTGAAGAAGCCCGTCGACACAACGCCGTGACCCGAGGCGCTGCGCTGGCCTTGTCGGCCATTCGTCGCAAAGGCATCGATGCGGTGCCGCAAGCGGCGATGCCGATGTTCACCCGCCCGCAAAGCACCTTCCTCGGCAGCGCCAGTCAGGTCGAAGCCTACGTTTATGCGCTGGCCCGATTCGAGCCGAAACCGGCGCGCTTCCCCAAGGCCCACAAAACGCAGAAAGGCGAAGCGCCGCGCGCGCCACGCACGGTTCGGGAAATGCTCGAACGCTGCGAAGACGCCCTGCCGATGCCGGACCTGATGACCTGGCTGCTGGAGCAGGAGCCGGACGGCGCCACCGACGAATTGCTTTATTGGTTCTCGCGCCTGTCGCGGGAAAAACGCTTCACACGCGAGCGTCTGGAACGCCGCGATTACCACACTCACGAGCACCAGGTCAGCCTGCGCTCCTTCGCCCTGCTCTCGGCCCGCGACACCGCCGCCGAGGATTCTGCGAGCACCCCACATGCATCTTGATCTATCCGAACTGTCCCAACTGGCGCCGATCTTTCGCGAGCTGTTCAAGGGCTACCACGTCAGCCGCCGCGACCCGGAGTTGTACGCGCAACTGTCGAACTTCCAGGACCAGTACCGCACGCTGTTCAGGGCGCTGGGCTATGAGTTGGTCTGCGACACCCGTGGTTTCTATTACTTCGTGCCGGACCTTGCGGCGGCAGCGGTGAACAAGACTGCGCAACGTCTGGCGTTGTTCACCTTCATCCTCGTCGAGCACTTGGCGGATCAGGGCCGTGACCCGGTCGCCGTACTCGACGGTGGCAGCCTCGGCCGCGATGAATTGCCGTCCTTGCTGGAAAAATACCGCGACCTGTTCATCCAGGCCGAAGTGCAGACCGTGGAAGAACTCGAAGAAAAAATCATGCGCCGCATGACCCAGCTCGGTTTTGCCGGCGAAGAAAACGGCATCTACCGCTTCCTGCCGCCGATGCATCGTTTCCTCGACGTTTGCCTGTCGGTTCAACAAGACCGCGATCTGGCGGCCAGCCTGCACAGCGTCTTACCGCTGCCGGTTCCGGTGCTGATCGATGACGACAGCGACGAAAAACTGCTGCAAACCGATGATCCGCTCGATCTGAGTGACTTCGAAGAAGAAAGCGAAGAAGACGCCATGGCCCGCGCCATTGCAGAAGAACAGGAGACCGACGCATGAGCAAGGAACGCTACGGCATTCGCCGCTTTGCCCTTTTGAACACCGCCGGTTACAGCCTCGGCCTGTTTCCACTGGAAGAACCGTTGTCGGTCTACGGCGCGAACAACCTCGGTAAATCCGCCTCGATCAACGCGTTGCAGTTTCCGATTCTGGCGCGCATGTCGGACATGAGTTTCGGCAAGTACAGCCTGGAACAATCCCGTCGTTTCTACTTCGCCTCGGACACCAGTTACATCCTGGTCGAAGTCTCGCTGCCCCACGGCCCGCACGTCATCGGCGTGGTCGGGCGTGGCCCGGGCGGTGGTTTCGGTCACCAGTTCTTTGCCTACGCCGGCAAACTGGACCTGGCGCATTACCAGAAGAACGACACCTGCCTGCGCCAGAAAGAGCTGTTCACCAACCTTGAGCGTGAGGGCCTGAAAGCCTATGAACTCAAGCCGGATGAGCTGCGTCGCTTGCTGGTCGGCGGTCACACCTCAATCCCGCTGGACCTGACCCTGATCCCGCTGCGCTCCACCAGCGAGCAGAGCCTGAAGACGTTCCGCGCACTGTTCATCAACCTGCTGCACATGCGCGAAATCACCGCGGCCAAGCTCAAGCAGCTGTTCCTCGATGCGTTTGAACACAGTCTGCGTTCCGGCAGCGTCGATTACATCGCCGCGTGCGAAGAAGCGTTCCGCGATGTACGCCGCATGGAGCAGGACTACAACTCGCTGGTCACCGCCGGCCCGTTGGTTGAAGCCCTCGCCGCCGGCGTGACCCAGCGCAATATTCTGCGCGGCAAGTTGCACCGTATCTCTCCGCTGCTCGATTCGTTGCTTGGCACTTGGTCGGATTACGCCAGTGCGCGCAAGGAAGAGCTGACGATTCAGGCCGAGCACTACCGCAACGAACAGGACGCGCTGCAAAACGATCAGCGTGGCGGCACTCAGGAGTTGATGCGCCTGGAGCGGGAAATAACCGGCATCCAGCGTTGGCTCGGAGAACTCTCGGCGTTGAAGAATCGCTTCGCGTTGGTCGATGACGTCAAAGTGCTGGAGCAGCAACTGCTCGCGGCCAAGGACGCGCACGATGAACTGGCCGGTGCGCTGGCCCAGTCGCGGCAGTTCTCTGCCGAAGACCTCGAAGAACGTCTGCGGGACCTGGAAAAACGCCTGAAATCGGTGAAACAGCAACTCGATCACGCCGACAACAACAGCTACGCCCGTCTGCGCGAAGAGTTCTCGCAGCAGGACGTTGAGCGTTTGATGCGTCTGTTCAACAGCGCGCTGTTCAGCCTGCCGCTGGGTGAGCATGGCATTACGCTGGATGAGGACGGTCAGTGGGTCAAATCCCTGGAGCTGATCCTCGACGGCTTCAAAGGCGAGCGTTTCGAAGTACCAGGCCTGACCATCGACATCTCGCACATTGAGCCGCCAGCCCTGCAAGCCCTGGCCGACCGCGCGGCATTGCGCGATCAGAAAGACCGCCTGGAGAAAGAACTCAAGCAACTGAAAACCCAGGCTGCCGTGGTCGCCGACCGCGCAGCGAGCAAGACCCAGACCGAAGCGCTGTACCAGCAAGTGCTGGATGCGCAAAAAGCCCTGGAAGATTTCCGCCGTGCACAAACCCTGAGCGCCGAAGAAGGCGACAAGCTGGAGCAACTGGCGCAGATGGAAGCGGCGCAGGACGAATTGAAGCGTTCCAGCGATGCCTTCACCGAGCGCGTCCAGCAACTGTCCGCCAAGCTGCAACTGGTCGGCCGGCAGATCGGCGACATGGAAGCCAAGCAACGCACCCTAGACGACGCTCTGCGCCGCCGGCAGCTGTTGCCCGCAGACCTGCCGTTCGGTACGCCGTTCATGGACCCGATCGATGATTCCATGGACAACCTGCTGCCGCTGCTCAACGACTATCAGGACAGCTGGCAGGGTTTGCAGCGCAGCGACGGCCAGATCGAGGCGCTTTATGCGCAGGTTCGCCTCAAGGGCGTGGCCAAGTTCGACAGCGAAGACGATATGGAGCGTCGCCTGCAACTGCTGATCAACGCTTACGCGCACCGCACCGACGAAGCGCTGACCCTCGGCAAGGCGCGCCGTGCGGCGGTGACCGACATCGCCCGGACCCTGCGCAACATCCGCAGCGACTACGACAGCCTTGAGCATCAACTGGCGCTGTTCAACCGCGAGATCAACAAACGTCAGGTCTCCAACCTGCAGAGCTTCCGCATCGTGCTCGCGCCGAACAAGGAAGCCCTCAAGCACATCGACCAGATCATCCACAGCGCCGGTCAGTACGAGGAAGGCGAAACCCTTTCGGTCTTCGACCTGAGCCAAAGCGCCGATCAGGACAACAAGAACGAAGAAGCCAAGGAATACCTGGCCCGTCTGGTGGCGGCTAACCACAACCAGCTCGGCCTCAAGGACTTGTTCGAACTGGCGTTCGAGATTACCAAGGTCAACGGCCAGCCGGTGATTCACACCGACATCGACGGCGCGGCCTCCAACGGCACCACGATGACCATCAAGGCGCTGACCAACATGTACTTGTTGCTGCACTTGATGGACCGTGATCAAGCCGGTCGCGTGCGCCTGCCGTACTACCTCGACGAGGCGGCGGACATCGACGAGAAGAACCAGGCTGCGCTGCTGGAAACCAGCCTGCAATTGGGCTTTGTGCCGATCCTGGCGAGTGTGAAACCGCAGGTTTGCGCCAGTGTGGCGATCGACCTGGAAGGTGGCAGTGGGCCAAACGGGATCTACATCGATGAGGCGGACTGGAAGTACATCCGTCGGCATGATGAGGTGAAGACTGTGGTTAACGTTGAAGCAGATGAGCCGGAGCTGGACGCGGTTTGATTTGCGTTAATCGAAGGCATTAAAAAGGCCGCGATCCAATGGATCGCGGCCTTTTTTTGGGCATATCTTTTTAGTGATTCAGTGTACTTGAGGGCCTCTTCGCGAGCAGGCTCGCTCCCACAGGGGGTTGGTGTCGATCACAAATCCGTGGTCTCAGCAAATACCTTGTGGGAGCGAGCCTGCTCGCGATGGCGGCAGCAGGAACACCAATAGTCTATTTACCGAGTGAAATCTTCGGCGCCCAGGTCAGCCATTCATCTTCAAACTTGTCGAACAGCGGGAACGTCTGCTCAGGCCGCGCCGGATTGCCCATGCGATCACCCTCCGGCGTGGCGAAGGCGATACCGCCCTGAATCAGCGTTTCCAACGATTCGGTACGGACCGTCGCGCCTTTGAACAAGCCGTAGTCGAACCCGAAACCGCTGGTGTTCCAGAAACGTGTGCCGCTGCGCACCAAGGGCGCGTATTTCGGCTCGATCAGAATGTGCACCAACACACGGTCAGCGGTCTGACCCAATTCATAGCCCGTCACCTTGCCCACGGTGACCTCGCGGTACGTCACCGGCACACCGATTTTCAGTGAACCACGGCGAGCGGCGCTCAACACCAGACTCAAACCGGCTTCTTGCTTGGCCGATTCCGGTGGAGTGGCCAGGGCGACGAAGTTCTTCTGCGGCCCCAGATTCTTCGCTGCTGGCTGCACTTCGATGTATTGGCCAGTTACCAGCGTTTCCAGGTTGGAGGTCTTGATCAGGCCCAACTCAGGCTTGACCACCCAGAACTGACTGCCGACCCGGGCAATGCGCTCCGGCACTTCGGTGATTCGTGCGGTGAGCATCACCGATTGCAGGTCATCACTGAGGTCGACATCTTCGATCTTGCCGACATCCAAGCCTTTGAATCTCACGGGAGTGCCACTGCGCAAGCCATCGGCGCGATCGACCTTGATCGTAACCACGGCGCCTTTCTGGTTGGCTTCCTCATGGCTGGCGAACAGGCGGAAACGCGGAATGCGTTTTTGCAACGGCGCCTTGGCTTCGGGGGTTTCGAAAGCGATGCCGCCGGCCATCAGGCTTTGCAACGATTCACTTTTGACCTGGATTCCACCGGTCAGTCCGCCTGTGAGCGTGATTCCGCTGGCATTCCAGAAGCGTGTCGAGGCATTGACCAAGCCTTCGTATTCCTTCTCGATGTGGACACCGATCACCAGTTGCTTCTTCTTTTTGGAGAACTGATAGCTCTGCACCGAACCAACCTTGACCTGCTTATAGAGAATCGGACTGCCGACTTCCAGCGAACCCAGGTTTTCGGTGAACAACACCAGGTGCAGACCGGGCGAACGCAGGTCCAACGGCGGCGCCTTGGGTCTGGCCACAAATTCACGTTGCGGCGCGGCCCCTTTGTCGCCCGGTCGCACAGCGATGTAGTTACCTTTGACCAAGGCCTCCAGCCCGGTGATGCCCGCAAGGGAAATCGACGGTTTGACCACCCAGAACTGAGTGCCTTCGACCAGGTAATCCTCGGCCAGTGGATCAAGTGTCAATTCGGCAGTGGCGGCATTCAGGTCCGGATCGACCTTCAGTGCTTTCAGGTTGCCGACCTGGATGCCTTTGTACATGACCGGAGTACGGCCGGCCTGCAGGCCTTCGAAATCGCTGAGTTTGACCTTGACCCGAATACCGGCAGCGGCGGCATCGAAGTCCTCGTAGAGGCGAAACGGCAGGCTTGGATCGGTGGGCGGGCTGTCCTTGCGGTTCTCCGGCGTGGCGAAAGCGATACCGCCGGCGACGATGCTGGCGAGCGATTCGCTGCGCACTTTTACACCAGACAGGTTGGCGTCGATGCTGATGCCGCTGGCGTTCCAGAAACGGGTGTGTTTGCGCACCAGATTGGCGTAGGTGGGCTCAATGAACACTTTGAGCTCGACTGTGCTTTGATCTTCCGACAGCAAGTAGCTTTTGACCTGGCCGACCTTGATCTGCTTGTAGAACACGGGGCTGCCGCGATTCAGTGAACCGAGACGATCAGCCTTGATGGTGAGGTGCAGGCCGGGCTGAGAGTCTGACAGCGGGGGCTCTTCAGCCAGGGCCTTGAACTTGCGGGTAGGCTCGCCCTCGCCGGGGCTGATGGCCACGTAGTTGCCGGACACCAGCGTTTCCAGCCCGGTGATACCAGCCAGGGTCACGCTCGGTTTGACCAGCCAGAAACGGGTGCTGGTCTTGAGGTATTGCTCCACGTCCTTGTTCATCTCGACGGTGGCGATCACACCTTTGGAACTGCCTTCGTCATCGAGCTTAAGGGTTTTCACCTTGCCGACTGGCATGCCCTTATAGACGACTTCAGTCTTGTTGGCCTGAATGCCTTCACCGCTTTCGAAACGCACCTGTATCTCGATGCCAGTTTCGCTATAGGCACGCCAGCCGAGCCAGCCGCCGATGATCAGGGCGATCAGGGGCAGCACCCAGATGGCAGACCAGTTCGAAGCCGGTCGGGTTTTAGCTGTAGGCAAATCAGTCATGGTCGTCGTCCGACTCCGTGTTATCCCAAATCAGTCGGGGATCGAAAGTAACTGCGGCAAGCATCGTCAAAATCACCACACTGGCGAAAGCGATGGCGCCAAGATTGGCTTCGACGCTGGCAAGCCGTCCGAAATTCACGACCGCCACCAGGATGGCGATCACGAAGATGTCCAGCATCGACCAGCGGCCGATGAACTCGATAAAGCGGTACATCCAGATTCGTTGGCGTGCCGAGAGGGGCTGGCGACGTTGTACTGAAAACAGCAGCAGCGCGATGCCCACCAGCTTGAACGTCGGCACCAGAATACTGGCGATAAAAACCACGGCGGCGATGGGAATCATGCCGTGCTGAACCAGCTGGATAACGCCCGACATGATGGTGCTGGGATCGCCCTGCCCTAATGAGCTGACAGTCATGATCGGCAGCACGTTGGCCGGAATGTAGAGAATCGCTGCGGTGACCAGGAGTGCCCAGGTCCGCATGACACTGTTCGGGCGACGGGCGTGCACCAGCGCACCGCAACGGGTGCAGGTTTGCTCGTCGGTGTCGGCTTCCTGCTTGTTCAATTCATGGCATTCGGTGCAAATCAGAATGCCTGCATCAATCGCCCGCATGGGCATCCTCTCCTGACAAAGCCTGCCAGATCTGATGAGGCGACATCACGACCTCCAACCAGACCTGGACCAACAACAAACTGATAAAGCAGGCCAAACCGAGACCTACTGTAATGGCTGCCATATCTGCCAGTTTTACGATCGCCACCAGTACGCCCATGAGGTAAACCTCGAGCATCCCCCAGTCCCTTAGATGGTGATAAATACGGTAGAGCAGCAAACCGTAGCTGCGTCCGATATCAAACCGGATGCTCAATAGCACGGCCAATTGGCAGAGCAACTTGAGCAACGGGATTCCCATGCTGCACAGGAACACAATCACCGAGACGCCTTGCATGCCGGTATCGAACAGACCGACAACGCCGGTCCAGACGGTGTCTTGCGACGATTGCCCGAGTAGATTGAGCTGCATGATGGGTAAAAAGTTCGCCGGGATGTACAACAACAGCGCGGCGATGACCAACGCGAGACTGCGCTGCACTACGTTGTGCCGATGGGCGTAGAGTTCGTAACCGCAGCGCGGGCACAGGGCTTTCTCGCCATGGGCAAGCTCAGGCTTGCGCATCAGCAAGTCACACTCATGGCAGGCCACCAAGTCGTCCAGCGGTAATTCTGACAGCCCGGGGGCGTCAACCGGATCTGGCATAAGGGCTCTGGCTCCGAAAAAAGTTGGACCTATTCTAGTGTCATGAGTCGAAAATAACTGTGCAAATTTGTGTTGTAGCTTGAGGAGAACTTTCCTGCGGACAAAACAAAACCCCTACCTGCATACGCAGATAGGGGTTTGGGAATTTAATCTTGACGATGACCTACTCTCACATGGGGAAACCCCACACTACCATCGGCGATGCATCGTTTCACTGCTGAGTTCGGGAT
>NZ_RXHX01000017.1:0-127642 GCF_005930655.1 Pseudomonas sp. FSL W5-0299
GAATTGGGTGGGGGGGACAAAAACCCGATGTCGGGCAAAGACCGGACAGTGGGCTATAACCCTATAGGGAGTTTCCGGGAACAACGTCCATGACCAGTCAGACCACCACCCTCCTGAAAGAAGAGGGCGATATCCGCCTGAGCTCGCGCAAACAGCCGTTCAATCTGCTGCGCTGGTTCTCGCTGATCAGCATGGCCGTGATCGGCACGGTGGTCGTGGCGCTGGGGGCGGTGTCGACGCGGTTCGTGATTACCGAAAGCGTGCAGCGCGATGCCTTGCTCACCTCCCAGTTCATTCAAGCGATTGCCTCCGCCGAGGTGCGCCATGTCTCGATCCCCAACGTGCGAACCATGGGCGAGCTGCTGGACCCGCGCAAGGACAGGGATTTTCCTGACGTTGATCCGATGGCCCGCGCCAGTGCCCGTGGTGAATTCCTCGACCATATCCATCATTTGCCAGACGTGATTCTGGCGAACATTTATGCCCCTGACCGCATGGTGATCTGGTCCACCAACCCGGCACTGATGGGCACCACGATCCATGCCGACGAAGACCTGGACCAGGCCTTCGCTTCCAAGACTCCAGTGTCGGCCAGTTATCACAACGTCGACAAAAGCCGCATGGAGCAGAAGTTCATCACGCCCCCGGACTACATCTTCATAGAGAATTACATCCCGCTGTTCGATGCCGATGGCAATACCGTCACGGCGATGGTCGAGATCTACAAGGAGCCCAGGGACCTGATCGATCGCATGGAGCGCGGCCTGGTACTGATCTGGCTGGCCACGGCCCTGGGCGGCGGACTGATTTATCTCGGGTTGTACTGGATCGTGCGCCGGGCAGCCATTTTGCTGGCAGTGCAACAAAAACAACTGATTACCAACGAAACCTTCGTGGCACTCGGGGAGATGTCCTCGGCGGTGGCCCACAGCCTGCGCAACCCATTGGCGACCATACGCTCCAGCGCCGAACTGGCCCTGGAGTTCGACACTGGCCTGGCCCACAAGAACATCAACGACATCATCGGTCAGGTGGATCGCATGTCGAAGTGGGTCAGGGAATTGCTGCAGTCCTTACGCCCGCTCAATGATGACGCCGAGCCGGTGAACCTGGTGGCGGCCCTGCATGACAGCCTTATGGCCTTCGAGCATCAGATTGCCAAGGCCGGTGTGCAGGTGGTGTTCGAGCCGCAGGAGACGCCGATGGTGTTGAGCCAGCAGGTGCAGCTTACGCAGATCCTCAACAGCCTGTTGGCCAATGCCGTGGAAGCGATGGAACGGGGTGGCACACTGACCATTACCCTGGAGCCGACCGATACCCGGGGCATTGGCGTCGCCGTGTGCGACACCGGCAAAGGCATGAACGAAGAACAGCGCCGGATGGCGTTCCGCCCATTCTTCACCACCAAGCAGGGCGGGCTGGGTGTCGGGTTGGTGCTGGTGAAGCGGATCATGGAGCGTTTCGGCGGCGGGGTAAGCCTGGGTAGCCGTGAAGGCGAGGGCACTTGCGTCCGTCTGTCGTTCAAGCGGATTCCCTGAACATGGGTGTGAACTTTCCCCGCTAGCGGGTACCAGGACCCAGTCGTTTCGCCGGTCGGGGTGCATCGTTGTTGATAAGCCATTGTTTTGTTAGGTGTTAATGCTTTTGTATAAAAGTGTTATGGATCTGGCGAGCTCCTTGCAAAGCCACCACCACCTCCTTCATGACGTCGAGGCGGCTGGTGATGGACAGAAACGCGCGGCCCCCCTGCAAGTGGTTCGGACTCCTGACACCTTTGAGCGTCCTCCTGACAATGACGCTCGGCACCACGACGCTACAGGCCAGCCCGATCGTTGACGAGCGACAGCCAGAACCTTCCGACCCCTCGGCATACTACGATGAACCGGCTGACGAAGCCGCGGCGCTGAACGCCATTTTGACCCTGCCCGAGGCCAACGCAGATTCCTTCGATTTGCCCGACGGCGTCAAAGGCAGCCGAGACACGACGCGCACGGAAAACATCCTGTCGCCTGCCATGCAGACCAGTTTCAACTACCCCACCAATGGCAAACCGAGCCCTCTCTTTGGCGCTCAGCCGTTCACTCAGCAGATGGTGTTGTTTGAGGCGTTCGGCCCGGACCTGGTCGGCGTGACGCGCCAACGGGATCTGGCCTGGCTCAACCGCTGGATTCGCGAACCGGACCGCATGCTCGCTGAAAAGGACCCGCTCGCGCTGGCACTGTTTGAACGCTTCGACAAAATCCCCATGCCCAATCTGCGTCTGGACGAGAATGCTGCGCAGTCAATTCTTGGGTTTTTGCAGGAAGAAACCGATCGCCAGCAACCGCTACAAGCGGCGCAGGTGCCATAGCGGCGAAATACTATCAGTGAAGCCGTCGACCACGATCAATGCCACCTACACTGATCCGAAACATGACTGAAAAGGCTTGATGCAAGCACCCTGGACAAGACCCATGCAGATACTGGAACAACAAAAAGTACCTGCGCCGGACGCCCCGGCAGCAGAAGGCCAAAGTCGAAGTGGACAGTTCAATCTGCTGCGCTGGTTTTCGCTGGGAAGCTTTCTCATCATTGCGGCGGTGGCGATGGGGTTGGGTTATGTGTCCACGCGGTTTGTTGTCGATGAGAGCATCGAGCGTGATTCCATGCTGACTGCGCAATTCATTCAGGCCATCGGTGATGCGGAAATTCGCCACGCCGGCATCACCCTGAAAAGAACCATGGGCGAGATGCTCGATCCGCGCGAAGACAACGCCTATCCCGACGTAAACCCAGGTGCCCGTGCCGCTGCCCGCATTGAGTTTCTCGATCACGTCGAACACTTGCCGGACACGCTGTTGGCGGTGGTGTATGCCCTGGATCGCACGGTGGTCTGGTCGACCAATCCACAGATGATCGGCATGCGCGTCGAAGGTGATGAAGAACTGGACGAATCCTTTGAAATGAAGGAGCCGGTCTCCACCAGCTATCACCAGATCGACGAGGAACGTCCCGAACAGATGCTGTTGCGCGAGCCCAAGTACCTGTTCATCGAGAATTACATCCCGATGTTCAATGCCGACAAAAGCAAGGTCATTGCCATGGTCGAGATCTACAAGGAACCGGCGGACCTGGTGGAACGCATTCAGCGTGGCTTCAAGGCGATCTGGCTGGCGACCTTGCTCGGTGGCCTGCTTATCTACCTAGGGCTGTTCTGGATCGTGCGGCGTGCGTCCGTGTTGCTGCAGAGCCAGCAAAAACAATTGATCACTAACGAGACCTTCGTCGCCTTGGGAGAAATGTCCTCGGCCGTCGCCCACAGCTTGCGCAATCCGCTGGCGAACATACGCTCCAGCGCCGAACTGGCCCAGGAAATCGCCAGCCAGAGTGCGCAGAAAAACATCGGCGACATCATCAACCAGGTCGATCGCATGTCGCGCTGGGTCCGGGAGTTGCTGGTGTCGTTGCGGCCGATAAACGACGACTCCGAAATGGTGGACCTGGTGCTGGCCATTGATGACACCCTGAGCGCTTTCGACGCGCTGATCCGACGCTCGAACGTGGAGGTGCGTTTCACGCCGCAGACCTGTCCACCGGTCGTCAGCCAACGGGTGCTGCTCACCCAGATTCTTAATAGCCTGATTGCCAATGCCCTTGAGGCCATGCCCAAGGGCGGTTTGCTCAGTATCGGTATTGAGCACCCCAGGCCCGCTCAGGTGCGGATGACCCTGAGCGATACCGGCAAAGGCATGACCAAGCAGCAGCAACAGATGGTCTTCAAGCCGTTTTTCACCACCAAACAGGGAGGGTTGGGCGTTGGCCTGGCCCTCGTCAAACGAATAATGGAGCGTTTCGAAGGCTCGGTCGAACTGACCAGCCAGGAGCAGGAAGGAACCCGCGTCTGTCTCAATTTCAAAGTGGCAACGGGAGGGGAATATGGAGCACAGCATACTGCTGGTCGAGGATGATGAACTCCTGGCCGAGAATATTCAGACCTACCTGGAGCGCAAAGACTTCGAGGTGACGGTCTGCCATTCGGCTGAAGAGGCGTTGGATAAACTGGGTACGTTCACCCCTGATGTGGTGCTGACCGACAACTCGCTGCCGGGCATGAGCGGTCACGACCTGATCCAGAAGCTGCGCATCAGCGCGCCGGATCTGAAGGTGATCATGATGACCGGCTACGGCAACGTCGAAGATGCCGTGGTGGCGATGAAAGAGGGCGCTTTTCATTACGTCACCAAACCGGTGGCCTTGCCGGAACTCAAGCTGCTGCTGGACAAGGCCCTGGCCACTGATCGAATGGAGCGCACGCTGTCGTTTTATCAGGAGCGCGAGGCGCAGAAGTCAGGCGTACAGGCATTGATCGGCGAATCGGCGCCGATGCAATACTTGAAAAACACCATTACCCAGTTGCTCGACGCCGAGCGGCGCATGGCCAACACCGACCTGCCGCCCGTGCTGGTGGAAGGAGAGACCGGTACCGGCAAGGAACTGGTGGCCCGGGCGCTGCACTTCGACGGTCCGCGCAGCAAAGGTCCGTTCATTGAATTCAACTGCGCGTCGATCCCTTCCAATCTGGTGGAGTCGGAACTGTTCGGCCACGAGAAGGGCGCCTTCACCGACGCCAAGGACCGTCGAGTTGGTCTGGTGGAAGCGGCCGATGGCGGCACGCTGTTCCTCGATGAAGTCGGTGAAATGGACCTGCTGCTGCAAGCCAAACTGCTGAAGCTGCTGGAAGACCGAACCATCCGCCGGGTCGGCTCGGTCAAGGAACGCAAGGTCGATTTGCGGGTAATCAGCGCGACCAACTGCAACCTCGAACAAATGGTGCAACAGGGCAAGTTCCGTCGTGACCTGTTCTTCCGTTTGCGCATTATTTCGATCAAGGTGCCGCGCCTGTATGCCCGCGGCGCCGATATCCTGCTGCTGGCCCGGCATTTCCTGGCGATCCACGGCAAACGCTATGGCAAACCGCACCTGCATTTCAGTGACCAGGCTGAAGAGTTGCTGCTCAGCTACAGTTGGCCGGGCAACGTGCGTGAATTGCGCAACATGCTTGAGCAAACCGTGTTGTTGGCGCAAAGCGATACGATTGCCGCCCATCAGCTCAACGTCTGCCTGAGCCTGGTGGATGATCCGATCGTGCTGCAAGAACCCCAGCACCACGAACCGCGACCGGCCTACAACGGCACCGAGTCGATGAACCTGCCGGAAGTCGAGCGCGACATGGTGCGCAAGATGCTCGACAAGACCGACTGGAACGTCACCAAGTCCGCACGCTTGCTGGGCCTGAGCCGCGACATGCTGCGTTACCGGATCGAAAAGCTCGGCCTCGCACGCCCGGACAAACGCCAGTGGTGAGGTTTATTGCAACGTTGCCCCCTGACGGATGAGGCATTCGAGCACGCATGTGGGGTCGAGGACTTCCTGGTTGACGTAGACGCCACGTACCGGATCGTAGGAGCGGATGAATACCCGGACTGAGGCATCCGCGACGGTCGGTAATATTGAGTCGTGGAACTCATGCTGGCTGGCAATCGGGATGAAATCCTGAGGTGCGGTCGGGATGTATGACCGAGGCGGCACGGTGCTCAGGGAGGGCGGCACCGGGTGGGCGAAGGGCTGGTCGGCCCCGTAATAATTGAACTCACTGCTGTAGTCAGTGGTGGGTGTCAGGATATCGTCCGCCTGGGCGCCGGTGAGGGCGGTCAGGCTGAGGGCGAACAACAGCGTCAGATCAGTTTTTTTCATGGCAACACCTGCGAAATCGGTTTTCCCGCACTTCCCCAAGGCCATTAACTATAGCTGCCCTACGGGCACGCGTTCGCGGCGCCCGGATTACAACATTCCAACAAACGCCCAATGGGGTTTTTCAGCACCCTGATCTAGACTCGTGCCGGTCAACAATGACCCGGATTCTGGAGTGTGCAATGGAAATGCCGACCAAAAAAAATGCCATCGCCAGCAACCGCGATGCCTGGAACGACTCCGCCCGACACCACAAGGACGCGCCCGATTGGCAGGCTCTGGTGGAGGCGGTCAGTCATCGCGATTTTTGCTGCATCGATGACACACTTCGCGGTGTACTGGAGCAGGTCGGCGTCGAGGGCAAGGACGTGGTGCAACTGGGCTGCAACAACGGACGGGAAAGTCTTTCGCTGTTTGCGCTGGGGGCTCGCAGCGTGGTGGGCGTCGACCAGTCCGACGCGTTTCTCGATCAGGCGCGGGAACTGGCTGGACTCTCACCCCATGAGCCCGAATTCATCGAGGCCGACATTCATCACCTGCCGGCTGAATTGCATGACCGCTTCGACGTGGCGCTGATCACCATCGGCGTCTTGAACTGGATGCCCGACATCGGCGAATTCTTCCACCATGTCGCGCAGACCCTCAAGCCCGGCGGTGCGTTGGTGGTGTACGAAACCCACCCCTTCCTGGAAATGGTCGACCCCGAGGCCGCCGATCCCTATCGTCTGGACAGCTCGTACTTTCGCAGCGAGCCGTTCGTGCAGGACCAGCCGATCGTCTACGAAGGCAAAGTCGACCAGCACACCGCGTCGTCCTACTGGTTCGTCCACACCCTGGGCGCCATCTTCACCGGCGCCATCGAGGCGGGACTGCAGATCAGCCATTTCAAGGAGTACCCGCATTCCAACCGCGAGGAACTCTATGACCGGTATGAGCGGCAGACGGCGCAGTTGCCGTTGTGTTTTACGTGGGTGGGGGTGAAGCGCTGAGACCGAGTCGCGCCCATCGCGAGCAGGCTCACTCCTACATTGGATCGTCGTCGAACACGAAATACGCATGCGCTGAGGATCTACTGTGGGATCGTCGTCGGACACAAAATTTTCGTGCGCTGAAAATCCACTGTAGGAGTGAGCCTGCTCGCGATAGCTCTCTGTCAGTCACATCAATGCCGAATGTGCCGCCGCCATCGCGAGCAGGCTCACTCCTACATTGGATCGTCGTCGAACACAAAATCTGCGTGCGCTGGAGATCCAGTGTGGGAGCGAGCCTGCTCGCGATAGCTCTCTGTCAGTCACCTCAATACCGAATGTGCCGCCGCCATCGCGAGCAGGCTCACTCCTGCATTGGATCGTCGTCGAACACAAAATCTTCGTGCGCTGAGGATCTACTGTGGGAGCGAGCCTGCTCGCGATGGCCGCAACTCGGTCTGTCTATCGGATATCAGGCGCTAGCCGCCCCTGTTACCACTGGCCGTCCCGGTTTGCGCAGCGGATCAAGCCGTGAGCCGGTGTAGCGGGTTTCGCGGTAGAAGCGCCAGAGTCCGAACAGGCCGTAGACGTGGGTAACGCGACCCTGTTCGTGGTAGCCCATGCGGATGTGCAGCTTCAGGGCAGGGATGTTGTGGGTTTCGCAGACGTCCACCACCTTGTTGCAGCCTTGGGCTGCCATTGCCGCCCAGAGGTCTACCTGAGCATCCACCGACAGGCTGGTGCCGAAGTAGGGGCGGGCCATTTCGCCGCCGAACTCGAAGAACTCACCAGGTTTGACCGGGAACCAGCAGCCGTAATAGTGACGGTCGTGGTAGTCGCGGACGCTGCCCCAGATGAACGCAACAGCGTGGCCTTCTTCGTCCAGATACATGTGCCCGGTGTGACCCTCGGTGGCGAGTTCGGCCATGGTCCCGACGCGGTCACCAAAATGCTTGCCGAAGGCGCTGGCGTTTTCGGGGGTGATGGTCACCATGCGCAGTCCCGAATAAGGACGCAGTTTGTGCGGCGGTACCGGGCTGATCAGGTCCCGTTCCATCCATAAAAGCTCCCAATGAAAAAACACGTAGCGTTTCCACAGCGTGTTGAACGTGCGGCTCAGGCCCTTTTGTTTTATGCGTTCGCGAAGCTTTTCGATGATGCTCATGACGCTCTCCTTAGCCTAAGCCAGGGTGTGGGTGGAAACGCTTTTGATGGGTATAGATCAAGCTTGAAAGTTCATATCAAAGCGCCAGCTTTGAATGTGTTGCAACGTATGTAACTCATTCGAGCGCGGCTTCACCGGTCACCAAATGGCTGTTCAAAACACCATAGGACGCCCGCGGCACACCGTGAAGACGCCGCTCTAGAACAAGGGTTAGAGACTCTTCTGGCTGCAAATAGGCATCACCGAAATCAGCGCCAAGCTGAGTCGGATGAGCCACGATTTCCAGCACACCATCGGTCGGCATGGCCTCATTGCGCAGGTCCACCGGTGTGCACACATAATCCGCAGTCACACCCGCCAGGCTCTGCAAACGACTGTTGAGCAAGGTTTTGAACACGCGCTTGGGCAAGCTCAGGTTTTGCCCCAGATTGCGCGCAAGGCGCACGGCCACCCCTTGGCTCGCGGCGAAGCGGGCGACGATCTCACCAATGGGCCAGATGTTGTGAACGTGTTGATGGGAATCGATGTGGCTGGGCCGTACACCGTTGTCCACGCAGCGTTGCCATTGGGCGTTGAGCTCCTCCAGCACTGCGTCGCGGTCCCCCCGGCTGAGCCAGAGGCGATGGCGGGACAGGTTGAGATCGAACACCCCATGGCTGTCACAGAAGTTCCTTCGACCCAGAATCGACTGACTCAACGGACGCCCATACGTGAGGTTGAAATGCAGGCCGATCCGGTCCTTGAGCAACGGATGCTGGGCCATGACGCACGCCGCTTCGAAGGCCGGCATATTGGCCATGGCCGTGGCGGAGCTGATCACCCCCGCCTGGAAGGCGCCCAGGATTACCGCGTTTTCGCACGGGCTGAGACCGAAATCGTCAGCGTTGACTATGACTTGGCGAGGCATGGTCGCCCTCCCTGTTTGTGTCGGTTGGCTTCGTTGCTTTGACCGCTGCGGCAACGGGCGCCGGTGCAGTGGCAACCGTCGCTGCTGCCCGTTTGGCTTGCCATTTCTGCAACAAGGGTTTGAGCCGCTGCCAGAGTCTCAGGGCCAGGCCCAGCGCCAGACCGCTGGGGCGCCAGGAATAGAAACTCCAGCGCCAGTGTTCGAGTTGCCCGGTCATGCGTTCGTGCAGTTGATGGCTGGAATTTTCCAGGCTCACCCGCGAGGCATCGATCCAGCGCCAGTGCTCGTCCAGCCCCCAGCGAATCCACTCGTCGAGCAGCACCCGACCGCTGCCCAGATCGGCGTATTGCGGCAGGAACGCCAGGTTGTAATCGTACAACCGGCCTTGTTCCAGCAACCCGAGGCGGTAGCTGATGCAGCGCCCGTCCAGCTCCAGCACCACGACCCGCACCAGCCCCTGTTCGGCGAGGGCGGTGAAGGCTCGGTCCATCCATTGTCGGTGACGTTCGTCGGCGAAAATCCCGACGCCTTCATCGCCTTTCCAACTGACCGCTTCGACTTCACTGATGGCCTGCAACAACGGGCCCATGGTCGACGCATCGGGGGTGATCCGTCGAACCTGGGCACCACAGGCTGCGATGCGTTTGCGTGCGCGGCGCAGTTTATAGCGGGGGTCACCCGAAACTTCCTGGTGGTCCGCGTCGCTGATCACGTGCACCGGCACCCGACAGCTAAGGCGCCGTTCACCGGTCGAGCTGTGCGCCATCCACTCGGTCAGCACGCTTTCTTCGCCGACCGGTTCCGACAACTCGTTGAGTTGCAGCAGGGCATGGGGAAGTTGTCGGCGGATCTCGATCAGTGCCTTGCGGATATTCTCCGAGTCCGTTTTTGCAAGGAGCGCGAGGCGGTCGGCAAGTGGGTAGCCAAGGTGATGCAGCACGCGAAACGGCAGCCTGGCGAAACGCTCGACGGAGGCCACCAACGGCAAACACAAGACCAGCTCATGACCCTGCCAGCCGAGCAACACATGCAAGCGTTGCCCGGTGGTCAGAGCCTGTTCGGATGCACGCATCCAGGCCAGTGTGTTGAACGGTGTGTGGTCCGTCACTCGCAGACGCAACGCTTCATAAGCCGTTTCCGGGAAATCAGCGGCGCACAACGAAGTGCGCCATTCGAATCGTGCTGCCATAGGGTCAGCTCACCGCTGCTGTGGCGGGTTCACGTGCCGGTTTGCGCAAGGCATCCAGGCGTGAGCCGCTGTAATGGGTTTCGCGGTAGAAGCGCCAGCGACCAAACAGCTCGTAGACGTTCATGATCCGCCCTTGTTCCTTGTAGCCGGTGCGTATGTGCAGCTTGAGGGCAGGGACATTGTGGAACTCACAGACATCCACCACCGTGTGGCAACCCTGGGCAAGCATGGCTTTCCACAACTCCGTCTGCAGGTCCATCGAGAGTGCGGTGCCCCAATAGGCACGGGTCAGCTCGCCGCCGAATTCGAAGAACTCGCCTTCTTTCACCGGAAACCAGCAGCCGTAGTAGTGCTTGTCGTGATAGTTGCGCGCGGCGCCCCAGATGAAGGCCACCGCATCGCCCTTGTCGTCCAGGTGCATATGCCCGGTGTAGCCTTCACGGGCCAGTTCGGCCATGGTCTCCACGCGGTCACCGAAGTAACGGGTGAACGCCACGGCGTTTTCCGGGGTGATGCGCACTACCTGCAGCGGCGGGTAGGGCCTGAGTTTGTAAGGCGGCACCGGAGTGACCAGATCGCGCTCCATCCACAACAGTTCCTGATGGAAAAACACGTAGTGCTTCCAGATTTTACTGAGGGTGGCGCGCCAACCTTTTTGTCTGATGTGTTGGCTGAGTTTCTGCAAAACGCTCATGTTATTGACTCCTGACGGTCTCGGCCGCGAGTGGAGTGATGCGAGGTGCGGCCAATGGCCGATTTCGCTATTCAATACTTGGCAATTCATGAGGCGCTCCAGCTGAGATTGAACAGGGTCCGTCCTGGCAGCTCGAAGCTGACGCGACCGTCCTGGCAATTGAAGGGTGCGTCGCGGGCGCGGTTGTCGGCACCGAAGTAGCTTAATGAACCGTTGGCCAGCGGACACTGGACCCCAGTCAGGGCCACACGCTGCAAGCGCGTGGCTTTATTGACGCCCAGAAGGTTGCGCTTCTTGTCCTCGGCCATGGCCAGCACGTCGACCTCGAAGGCGTCGTTATCGAGGAGCATCACGTCGTGCAGCCAATGCTGGCGGATGAACTGCTGAGCCAGGCCCACGGGCTTGAGCTCGAAGCGATCGTCGCCGAGGACACGCAACATGCCTTTGGGGTAGTTCGGTTCGTCAGCAGCCTGGAACCAGCTCAGCATCTCCAGCAAGCCATCCTGGGACGAGTTGATGACGACCGACGTCCACCACAACGATGCGAAGTGGGTTTCCTGATCGTAAGGACTGAGGCTGGAACCGCTGGACATGTTGGTCTGGTCCAGCAGCAAGGCTTTGCGCGGCCGGCCCTGGGCGTCGAGGCCGACCAGGTCGGCGGCGCGGCGCACGCTGTCACGGTAGACCCGTGTTGCCAGCAGGTCGCGAATCATCCATTCGTGCCAGGCCAGGGCATCGATGTTGTCGCCGGATTCGGCCAGCAAGCGTTTGGCCCAATCGATGCCGCGTTTGTCGGCGGCGTTGTCAGCAAACGGGCCGTTGACCAGTCGCGAACTGGCGGGCATGGCGATGCGCACGCCGGCCTTGGCATTGGCGGGATTGCTACGCACTTGGCGGGCCATGCTGTTGAAGATGCTTTGGTAGTTGGCGTAGTCCGGGTAATTGAGGTTCGGCTCGTCGGCAAAACCGATGTAGTGCGTGCCTTTGCCACCCAGGGCCCGGGTCGACGCGAGCCAGGCGTCGAGCCCGGCGTTGCTCAGGGTGTCGGCGCGCAAGTCAGCCTGGCGCTGGCTCCCGGCCAACAGCGTGATGTCCTGGGTGATGCCGAAGCGGTCCTGATACAGCCGACGGAATTCATCTTCGTAGTGCGGATTCTTCGCCGTGATGTCGACGAAACTGTAGTAAGTGCCCGCCTGTGGCTTGAGTGCATCGAGCACGGCATAACTCGATTCCGGCACCTTGACGTAGGGTAGGGCGATGCCCAGGTTCGGGGTCGGCCCCAGCATTTTATTGTGCAATGTCAGCCGGACCTGGCCATCGTCCTCGCGCAGGGGCTTGAGTTGCTGCGGATTCTGGGCGAAGAGGTTGGCGGTGCCATCTAGCCAGAACGCTACCTTGCCGCTGCCTTGCAGGCGCAGGCGCCAGACTTGTGCTTCTGTTGCGACGGGCAACTCGACCTTGTCGAACTGCCAATAACCCCGATACGGTTTCAGCGTCAGCGCCACTTGTTTGCCGTCGCCCACGCGCTGCGCTTGCAAGGCGCTGACACCGCCGTGGAACTTGCCGGCCAGCACTGCGCGCTCACCCGGCGCTACCTTGAAGTACAGCTCATCGCCGTTGTGGGTTTCGGCGCTGAAATGCACCTTGGCCGGGGCGAACAACGCCACCGTGTGTTCGTCGTGTTCAACCCGGTAGCGACGGAAGCTGTAGCCCGGAATTTCCAGTTGATAGCTGGAGGCACTCGGGGTCAACGGCCAGCTCTGGCTGCCGCGCGATTCGCTGGCGGCGATCAGGCGCTCGCCCTGGAGTTTGCCCTGGCCGTCGAGCAGGTACAGGCGTTCTTCGTTGGCATCCGCCTGCCACGCCGGCGCCCAGCGAATGGTCAGCGTGTCGGGACGATCCGGTTGCAGGTACAGGCTGCCGTCGCGAATATCGGCCCAACGCATGGGCGCCGCCTGGGCGCTCAGCGCGAGGCCAAGGATAAACAGCAGGACCAGGCGTTTCATGCCGACTTCCGTTGCAGCATGTGCAGCATCGGCGTTACATCGCTGGGCAGGATGATCAGGGTTTGCCAGACCGGCACGCCGCTCAACCGGCAGTACATCACCAGCAGCGCGAGGGTGACCGCGAGGTAGGCGATGGACGAGGCCGCCGCCGCGCCGACGATCCCGTAGGCCGGAATCAACACCAGGTTCAGCGCCAGGTTCAGCAAGGCGCCCAGCCCCATCAACAGCGAAATCGTGCCGGGACGGTTTTTGCCCAGCAAGTCCAGGCGCAGGATGCTCGCGTAGCACAGGCCCAGCAGACCCGGCAGCAGCGCCAGCAAGGCCGGATACGCCGGCTGATAGGCCGCGCCGAACAGCGTCACGATGAGCCATTCGCCGATCACCGCCATGGTCACGCAGGCGCCGAGCATTACCGTGGCGGTCAGGCGCAGGGCCAGCGGCGTCACTTTGTCGATGCCTTCTTCCTGTTGCAGCAGGCGTTTCATCAACGGCGTGGTCACGGCTTCCGGGACAATCAGCAGCAACTCGGCGGCGGCGCTGGCCATGGCGTAATGACCGAGCGCGGTGCTGCCGAGCAGGGCGCCGATGAACAGGTAATCGGAGCGCAGGATCACTTGCTGGAACAGCAGGTCGGGATGGCTGCGAGCGCTGTAGCGCAGCAGCTCGTTTTGGCTGGCGCGGTCCCATTGCAATTTCAGGGGCTGAGCGCGTTTGAGCCAGAACCAGCCCGCCAGTACCACCAGGCTGATGCCTGCCAGCCAACTGATCAGGGCTGCTTCCAGCGCGGCGTCTTTCCACATCCAGAACAAGGCGAGAAACAGCAGCAGCGGCGCCAGGGATTCCACCAGGCGCAACGCGTTGAAGGCCACCACGCCGCCGGAGGCGTTGTGCAAGGTCAGCAGTCCGCTCTTGAGTACGGTCAGCGGCACCGCCAGCAACAACAGCCAGGCGAGCAGGCCCAGTTGCGTGGTGATGTCGAGTTCACTGCCGAACTCACGCACCAGGGCGACCACCAGCAAAGTCAAAAGACCCGCCAGCAAGCAACCGAACACCAGCACCTGACTCAGCAGCAACCCCATGGGGCGTTGCTTGGCCGCCTGAAAACCCACCGCCGAATTCAGCCCGCCGCTGGTGGCGGCGCTGATCAGGTCGGGCAAGGTGCTGAGCAGGGCAAACAAACCCCGTTCGCTCGGCCCGAGGATCCTTGCGAGCAACACGTTGCGCATCAGCCGCAAACCGATCATCGCCAGTTTGGTGCCCATGCTCAGGGCCAGATGCTTGAGGTAATGGCTGCGGCTCATGTGCGGGCCCCGCGGAACAGGCGCCAGGACAGCAGCTGCGGATTGCGCGCCACCCGTTGGCTGACGCCGAAACGGGGCAGGTTCAAGGGGTCATCGGTGCCCCGATAAATCCCGGTGCCGGTGCCCAGGGCGAACGGGTAATCGTGATCGGCAACGTGTTCGCGTACCCGCGCATCGTTGTCGCCGTTGGGGTAGCAGTAGACCGGCAGCGGACGGTTGCAGCCATTGTGCAAGGCGTCGCGGCTGCGGCTGAGTTCTTCATGCAAACGCTGATCATCGAGGCCGGTGAGAATCGCATGGCTGGCGCCGTGGGGACCGAACCGCACCAGCCCCGAGCCTTCCAGCATGCGCACCTGCTGCCAGTCCAGCGCCTGGGGCAATGACTCGTCCGGGCACTCGTCGGTCAGGTGATTCAAGTCAGCAGGGCTGAGGGTTTTCAGGCTGTGCAGAAAATGCAGCAAGGCCAGGCTGCGACGCTCCACTTCCAGTTCATCGAAGGCCACCGGCAACGGCCGACCGACTTGTCGCAGGCAATCGATCAATTGCATCCGCGCCCGTTCACCGTGGCTGCCCCAGAGGGTTTCGCCGATGCTCTCCCACCAGAACCGCTGGCGGCTGCCGATGAAATCGGTGGAGAGAAAAATGCTCGCAGGCACCTGGTATTTTTGCAGCAACGGGAAGGCGTTCAGGGCGTTGTCGCGCCAACCATCGTCGAAGGTCAGGGTGATTTTCGGGCGATCCGATCTCACCGTGCCGGGTTGCAAGATGTCCATCAACGACACGCAATCGAAGTGTTTTTTCAGCCACACCAGCAAGTGTTCGAAGGCTTTTGGCCCGACGCACAGCTCATTGCGATGGGGCAGTTCGGCGGCGTGGTCGCTGGCCAGCACCCGGTGCAGCATCAGGATCACACCGGCGCCTTGCAGTTGATTGCGGCCCACCGGCGAGTTGAGATAAAGCCAGCCACTGGTACGTTTTAATAGTTGTTTGATCGCCATGGCTCAGTCCTTTCAACGGTTTTGCTCAGGGTTCCACTGGGCGTACCGCTGCCCCCGCAGGAACTGCCACAGACCGATACTCATCCCGGCCAGGGTCACTAGCAGGAACGCGGCGAGGCGGAAAGGTTTGGGCAGACGGTGTTGCGAATCCAGCAGACCGGCGATGGCCACGGCGTAACCGAGCAGTTGCGCGACCAGGCTCAGGCGATAGAAACCGTGTTCTTCCCACAGCCAGAAATTGCTCAGCAACAGCGGCAGCAACAGGATCGGCGCCAGACGGCGGATCAACTTGTGGCTGATCAAGGCAATCGAATACAGGCCATGTTTCAGCGGATTGAGCAGCTCGCTACGTTGGGCCAGGCTTTGCAAGCCCCCGACGGTAACCCGCTGACGGCGGCGGAATTGTTTGTCTGCTTCATCGACGCCTTGGTCGATTACTTGCGCTTCGGGCACATAGACAATGCGCTTGAACGCCACCGGCGCGCAGGTGCTGATGAAGAAGTCATCGTTGACCTCGGCCGGCACCTCCTGGAACAACTCGCGGCGCAGGGCAAGCAGGGCGCCGTCGGCGGAGACCATGCAGCCGGTGCGGTTTTCCACCTTGCGCAGCCAGCCTTCGTAATGCCGATAGAGACTGTCGCCGATACTCAGGCCACCGCCGGTGACCGGGATCACCATGTGCCCGGCGCACGCGCCAACCTGGGGATCGCACAGCGGCGCCAGCAGGTGACCGAGGGTGTCGCGGGACCATTGGTTGTCGGCATCGGTGAATACCAGAATATCCCCGGTGCTCAACGCCACGCCGGCATTCAGGGTCGCGGCCTTGCCCTGGCGAGGCAGGTCGAGGATGGTGATGCGCGGGTCGATCACCTTGCGCGCACAGGCCACGGTGTCATCGGTCGAACCGTCGCTGGCCAGAATGATCTGCAGCGAGGCCGGCTCATAATCCTGAGCGAGCAACGTGCGCAACTTGTGTTCGATGTGCCGCGCTTCGTTGTGCGCGGCAATCACGATGCTGATGTTCATCGGTTCCGCGATTGCGTTACGCCGCGCCGCAAACAATGGCGCCAGCAGCGTCAACAGCAAGGGGTAACCGAGATAGGCGTAAACCGGCAGCAACAGGCACAACCAGAAAATGAATTCAGCCACGGGCAGGCCTCCTGGCTTTCCAATGACAAAAACTGAGAACAAACGCGGCACCGGCCAGGTGCAGACGCAACCAATGCAGGCCCCAGAGTTGCAGGGTCAATAGCAGATCACGGTGTTTGAAGGTCTGGCGCATGCTCAAGGCCAGCGCCGGTAGGCTGGTCAGGAACACCATGAGCGCCGCATGGTGGGGGAAGCCATCGAGCAGGGCGGAGATTGCCAGGAAATCCAACATCCAGGCGGCGAGCGACACCAGCGGGAAGCGCAGCAGACGCATGCTCAGCCCATGGCGGCGCAGTAACTGCAGATGGCTGCCCTGACGCCAGAATTCCTTGCCCATCCATTCACGCCAGCTGCCCTCATAACCCCAATGCAGGGCGACGGTCTGATTGACCGACAGCAGGCGAGCCCCCGCGTGGGAAAGGCGCATGGTGAAATCCTTGTCTTCGCCGGTGCGCAGGGTTTCGTTGAAGCCGCCGACCTTGTCGAACCAGGGGCGGCGCATCAACAGGTTGGAACTGGGCAGCCAGCGCACCGTCTGCACCGTCTCGTTGTTCGGACGCAAGGTGCGACGTTGCCAGGCATTGGCATACCAGGGGGCTTCGGCCGGGGTGTGCAAGTCCAGCCCGAGGACGTCGACCTGAACCGCGGGCTCGATTTTCAACAACAGAGTGAGCCAGTCCTCGGGCATCTCGACGTCGGCATCGATGAAAGCCAGCCAATCGCCGGTGGCGATGGCCGCACCGCGATTGCGCAAGGCGCCGATGAGCACGCCCGGCAGCACCAGCACCTGAGCGCCGAATTGCCGGGCTATCTGCGGGCCCTGATCGTCGGAACCGTTATCGACCACGATCAGCTCGCATTCCAGACCGGCGGCGATGGCAGCGCGTTGCGCAGCCAGCAAGGTCCGAGCGATGTGGCGAGATTCGTTGTACATCGGAATAACGATACTGATGCGGCTCATGCCTTGGCCTCCGCGAGTGGGCTTTCTTCGGCTTTCAAACGCAGCACGCTAGTCAGGGCGAGCATGATCCACACGTACTTCTGATTGGGTGCGCTGAGGAACATCAAAAACAGCGTCAACGACAGGAAACTCATGCTCAGGTGCGTCAGCAAATCTGCCTGTTCGCGGTTGCGTCGCTGCATCCATGCACGACGGGCGCGGACCAGGTTGTACAAACCGAGGCCGAGCATGCCGACGAACAACAGGCCGGCGGGAATCCCCAGCTCACTGAAGATTTCCAGGTAGGTGTTGTGGGCGCGACGGTAGAGGTCGCCGATTTTGCGGTTGGCCGAAAACGCCTTGGCATAACCGGTGGTGGCGTAGTGCAGCGGGAACGTCCCGGGGCCGGTGCCCAGCAACGGGTTCTCGCGGATCATCTCGCTGCCGACCACAATGTACGAGGCGCGACGGCCGAGGGATTGGTCCTGGCTCTTGGCGCCGGCGCTCAAGATGCTCAAGGACTGAATGCGCTCGATGTAACCCTTGGGCATCGCATAAATGGCCAGCGGAATCACGATCACCAGGCCCAGCATGGCAAACCCCAGGTGCCGAGGACGGATGCGTTTAAGCTCGGCGCGGTAATGCCAGACGCCGATCATCAGGCTGAGGAACAGCACCACCAGCCCCGAACGGGATTCAGTCTTGGTCATGCCGCCCAGCAGCAAAATGCAGCAAGCGACCCAGAAAATTCGATGCAGAAAGTGCGGGCTGCGCACCACCAGCAGCAAGGCAAGCGGCACGGCGAAGGCGATCAGCATGGCAAAGGCGTTCGGGTCTTCCAGCAGGCCGGCGGCGCGCCCCTGGTCTTGGTATTTGCTGGAGAACATCGCCAACACGCAGGTCGCCGTGACACTGAGGGTGACCATCTTGGCGAACAGGTCCATGTTCAGCTCGCGGCCGATCAGCAGGGTGATCACAAACAGCACCAGGCCGACACTCAGTTCTCGCAGGTGCCCCATGGACATGCCCATGTTGTCGGTGTTGATCACGCTCAGCAGGTACAAGACCATGAACCAGATCAGGTAGCGCCAGATGTTGCTGCGCAGGCGTTCGGAGGGTATCTGGTGGATGGCCAGTTGCAGCATCAGGATCACGGCCAGTGACGCGCCGAGGAACTTGGTGCCCGACAGCGAATTATCCTTGAAGAAACCTTCGAACGGCACCAGCGCCGCGATCCCGAGCAAACCCCAGGTGGGTTTTCGGTAAAGCAGCGCGACACCGACCAGGCCCAGCACCGCTCCCGGCGCCAGATACGGATAAGGGCTGGCCAGCAAAGCGAGGCAGACCAGGCCAAACAAACTGACAATCGAGAGCGGAAAGATCACGCGCGTGCCTCCCGTGCAGTACGGAGATAAAGTTGCGACCAGCGTTCGGCCAGGGCCTTGAGGTCGTAACGGTCCAATTGCGTACGTTTTGCGTTGTCGATCAGGTTGCGGGCCATGGCCGGTTCAGTCAGCAACGAGCCGATCTGGCGGGCGAGGGCGGCGCTGTCGGCGGGTGTCGCCAGCAGGCCGTTGTGCCGGTCTTGCAGCACATCGGGGATCCCGCCGACGCCGAACGCCACCACCGGCACACCGGCTTGCATCGCTTCGAGCAGAATCATCGGCGTGCCTTCGGTGCGCGAGCTGATCACCAGCGCATCGAGTTGTCGCCACCACACACTCATGTCGGTCTGGTAACCCGGCAGGGTGATGCGGTCCTGTAAACCCGCTTCGTTGATACGCGCCAGCAGCGTCTCCCGTTCCGGGCCGTCGCCGAGCATCACGGCGTCCAGTTGCGGGTGTTGCCGGCAGAGTGGAATCAGCGCATCGAGAAAAAAGTCCGGGCCCTTTTCACTGCTCAGCCGCCCGACGTAACCGGCCAGCCAACGCTGGCGTTTCGCGTGACGCGGCAACAGTCCGTCAGTCGCCGGCAGACCATTGGGAATCACCTGCAGCTTTTCCGCCCGGACGCTGGCCTGACGGCACAGCACGGCGATGCTTTCGGCAACGCAGACCACGCGATTCACCGACGCGGTGCGGCACAGTTGCAGGCTCAGCCAGGTGTAGAACTTCTGCTTGCGGCTGCGCGGTGTGAAACCGTGCTGGGTAATCACCAGCGGCAGGCGCAACAACGTTGCGCCCACCCAGCCAAACAACAGGCCCTTGAAGTTGTGCGTATTGATCAACGGCCGTTCCGCCCGGCGCTGGCGCAAATGCGCCAGTAATTCCCCCAACCCCGCGCAACCCCGGCAGTCGACCCCCGCCTGACGAAACCGCGCGATCAAGTCTGGCGGCGCATCGAGAAACAGCACCTGGTGCTGCCCCGGCGTCGCCAGGCAATGGTCCAGCAGCATCCGCTCAGCCCCGTAGAAGCCGCCGCTGCTGAGCAAATGAATGATCGGCAGGGAAGGGATGAGCGGCGCGTTCAATTGCGCACCCAATGCACGAGGCGCGGTAAGGACCAGTTGCTGTGCGGATTGGTGGGTTCCACGTTCTGATCGTTGATCACCAACAGCACCGGCAAGCCCAGTTCGTGGGTGATTTGCGCTGGGTGTTTGAAACGGTGATCGAAAAACTCACGCACGTAGACCAGGGCAATCGCCAGCAAGAGACCGGTGAACAAGCCGAACGGAATGATCAGCATCGGTTTCGGGAACGCCGCTTCGGTGGGCTCATACGGCGGGCTGAGCACCCGTGCGTTGGACAGGTCGTTGTCCAGCGAACGTGCGCTGCTGCTTTCGGCGAAGCGTTGGGCATAGGTCGAGAACGCCGCGTGCAACGCGTTGATCTCGGTGTCCATCTGCCGCAGCTTGCTCTGGGTTTCCTGCAACTGGTGGATGCGCTCCTTGAACTCGGCAATGCGCTTGGTTTTCTGGTCGATCACCGAGCTGACAATCGCCAGATCAGTGTTGCGTTCCTGAATCCGGTTGCTGACCACTTTCAGAAACTGCTGACGGGTGCGGGCGATTTGCTCGCGGGTCAGCAACATCGGTTCGCTGCTTGGCTGGAAGATCGCCAGGTCGTTCATGTAGCGGCTGACCTGCGTGGTCAGGGCCTCACCCATCTGTTTGATCTCACGATCCTCGAACGCCACATTGTCCACGGTGGTGGTGAAGGTGTAGGGGAAGGTGTAGTCGTTGAGTTTCGAGTTGCTCGCTGCGGCCAGGCTGGTTTTCAGGTAGTCGAGCCAGCGTTGGCTTTGCAGCAGGCGATCGCGGTACAGGTTGAGCGCCTGCTCCTCGGTGTTGATGGCGTTGAGGCGGAAGGTGATTTCTTCCTTCGGATCGGACGAGCCGACCGCTTCAAGCAAGCCCAGCCGAGTGCCTTCCAGGCCATCGAGACGCACCTGGTATTGCTTCTTCTTGGTTTCGTAGAACGACTGCGGCAAATCGATCGATTGCAGTGCCTGACGGCTCGTCAGGTAGTTCTGCAGCAAGGCTGCAACGAAATTGGTGCCTTGGGTTGGGTTGTCGAAGCTGTAGATGATGGAGATCACGTTGGAGCCTGGCAGGGTCTCGATTTTCAGACTGTCGATCGCCTGTTGGGTCAGAGCATCCAGCGCCGTGTCGCGTACCGGGTCGGTTTCCAGGCCCAGGGTGGCTTTCATCGGATTGATTACGTATTCACGCAGCGGCGTGGTCACGTACTGTTTGAATGGCTGGGTCACCAGTTTGTTGAAAACGCCAGGGGTAGGCGTGTACTCACCCTTGTCGCGCAACTCGCTGATGGTCTGCCGGATCAACGCCGGCGAGCGCAGGATATTGCTCTCGGTTTCCATGTCCGCCAGGGACGGTGGAATGAACGAGGCGTTCTCCTGGTTGAGGGAGGTTGTGGCGTCTCCCTGTGAGAGTTTTTTGGACTGCACGATCACCTGGGCGGTGATATCGAAGCTCTGTTTGAGCATCAGCGGCAAGACCAGGGCGATCACTGCAAAGACCAGGAAGACTCGTTTCACCAACTGCTTGTTGGCGAAAAAGATCCTGAAGAACTCGTGCAGGTAGTTTTCCTTTGGATTCATGGTCGGTCACCTGAGAGTTAGTTGCTGTCACTGTCTTTGTTGTCGACGCGGTAGCCGAAGCTGAAGCCCACGCCCTGGAACAACACCACGTCTGCCAGTTGCCGCGCGAGCTCACCGGCGCTCGCCAGTTTGGTCTTCGGCACATAGAGCATGTCGTCCGGTTGCAGGTACGCAATCTGCGACGCATCGCCGGCCAAAGCCTTTTCGACGTCGTAGCGCACGGCCTGCACCTGGTTGCCATTGCGGCGCATGATCATCACCGAATCGAGCCGCGCCTTGGTGTTGCTGCCACGGGCCAGGGTCAGCGCTTCAAGCACCGAGACTGGCCGGCGAATCGGGTAGGACCCCGGTTGGCCAACTTCGCCCAGCACATAGATTTCGTTACCCGCCGTGGACTTCAGCAGCACGTCGACGGTCATCCGCCCCGGCAGCTTCGCGTAGCGTTGGTTGAGGAAGGTTTCCAGTTGATTGACGGTCATGCCTTGCAGCGGCACGGCGCCGATTTCCGGGAAGCTGGCGTAACCGTCGGTGCCCACGGTGATCTCCCGGCTCATGCCGGTAGCGGGGTGGTTCAGGGCACTTTTGAGGTTCGACTCGTTGCTCAGCGGGCTGATGACCTGCACGGACAACTGGTTGCGGTTCGGCTGGAACAGCTGTTTGCGCTGGTAGGCGCGCTGGATTTCCTCACGCGCCTGTTCGGACGTCAGTCCGGCGATCTTCACCGAGGTGTTGGCGCCCGGCAGTTCAATGGTGCCATCGGGCAGCACCAGTTGATTGCCGTTGAGCTGGCTGGCAGCGGTGAAGTTCAGGCCGATCTGGTCGCCGGACTGGATGCGGTAGGCGTCCGAGCCGCTGGTGCTGATGTGAAAGATCACGTCCAGCACATCCTGTGGCCGCAAGGTCTGTTCGACCTTGGGCATGTCAGTGGCCTGGGCGTTGGCCGGTGAGGCCGTGAGGATATTCACCGGCATGTTCTGGGTTTCGGAAGTGCTGGAGCAACCTGCAAGCGGCAGCAACAGCAGGACAAGCATTTTGGCGTTCATGTCGTCATCCTTTTCTGATTGCTCACAGGTTTTTGTAGAGCCATTTCGGCATGTAGTACTTGCGCCGGTTGAAGACGCTGCCGACCAGTTTCGCGCCGGCCTGGGTCAAGCGCTGAACCGCCGCCTGGGCTACTTCCCAGCGCGTGTCTTCGGAGCGCACGACCATGATCACGCCGTCCACCTGGGTACTGATGATCATGGTGTCGGCGGCGGAATACACCGCGTCGCCGTCGATCACCACAAAGCGATACTGACTGCCGAGCTGATCGAGCAACGGGCCCAGGCGTTCAGGGGTCAGGTGCTCGGTGCCACGCACATACCGGCCGTTGGGCAGGATGTGGAAGGGCAGGCTGGAGACGTTCACCACGCAGTCCTGCAGCAGGGGCGGGCTCTGGGTGTTGAACAGCAGGTCGCGAAAACCGCGCTCCTTGGTCAGCCCCATCTGTTGCGTGAGGTTGGTCGATGACTGACTGGCATCGACCAGCAACACTTCGCCGCTGCTCATTTTCGCCAGCTGACTGGCCAGCGCCAGGGCACTGGTGGTGGTGCCGGCGCCGGGGTTGGCGGCGGTCAGAAATAGGATCCGCAGATCTTGATCGAGCACGGTCGAGGTCAGGTTGGACTCGCTCGGGTTGGCAATGCTTAGGCTTTTGGCTGATGAACCGTCCATTTAACTCGCTCCGTGGCCGCTGAATACTTTGAAGGGGGTTTTCAACAGGATCTTCAGATCAAGCAACAGGCTCTGCTCGGCGATATAGCTGAGGTCCAACTCAACGCGCTGGTCGAAGTCGATGTTGCTGCGCCCGGAGATCTGCCACAGGCCGGTCATGCCGGGGTAGATGCTCAGGCGTGCAAGGTGATTGTCCTTGTAGCGGTAGGCGTTGAACGAGGTTGGCCGCGGGCCCACCAGGCGCATGTCGCCCATCACCACATTGATCAGGTTTGGCAGCTCATCCAGGCTGCTGCGCCGCAGGAAACCACCGATGCCGGTGATGCGCGGGTCCTTGTCGATCTTGAAATCGATCGCGTCGGCTCCGTGCTTGTTCAGGTGACGCAGGGACTCTTTAAGCTCCTCGGCGTTGGCCACCATGGTGCGGAACTTGTACATGCCGAATTTGCGACCGCGGTAGCCCGTGCGTTTCTGCACGAACATCACCGGTCCCGGGCTGCTGAATTTGATCGCCAGTGCCAGGCCCAACAAGATGGGCGAGATCAGCAGCAGAATCACCAACGCACCGAGGCAGGCGACCACGCGGTTGGTGCGCGACAGCGTCCAGGGGCGACCGCCGTCACGGCCGGTCATCCAGCCACGACCCTGCATATGGATCGCGGTGTCGAGGCGCATTCGGTGCTCCGGGTCCAGGCGCTTGTCTCGGCGCATCTGTTGCATCGGCACCGTTTTTTCATGTCCAGTCATAGAATCCTCCGCTGAAGTTCAGCCGCTAGCGGCGCGTGGGCGATAGGCAGTGGGTAGTAATCGCGGAACCAGGCGATGAAGCGCCCGAGTCCTTCATCCAGCTCGATACAAGGCTGAAATCCGGTTGCCCGAGCCAGGTCGCTGGCATCGGCGCAGGTGTTGAGCACGTCGCCCGGCTGCAGTGGCAGCAACTCGACGAGGGCTTTTTGTCCAAGGTGTTTTTCCAGCAGCGCCAGGTAATCCTTGAGTTCCACCGGGTGCTGGCCGCCGATGTTGAAGATCCGCCACGGCGCCATGCTGCTGGCCGGGTCCGGTTGTTCACGGTCCCATTCGGCGTTGGCTTGCGGTGGACGGTCGATCAGGCGTGCGATGCTCTCGATGATGTCGTCGATGTAGGTGAAATCGCGCTGGTGTTCGCCGTAGTTGAACAACTTCAGTGGCTGCCCTTCGGCAATCGCCCGGGCGAACTGGATCGGCGACATGTCCGGCCGACCCCAGGGCCCGTACACGGTGAAAAAACGCAGGCCGGTGCAGGGAATGCCGAACAGGTGGCTGTAG
Source organism: Pseudomonas sp. FSL W5-0299 (assembly GCF_005930655.1). Classification (NCBI taxonomy): domain Bacteria; kingdom Pseudomonadati; phylum Pseudomonadota; class Gammaproteobacteria; order Pseudomonadales; family Pseudomonadaceae; genus Pseudomonas; species Pseudomonas sp. FSL W5-0299. The sequence goes on from NZ_RXHX01000017.1 coordinate 24,125, forward strand.
CTGTGGGCCATCAGCTCGTTGGCTTTCTTGGTCGCGGCGTACAGCGACAGCGGATGGTTGACGCCGTCCTTCACCGAGTAAGGCGTGTGCTGGTTGGCGCCATACACCGAACTGGACGAGGCGTAGACCAGGTGCTTGACCGGGTGGTTGCGGCAGCTTTCGAGAATGTTGAGGAACCCGCTCAAATTGCTGTCGAGGTAAGCCCGTGGGTTCTCCAGGGAGTAACGCACCCCGGCCTGGGCCGCGAGGTGAATCACCACCTCGGGCTTTTCACGGACAAACAGGGCCTCGATGGCAGGACCGTCGGCCAGGTCAACCGTCGCGAGCTGGAAAGCGCCAACCTGCTCCTGCACCCAATTCACGCGGTCGTGTTTGAGTTGCGGGTCGTAGTAATCATTGAAATTGTCGAGGCCGACCACCTGGTGCCCGTCACGGATCAACCGCAACACGCAATGGGCACCAATGAAACCGGCCGCTCCGGTGACGAGAATCTTCATGGCCGCGGCGCCTCGGGAACGATGTGCCGCAGGCCGATGCCGCTGTAGTGCAAACCGGCGGCCGCCACCTGTTCCGGGTTGTAGAGGTTGCGACCGTCGACGATCACCCGCGAACGCAGTTTGCTTGCCAGCAATTCAAAGTCGACCACGCGGAAGTTTTTCCACTCGGTGCAGATCACCAAGGCGTCGGCGTCCTCCAGCGTGTCGTCGCGGGTGGCGCACAGGTGCAGGTCATTGCGGTAGCCGTAGATGCGTCGGCATTCGGACATGGCTTCCGGGTCATAGGCCTGCACGCTCGCGCCTTCAGCCCATAACGCATCCATCAGGTAACGGCTGGGGGCTTCGCGCATGTCATCGGTGTTGGGCTTGAACGCCAGGCCCCAGATCGCGATGGATTTACCGGCCAGCCCATTGGGGAATTGTGCTTTCAGTTTGCTGAAAAGAATGTGGCGTTGGCTGTCGTTGACGTCGGTGACGCTACGCAGCAAGCGCAGCGGCATGCCGTTGTGTTCGGCAGTATGCAGCAGGGCGCGCAGATCCTTGGGGAAGCACGAGCCACCGAAACCGCAACCTGGGTAGATGAAGTGGTAACCGATGCGCGGGTCCGAACCGATGCCTTTGCGAACCGCTTCGATATCGGCCCCCAGCAGCTCGGTGAGGTTCGCCAGTTCGTTCATGAAGCTGATGCGCGTGGCGAGCATCGCGTTGGCCGCGTATTTGGTCAGCTCGGCACTGCGGTTGTCCATGAACATGAGCTTTTCATGGTTGCGGCAGAACGGCGCGTAGAGCTCGCTGAGCTGACCGCGGGCTTCCTCGTCGTCGGTGCCGACGATGATCCGGTCCGGGCGCATGCAATCGGCGAGGGCGCTGCCTTCCTTGAGAAACTCGGGGTTGGAGACCACCCGTACATTGAGGGTGCTCTTGCCGCGACGAAGCAGTTCTTCGTGGGCGGTGGCGGCCACCTGGTCCGCGGTGCCGACCGGCACGGTGGACTTGATGATCAGGGTGCGATCGGCCTCCATGTAACTGGCGATCTGGCGGGCCACATTCAGTACGTGACTGAGGTCGGCCGACCCGTCTTCATCGGCGGGCGTGCCCACGGCGATGAAAATCAGCTCGGCGTGTTCGACCGCATCGCTGGCCTGGGTCGTGAACAGCAAACGGCCGGCCTTGATGTTCTCTTCCAGCGTGCCGGATAACCCCGGTTCGCTGATCGGCGGCACGGCCTGTTGCAGTTGTTTGATCTTGTTGGGATCGATGTCGACACATAAGACACGATGTCCGACATCGGCCAGTGCCGCTGCTTGTATCAGGCCGACGTAGCCCGTACCAAATACGCTCACGTCCATATTGGCGTGCCTCGTAAGACGGTTGAAAGAACTGAAATAAGACTGTCAAAAGGGGTATAGCCCAGCGTTGGGAAAACGTGTCAGCAAAATGACATGTTGCGCAGCTATAACAGCCCCATTTTTGGGGCGTTTTGCCATCAAGTGCTTGCCACTGCTGGATTTGCCGCGGTTTTGACGGGTTTTTCACAATTCGAAGAAAACGATAAACGGTCGTAGGGCTTGAAACACAAGGGTTGTAGCCGGTCAGGTGTGTCAGATTTGAGTCAACGTTTTTTTGACGCTTTGTGTAAAAACCCGACATTTCTTGCGCTTTGATGGCCCGGTGCTAGTGTCAAAAAATGGCTGACAATCTATTGGCCAACGGACGGCCGCGAGCATCGGAAATACTATGATTCGATATCTCAAAGAACTGCTCTTAGTTCTCTACTTATTCAAAAATTACGACTATTACCTGGAGCGCCTGAGCGCGTTGGGAATGGGTTTGCCGGTGCTGCTGTTTGGCGGGATGTTTATCGGGCTGACCGTGGCGCTGTTCATGACCGCGTACATTCGCCAGACGCTGATCCGTCATCTATTAGCTCTGATGATGTTTGTGTCTGCCGTGTTTTTCGATGTCTATACCCGCGTCACGGCCGACTACCTGACCTACAGCAGCTTCGTGTCGCTGGTGTATTCCGGCGGGTTCATTCAGGAGGCGGCGTACCAGTACCGCGACGCGATCATCAGCGGGGTGGTCGGCGGCTTGCTGCTGTTGTTCGGTATCGGGCTCAAACCGCGTCGACGAATGCCGCTGCCCGGTGCGTTGCTGGTGGCGGCGCCGGTGCTCGGAGTGCTGCTGCTCAGTGCGGTGTTGTTCGTGCGAGCCGGCGAAGGCGCCCGTGGCCTGCCGATCATGTACACGCCGCTGGCCTACTTGAACCTGTTCACCTATGAAGCCCTGCACAACACCGTCGGCCCACGCGAGCCTGTGAGCCTGGCGCGCAACGACGCGCCGCCGGGGCACGACATCGTTCTGATCATCGACGAAAGCATTTCCGGCAACTACCTGGACATCAACGCCCCGTTCGGTGTGCACAGCAACCTCAAGGAACCGCGCCCGGGCGTCGCGATCTTCAATTACGGTTACGCCGCGTCCATTGCCAATTGCAGCGCCGACACCAACATCACCCTGCGGTACGGCGGCACCCGCGCCGACTACATGCGCATCAACAGCACGATGCCGTCGATCTGGCAGTACGCGAAGAAGGCCGGCCTGCGCACCGTCTACATCGATGCCCAGCGCACCGGGGGCAACTTGCAGAACCTGATGAACGACGCCGAGAAAAAGGACATCGACGAGTTTGTGCAATTCGACCAGGCCAGCGTGCGTGATCGCGACATGGCGGCCGCGGCGAAACTGATCGACCTGCTCAACGACGGCAAGCCCGAGCTGGTGGTGATCAACAAGGTGGGCGCGCATTTTCCGGTGCATGACAAGTACCCGGATGCGTTCATGGCCTATCGTCCGACATTGCCTCGGGGGCAGTTTGTCGAGATCGCGGACACCGGCAAGCGCGATGGTTTCAACGGTCAGCCGGATGATTGGGTGCTCTACCGCAACGCCTACAAGAACACCTTGTTGTGGAACGTCGGGGAGTTTTTCTCACGGGTGTTTGCCAAGGCAGACATGAGCAATGCGCTGCTGATCTACACCTCGGACCATGGGCAGGACCTGCATGAACGGGGCAATCCCGGGTTGAATTTGCACTGCGGCGGTGATCCGGTGGCGGAGGAGGGCTTGGTGCCGCTGGTGGTGATTCAAGGGGATCAGTTGCGCACGCTGGATTGGCAGAAAGCGCTGGCCGCGAACAAGGATCGGTCGAGTCACTACAACATCTTCCCGACATTGTTGCAGTTGATGGGCTATGACCTGGCGGGGATCGAGGCGGTTTATGGCAAGCCGTTGAGTGTGCCGACGGCGGACGATTTTACATTCAACTATCGGTTCAATGCGCGGCTGGGGGCGAAGCCTGAGTGGAAGTATATTGATCTGAACAGCATTGTGACGCCTTCGCAGGCGCCTACAAATGTTGCGGTGGGGCAGTGAGGTTTTTGGTTGACTGATCCGGCCTCATCGCGAGCAGGCTCGCTCCTGCAGGGGTGTGTGTCGTTCAAAAGTCCCCTGTGGGAGTGAGCCTGCTCGCGATGGCGTCAGCCAGATCAGAGAGAAGTTTTCGGATGTACTCTCGGCTATCCTAGGCGCTCTGACTTCAGCGAGCCTCCCTTCATGCTTCAGGTCCAAGGCGTCTTCAAAAGCTACGCCACTCCGCAAGGTCCTTTGCCGGTGTTGCAAGGTGTCGACCTGACATTGAAACCCGGCAGCAGCCTGGCGCTGATGGGTGAGTCGGGCAGTGGCAAGAGCACCTTGCTGCACTTGATCGCCGGCCTCGACAAGGTCGATCGCGGCAGCATTCAAAGCGGCGAGCATCGGCTGGACCAGATGAACGAAGGGCAGCTGGCGAACTGGCGACGGACTGAAATCGGCCTGGTGTTCCAGCAGTTCAACCTGATCGGCAGCTTGCGGGTCGAGGACAATCTGGCTTTTCAGGCACGCCTGGCCGGGCGGCATGATCCGCGCTGGCAGGCGCACCTGGTGCAGCGGCTGGGCTTGAGTGATTTGCTGCGGCGTTACCCGGAGCAGCTCTCCGGTGGGCAACAGCAGCGAGTCGCTTTGGGCCGCGCCCTGGCGTCGAAGCCCAAATTGTTGCTGGCCGACGAGCCCACCGGCAGCCTCGATGAAGCCACCAGCGATGAAGTGTTGAAGTTGTTGCTGGAATTGCTCGACGACAGTCCGACCACCTTGTTGATGGTCACCCATAGTCATCGCGTTGCCGCACGGCTGGCGGAGAAAGTGGTGCTGCATCGCGGCCGTCTGGCTGGCGCGGGCGAACACTGAGGTGCGCGTCTTTCGCGAAACGCTGCGGGCGTTGCTCAGCCATTGGTGGCAGCACCCGGTGCAATTTTTCAGTGTGCTGACCGGGCTCTGGCTCGCCACCAGCCTGCTGACCGGTGTAGAGGCGCTGAACAGCCAGGCACGTGAAAGTTATGCGCGAGCCAGTCAGTTGATCGGCGGTGAACCGCAGGCCAGCCTCAGTGCGCCCAGTGGCGCGACCTTTTCCCAGCAAGTGTTTGTCGACCTGCGACGCGCGGGCTGGCCGGTCTCGCCCGTGCTGCAAGGGCGGGTGACGCTCAAGGGCCATGAGGAGCAACGTCTGCAGCTGATGGGCATCGAACCGGTGTCGCTGCCGGCCGGCTCGGCGGTGGCGGGGCGGTCGTTGGCGATCGAGCAGATTGTCGAATTTTTCACCCCGCCGGGCCGCACCTGGATCTCACCGCAGACCTTGCAGACGTTAGGTCTGCACGAAGGTGAACAGCCAGTGAACTCTAATGGCGAGATTCTGCCACCGCTGCACGTCCAAACCGATATGGCCCCCGGCATGTTGCTGGTGGACATCGGCTTCGCCCAGCAGATTCTCGGCCTGCCGGAGCAACTGTCGCGCCTGTTGTTGCCCAAGGATTTCAGCGCCGCACTGCCCGATCAATACAAAGGCCAGTTGCAGTTCAAAACCAGCGGTGAAGAAAACAATCTCTCGCGGCTGACGGAAAGCTTTCACTTGAACCTCGATGCCTTGGGTTTTCTGTCCTTCGTGGTCGGCCTGTTCATCGTTCACGCCGCAATCGGGCTGGCGCTGGAGCAACGTCGAGGCTTGCTCAGAACCCTGCGCGCCTGTGGGGTCAGCGCCCGAATGTTGATCACCTGTCTGGTGGTTGAACTCGGAGCACTGGCGATGATCGGCGGTATTGCCGGCGTCGCCAGCGGTTACCTGCTGGCCAGCGTATTGTTGCCGGACGTGGCCGCCAGCCTGCGCGGTTTGTACGGCTCCGAAGTGGCGGGGCAGTTGAGCCTCAGTCCGTGGTGGTGGTTCAGCGGGGTGGGCTTGAGCCTGCTGGGTGCGCTGCTGGCCGGGGCCAACAGTCTGCTGCGGGCGGCGCGCCTGCCGTTGCTGGCCCTGGCCGATCCGCAAGCCTGGCATCAGGCTCACGCGCGCTGGTTACGGCGTCAGGGTTGGGTCGCGGCACTGGCCGCTGTCATCGCGCTTATCGTCTTGTTCCGGGGGGACAGCCTGGCCAGTGGTTTTGTGCTGATGGCAGCTCTGCTGATCGGGGCCGCACTGGCCTTGCCGGTGGTGCTGAATCTGGTCTTGAACCTGGCACTGAGCCGCAGTCATTCGGTGCTCGGCCAATGGTTTCTCGCCGACTGCCGTCAGCAACTGCCGGCGCTGAGCCTGGCGCTTATGGCGCTGCTGTTGGCGCTGGCGGCGAACATCGGTGCCGGCAGCATGACCGCCGGTTTTCGCCAGACCTTCAACGACTGGCTCGAACAACGCCTGACCGCCGAGCTTTACGTCAATCCGCAAAACCCGGCCCAGTCCCGAGAGCTGCACAGCTGGCTCAAACAGCAACCTTCATTGACTGCCGTGCTGCCCAACTGGCAGGTATCGATCCAGCTGCAAGGCTGGCCGGCGGATATCTTCGGCGTGATCGATCACCCGACCTATCGCCAGCATTGGCCGCTGCTGGAAGCCTTGGGCGACAATCCCTGGGACCGCTTGGCCAAGGACGATGCGCTGATGCTCAGCGAACAACTGGCCCGCCGGTTGAAGGTGCGGCTCGGCGATCATTTGACCATCCCCACACCGGGCGGCCCGTGGTCACCTCGGATCGTCGGGATTTACGCCGACTACGGCAATCCCAAGGGGCACCTTCTGGTGAACGCCAACCATTTGCTGCGCGGGTGGCCGCAGCTCACGCCCAATCGTTTCAACCTGCGCATCGAGCCCGCGTTGATTGCGCCATTCCTCAAAACGCTGCAAAGCCGTTTTACCCTGGACGACAGCCGTATCGTCGATCAGGCGCGCCTCAAGGGCTGGTCCACGCAAGTGTTCGAACGCACCTTCGCCGCCACCGCCGCGCTCAACAGCCTGACCCTGGCCGTCGCCGGTGTGGCGTTGTTCATCAGCCTGCTGACGCAGAGCCAGAGCCGCCTCGGCCAACTCGCGCCGCTGTGGGCGCTGGGCGTGACGCGCCGGCAATTGATGCTGCTCAACCTCGGACAAACCTGGCTGCTGGCGACGCTGACGCTGGTGCTGGCATTGCCGTTGGGGATCGCGTTGGCGTGGTGCCTGGACACGGTGATCAACGTGCAAGCGTTTGGCTGGCGATTGCCGTTGCGGGTGTTTCCGTTGCAGCTGCTGCAATTGATGGGGCTGGCGTTGCTCGCAACGTTACTGGCGTCGGCGTGGCCGCTGTATTCGCTGTACCGCACTCAACCGGCGGATCTGCTGAGGACGTTTGCGCATGAGGATTAAGGTCGGCGTGTTGCTATTGGTTTTGTTGAGCGGCTGCGACAACCCCGCGCCTGACGAGAAAGGCTTCGCAGGTCTGGGTGGTGACGCCTCCGTATTCACACCGGTAGTGCCCGGGCGAGAATTCAGCTTCCCGGCAGATCACGGTCCTCACGATGGCTTTCGCATCGAATGGTGGTACGTCACTGCCAATCTCAAGGACGATCAGGGTCGCGAGTTCGGCGTGCAATGGACGTTGTTTCGCAGCGCGTTGAAAGCTGTCCCGGAGCAGTCGGGTTGGGGCAATCAGACCATTTGGCTGGGGCACGCAGCCGTGACGTCGGCAACGGCCCATCACGCGGCCGAACGTTACGCCCGTGGTGGCGTGGGGCAGGCGGGGGTGAGTCTCGCACCGTTCAATGCCTGGATCGACGATTGGCGCTTCAGCAGTCAGGGGGCCGATGCCTTGGCGGACCTGCAACTCAGCGCCCGGGACAAGGGCTTCAGCTACCAACTGCGGCTAACGTCCACCCGCCCGCTGGTGCTTCAGGGTGACAAGGGTTTCAGTCAGAAATCCGAACAAGGGCAGGCGTCGTATTACTACAGCCAACCGTTTTTCCAGGCCAGCGGCGCGCTGGAAATCGACGGCAAGACTTATCAGGTCAGCGGTCCGGCCTGGCTCGATCGCGAGTGGAGCAGTCAGCCACTGACTGCGAACCAGACAGGATGGGACTGGTTTTCGCTGCACCTGGACAGCGGCGAACAGGTCATGCTTTATCGCATGCGGCAAAAGGACGGCGCGCCTTACCTCACAGGCACGTGGATCGATGCTCAAGGCCAGGCTCAGTCATTGCACGCCTCCGACATCAGCCTCACACCGCAAGCCACCGCCAAAGTCGCCGGGCGTGAAATGCCGGTGCGCTGGGCGATCAAAATCCCGGCCAAACACCTCGACATCTCCATCACCGCCCTCAATCCCAACGCCTGGATGGATTTGCGCATTCCTTACTGGGAAGGCCCCGTGCAATTCAAAGGTGGCACGGGTTATCTGGAAATGACCGGGTATTGAGTCGGAACTCTCGGTTCGGCGACGGCCTCCTAAGTTAACAAGCCCATTCAATGGAGCCCGTCATGAGCGAAGACCTCAAGCCACCTGACCTCGATGCCTGGCAGCGCCTGTTCGAAGACAAGGCCTACTGGCAGCAATCCCCCGACGCCCACTACAGCGAACTGCTGCGGGTGGCCGACGACTTGCTGGGGCAGGGCGCCATTGACCTGGAACAGTGGCAGACCTTGAAGGCCAATGCCGAGCAATCCCACAAAGACTCGCCCGCGGTGAACGTTGCACAAGAAGTCGATGATCCCGAAGCCTGAGGAGAACCACCATGAAACCCCAATCCCCCGACACCGCCGAACACCCTGACGAACCGCGACCACCCGGCGAAGTCGAACGCGACAACGATGCCCTGCGCCCCACCGATCCGACCCGGCGCAAGGAAAGCGGCAAGGGCACGCAAAGCGGTGAATCCACCGCGCAAGAAACTGCAAAAAATCCCTGAACTGCGTCTATGCTGAGTTGCACAGTCGGCGCTGACCCTCGGGCCAGAGCCGTCTGCTGCCACCCAATCACAGGGAAAGTATGCTTATGAAACTCCACGCACTGACGAAAGCCATCACCCTCGCTACCTTGCTGTCTGCCACCAGCCTTGGCGCCATGGCTGCGGATATCCCGCTGTCTGCCGTTGTGGAAGCGGATCAAGTCACCACCAAAGTCGTCTCGGTCGACGCGGCTAATCACCGGGTTGTCCTGGAAGGGCCGGAAGGTCGTCAGGTCCATGTACAGCTGACCGATAAGGCGAAAAACCTCGGTAATCTGAAAGTCGGCGATCAAGTCGACATCAAGGTCACCAGTTCCGTCGCCGCCCACCTCGACACCGATGTCGACAAAGGCTTGCCAGGCACTGTCGAGCGCACAGGCGAAGTCCGTGCCGCCCCCGGCAGCGACAACCCGGGCGGCGAAGCCTACCGTCAGGTGCAGGTTCAGCTGAAAATCACCAAAATCGACTTGAAGAAAAACCAGCTGACCTTTGAAAATCCTGCTGGCCAGTCCAAGACCATCGACGTTGTACGACCCGAAGTTCAAGCAAAATTGAAAGACCTGAAAGTTGGACAGAGTGTCGTCGTGACCTACACCGATATCCTCACAGTGACCAGTAAACACTGAAGTTGAGTATTAGCTCTATATATTGATTGTTCTCGTACAGTTTTTTTGTATAAGAACAATCAGTTTTAATGGTCGAACTGGTGAGTTTTTGTTGTCGTACAAATAATATTTAAGATGACATTTAATTAATGTTGTATCGATAAATTTCATGATTATGTATGCGGACAACTTCGCCAACTTCCATTAAAATACTTCCCGTTCGCCCAGTGGCAAGGCTCTTTACCAGTGCATGGATTGCCGAGGCCATTACACTGGGCGAACACCTCCCGGGTGCGATACGCACCTGCAGCAATACATCAACGCCGAATCCCGCTTGCCGTTTCGCTACCTCAAACACACCTCCAAGCTGACTCGTAAACTCGGCAACTCCGATATTTTGCGCTGCAACACAACAAAGTCATCAACCTCAAACAGGCCGTGTCATCAATTACGGCATAGTCATCGCGTCGGGTGAATACTTTTCCCTCTGCCGCCTGGTCGGCCGACTGACCCGCAAACGCGGTTACGTCGAAGGTATGGACCTGTCATTTGGTAGCCATTCAGTCGCCGCTTTTAGTGGTGGAGCGGTCAAACCACAGCTTCGATCGGTTTCCTGATGAAGGTCGGGTACTGCCATTCGGTTCAGGGCCGGCGATTTTTTATAACTACGTTGATCTGGTATTGCATACCCGACGGAGCGGCATTTTCAGTTGAAGTTGAAGTTGAAGTTGAACGTGGGCGAGCAGCAGTTGGAAGGGGAATTGTTGTGTGATCGGGTGCGGGGGGGGTATCACATTTATCAGGTTGGGCATCGGTTTTTGCGCGAGGGTGGGGGTGTTTCGGGGGAATGAGATTTGGCGGGAGGTGCGGAGTAAAGGGCAGGGGAGTGAGGTGTTGGAGAATGAGCTGCTTTATAGGAATTGGGTGGTTGTTAAGTATGAGGTTGGGGAGAGTTTGTTGGTGGTGAATGGATGAAAAACGGGTGATCATAAGATCGCCCGTTTTTTGTTTGTTTAAGTTCGTGCCTGTAATCGTCGACCGATGACATCCAGCAAATCGCAGCCGTCGCGTAGTTGAGTTGCAATTACCTGAGCGAAATCCCGCAATAGCGTGGCTTCGCCAGTGAGTGATTCATTCAGTGCCATTGATTCCAGCAGTTGGGTCACGCTGCGGATTCGATGTGCCGCCGTGTCATGCAATACGTCGAGGGGAGCTTCAGTATCAATTAGCAGGGAAGGGATCATGCAGTCGATGCCGGTGATGGGCATGTATCGAGCCATGGCTGATTCTCCTTTCTCTCAAGACTCAGTGCCCGACGGAACGTCGGACGCCTCGCCGGGTGGATCGAGGTTATCCAGCGCTCGGTTTACCAGCAGCTCGCCCAGGACGGCCAATTGCTGAATCGACAGCGCGAGGCTGCGGTGTGAACCCTCGAGTTCACAGGCCAGGTCAGTGGTGAGAACGTTGAGTGAAGCGAGGGTTTCGCAGGCATGACTTAGCAGGGTTTCGGTGTCGATGTTGGGGAGGATGGTGAAGACGTGGCTGACGGGGTCAGGTTTTTTTGGGTCGCGGAGGCGGGCGCTGACGGCGCGTTGGGTGGCTGTGCTTAGTTCTATCGTGTCTAGAGGGGCAGCCGAATCCGAGAGTCCAGGGGGATTTGGGGTGATCTTTTTCATGGTGAATCTCCTTGATCAAATGGAGCTACCACTACTCGCTGTCAAACAAGGGTGGCAGCTGTGCGCGGGTTGACAGACCGAGGATCAAGGAACCCGGCGCACCCGAAGGTGCCCCACGCACAGCCGCCATAATACGGAACGGCGGGCATAAAAAAAGTGCCAACTGTTCACATGACGGCACTTGCATGCCTTGATAACGTTCGGTCTGTCAAAACCGGTCACTGATATGCAGCGACTGTCGAAGGTTATCGGCATGGGAAGCTGAGCGCAAGTTCGAATATACGCCGTAGCTTGCAGGAAATCTCCGACGTGACTGTCAGATGTATTGAAATCAAATGGGACGGATCTCGTGAAAATGGGGACAGATTTATTTTCTCTAGTGAAAATAAATCTGTCCCCTTTTTGCTCCTTTTTGCTCCCCTTTTTGCTCTTTTTGCTCTGATCTAACGGTTATCGGGCCACCTGATTTTTGGCAATCATATAGCTCAGCTATTTGTTGATTCTTCTGCCTTGCTTTCGTTTAGGTTTGCCTTGAAGTACGTCATAAAATCCTGCCCTTGAGCAAAGGCTTTTTCGATTTTCGAGCTTTGTTCTTTAAGCGCTGGGCTTGGCTTGGCCCATTGTTCAGACGGAAGAGGTTTGGACCACTCAGCAATGGAATCAGGTAGAGACTTCATACTGAAACGATGGTCCCACTCCGCCACCCAGTATGGAAAGCGCCACCAAGTGATCATGTGTGTCAGGTACCACCAACCAACTCCTAATGCGGAACGTTCGTTGTGCTGGTATTCCTCGTGCATGTCTTGTCGTTCTTTATCGAAGGTGTGGCGACCCTCGTAGGGTGCTTTACCAGGGCAGAACTCCGGTCCTTTTTCCATGTAGGTACGTATGGCTTCCCATTTGCCTAGTCCATGAACAGGAGTCATGACCTCCTGTGTGAGAAAGTGCACCGTATAGGCCTTGGGATTATCTAGGGCCATGCCAAAGGTGTAGCTACTGATTACGCCTACTCCAGTGAATCCGGTGCTGACTGAGATCCACGCAACCGTGTCTTCCCAAGGCTGGATCACGGCTTCGTCGGAGCCATTCGGGAAGAAACAGACCTCTCGGCGTTGACGGTTAAATCGGATGGGTCTCGCGCGGGCTTTGTTCCTTGTGGTGCTGATAATCGCGTACAGGCCAATCAGCGCTGCTCCCCCTCCACACCAGAGCGCTAGTGATATTCCGAACTCAAAAAAATCGTTGAAGTAAAACCAGAAGCTTCTGCCGAATGGGTTTATGAATGCTGCGAAGCCCATCAATGTTGGGAGAACAAATAGACAAACGATAACTACGACTGTTGGGAGTGACACAGCTAATCGTGCTTGGAAAGACTTTGTGAGATTGCTGCTACCCAAGTCCAGATAGGTGTCGTTGACTTCAACAAAACTTCCGCCGAGATCCATTGGGATTTGCCCGGTCGGAACTGGCAGCGGTGAGAAAAATAATGCTTCACCTGTGGCAAAACGACGAGTTTCACCCGCCGTGGGGCGGTGATTTTTGAGGTCAAGTTCGACTTGCTGTTCAGGTTTGGATGGCATGCAATTCAACCGAAAAAATGTAGGCGGTTTAGGCCACTACAGGGAGTCGTTAGTTACTAGCAACCAAGGGGCATTCGTGGCACGCGTCCTTAACACAGATACTGATTGAAGCAGCTTGCCATTCTGCGCGTTTAGGGTCGTGGTTTCGAATCGCTTCTCTCGGAAAGATTTATCACCGGCTACGGGGTGGTAGCGTAAAACGGTGAAAAAAGGGACAGATTTATTTTCTCTAGTGAAAATAAATCTGTCCCCTTTTTGTCAATTTTTTTATTTTTTGAATCTGTGAATTACAACTTCACTTTCTAGTTGGTATCCGGATACAAAATCCGATAGACCTGCGTTTACGATGTCTTCCCATCCGGCGGGAGTGGTTCCTATGTCATCTGTATATTCAAGCCATTCAGCTTCTTCAAATTTTTTATCACTAGCATCAAAAGTCTCACCTTGTTGAATAGAGACTTTAGTTATGTCTTTTGTGCATATATCAAACTCGCAGGCGGCTCCGTATATAGTGCCTTCTGGCGATTTTATAATTATCAAGTCTGCGCCTTGACCGTATGTGCTCACATATGCATCTGCAGCATAGAATATTTTTTCCATATGATCCTCACATCGGGAATGCGGTAACAACGTTATTTGTGTTTGGTTTAACTACAATTCTAATTGAGTTCAATACCGGATGACCGTCCGCTGCGCCTGGGAGTCCACCTTTAAATCCTGCATTTGGGTATGGGACATCGTAAATCCAGTTTCCGTTACCAGGTTGTTCGACGTATGGGGTTATACCATCGCGCTTGGCTATCGCCCACGCATTTTCCGTCGCTTTTATTGGTTCCTCTGTAAAGACACCATGAGGTACCGGTCTGGTGGGGTCGTCCGCGCCATGTCGACGTACGTGGTCTGCTCGAGTTAGTCCTTTTTTATCGACTCCATTCCAGTCCAAATCCCCATTTGGTTTATGGTTAATCGGTACTTTTGTCTTGGTATTTCCAGGGCATTGAGGTTTTGTAGTTACCAACCCCAACGGATCCACCCACCCCGTAGGGTTAGGCACGTACTGGTAGTTATTCAACCCACCCGCAAGCTTGATCGGATCCGGCGTCAGATACCGCCCGGTCCCCGGATTGTAGTAGCGATGCCGGTTGTAATGTAAGCCTGTCTCCGCATCGAAGTACTGCCCCTGAAAGCGCAACGGGTTGTCGATTTCAGCCACGTCGAGGGCTGCGAGGTTCCCGTAAGCGCGGTACTTGGCAGACCACATGATCTCACCGCTGTAGTCGGTCAGTTCCTGCGGTGTACCGAGGTGGTCGAGTTGGTAGTAATACGGTGTGGCCTTCAGCGGGCCTTCACCGTCGAGCATTGCCAGCGGCCGGAAGCTGCCCGGCTCATAGATGTAAGTGCGATATCGGTCATTGGCACTTTCCGCGATCAGGCGTTCGCCTTGCCACAGGAATTCGGTGGTGCTGCCATCGACGGTTTTTTCGATACGGCGGCCGAAGGCGTCGTATTTGTAGGTTGCGACGCTGCCACCCGGCAGGCTGGCGCCGATCAAGCGGTGCTGGCAGTCGTAGTTGTATTCGGTGACGAGTTTTTGCCCGGTGCCGCGACGTTCGCGGGTGAGGTTGCCGTAGGCGTCGTAGTCGTAGTGACGGTCGCCCTGCATCAGCAGACGGTTGCCTTTGACGTTGGCCAGGTTTGCACTGATTTGGTCGCCTTGGCCCAGCAAGTTACCGGCCGGGTCGTGGGCGAAGCTTTCCGGGGTGCTGCCGCGAACGTTGATCAGCCGATCGAGCGGATCGTAGTGGTAGCTGCGATTGCCTTTACGGCTGTCGTCGATGCCGGCGAGGTTGCCATTGGCGTCATAGGCGTAGCGGCGGCGGAACAGGTTGCGTTCCTGCTGGCTGACGGTGTGGGCCTGTAACCGGCCTTGTTCGTCGTACTGGTATTGGCTCAGCAACAGGCCTTGTTGGCGCTGTAGTTCGCGACCGGCGCTGAATTGATGCGTGGTCAGGCGCGAGCCGTTGAGGTCGATGCTGTTCAGTCGGCCGCCGGATTGGTGGCGATAATCTAGTTTGCTGCCATCGGGGAGGCGGCAGTGGCTGAGTTGACCGAGTTTGTCGTACTCGTAGCGCAGCGTGCCCCAGCCTTGGTGCTCGGTGATCAGACGATCTTGCAGGTCGTATTCGTAGGCGAGCGGCCAGTGGCCGTCGTCGACGTTTACGAGGCGCCCGAAGGCGTCGTAGCTGTAGTGAATTTCCTCGCCATCGGCCAGGGTTTTTACCAGCAAGCGGCCGGCGGCATCGCGTAGGTACTCGGTAATCAGTTCGCTACCGTCGTCGCCAAATTCGGTTTTCTTCAGCAGTTGGCCGTTGAGGTCGTACTCGTAAGCGGTGCGGCGACCGTCGAAGCCGGTTTCCTGCTGGATCAGGCCGTTAGGGTAATAGTCGAGGTGGTAGTGCTCGCCACGCTCGTTTTCGATCTCGGTCAGCAACAGGCGCGAGTTGTCATAGCGGTAGCGCAACTGGCTGCCGTCCGGGTTGAGACGGCGGCTGACGAGATGCAGGCTTTCAGCGTATTCGTATCGGGTAATGCGGCCGAGTTCGTCGCGCTCGGCGGTGACTTTACCGTAGGCGTTATAGGTGTACGCCCGGGTTGCGCCACCGGGTAGAGTGATTTGTGCGAGGCGATTGGCGGCGTCCCATTGGTACTGGGTGATCGCGCCGGTTTCTTCCTGACGGGTGATCTGCCGGCCCAAGGCGTCGTAACGGTATTTGCGCTGGCCGCCGTTAGGGAGGCTTTCTTCCAGCAGTTGACCAAGGTTGTTCCAGCCCAGTTGATGGCGGCTGCCATCGGGGTGACGGATTTCAAGCAGGCGGCCTTGGCGATCGTAGCTGTAGAGGGTGGCATTGCCGTCCGGGTCAATCTGTTGGGTGATGTCACCCTGGTTGTTGCGTTGATACTTCCACGTGGCTTTGCCGCGATGAACATCGCTGACGAATCCATTGCTGTATTCGTAAGTAACGGGTTCATCTTCTGGGGGGATGACTGCCGTCATAAGGCCGTCTTCGTCGTAACGGTATTCGGTCACCGCGCCCAGTGGATCTTTCTCTGCGATCAACTGGCCTTTTTCGTCATAGGCCTTGAGATGTTCAGCGCCGTCGGGGTCAACCTTGCTGATCAATCGCGCTTTATCGTCGTGGGTGTAGACCTCTTCGCTGCCATCGGCGTTGGTAACGGTCACGCTACCTTTATCGTCCCAGGCGTAATGCGCTTCCATCTGCGAGAAGCTCGCCCAGTGATGGATGCAGCGAGCCAACTTGCCTTCGCTCTCCCATTCCCAGAAGAAACTGGCGCCGCCTGCCAGTTCCCGCTCAAGAATCACGTGTTGATCGTCGTAGCGATAGTGCTCGGCTTCACCGGCAGCGTTCTTCGCTTCGATCAGGCGATGCTGGGCGTCATAGCTGTACGTAACCAACGTCTGGACGGTGTTCCAGGCGTCTTCCAGATTGTCTGCCGGAAGGAACTGCTGATAGTCGACGGCAACGATGTGCTTACGGTCATAACGCAAGAGCAGGGCGCGACCGGCACCGTTATCGAGGCGTTTGATCCGGCCGTGAATGTCACGGGTGATATGCAAGCGGTTGCCATAGCTGTCGCTGATGGCGATCAGGGTTGCGCCTTTGCTGTTGAAGCGGAAGTGGTAGAACGAAGGACGGTTGCCCGCCTGCGCCAGTACCAGTTCCGATGGGTCGTCACCGATAAAAATCGCAGCCCGGGACAGGCTGTTGGTGATGGCGGGGCGTTGCTGGCTCGGCAGCGGAAACGGCGTGGCGCGGTTTTCGTGGTCGGTCCAGATCACCTCTTCACCGTTGATTTCGACACGGTGTGCCAGCGCATGGCTCCAGCCGTAACCCAGACCACAATCGATTTCCACGGCGCTGGTTCGGTACAGACGCGTCCACTCAAAGGGCAGCAGACCGTCGAGTTGGCCATCGCTCAGCGTCAACAGCTCTTCACCGGTGACCATAGAAACAGGGCACTTGTCGGTGCAGGTTTTGGCGGCGGGCTCGGCACTCTTGTCGGCGGGCGTCTTTGCTTGCTTGGAAGCGTCGTCGCCGGTCTTCCCTTTGCCTAGTTTGGCGTTTTTCTTTCCATCAAAACGTAACTCTGCCAAGCCCTTCTTCATCTGCGCCGTCACACCACGTGCCGCAACTGCCGTGTATTTCGTGACGTATTCCATGAAGCCTTTGATGATCTTGAACACCGACTCCACAAAGCCGGTCACCGCCTTGATGATGATTTCACCGTACTTCTTCAACCGTGCGGCGAGGTAGATGACGCCAGTACCTTCAGCTGCAATGGTCAGGACGATCGAAATAACGATGTCGATGGCGATTCCGACGACCGCCGCGGTGGTCATCTTTGTGATGTCGCCAGCCATCTTCATCGGTGGCAGACCCGCGAGCCAGATAACGGCGCTGCGCACCATCAGGAACAGGGCGGCCTCGTCGCTGGCCAGCAACATGGCCTTTTTCATGACGTCGGGCGCTTGTTTGGCCAGATCGATCAGTTTCTGGGTGCCAGCACCGAGGTCCTTCGCAAACTTGCCAGGGTCTTGCAGGATATCCAGCACCAGACTGATGCCGTCCCAGACGCCTTTGATCGCTTCCCAACCGCCTTCAAGGATGCCGTTGCCGATGGCCATTGCGGTGCCGGAAGCCGATACATTCGACCATTGAGGTTTGAAACCGGCCCACTCTTTGCGCAGAAAACCTTCGAGGTCGGCGGTGAGGCCGCTATAGGAGCTGAACAGCGTATCGATTTGCGCGGGGGTCACTTCATTGTGAACGCGGATCTTGTAGAACTTGCCCGGAACACCACCTGTCCAGGCCGCTTTGCCTTGAGCATCCAGCTTGACCTTGCTGATCGCGCCACCTTCCACCGCAACGATTTCGACTTCGATATCGCCCAGCGGAATGTCATAGGCTGATTCGAACTTGCTCTCGATCAGCAACGGACCTTTGAGGGGACACTGAGCCACGTTCGAGGAGAAGTCGCCGTCAGTCATGCTGACCGATTTGCTGGTGTTGCCAACCTTTATCACTCGTTCCATGCCGAGCAGGGAGGGTAGGTCTGCTGTGCGGCTGCCTTTATCGGCGACCTTCGCGTACCAGGTTTTGGTTTGTTCCTGGTACAGCTTCAGACTGTCCTTGAACGTACTCAGTTGGTTGTCAACGTAGGCAACGCGATCCATCAGCCTTGCTCCAGAATCAGGTGGTTTAACAGTGCTTCATTCAGGTTTTTTGGAGCATCTGGGCGACGCACGAAACGTGCGATTTTCAGCTTCAGGTTGCTCTCGGGGTAAGCTGCGTAGATGTCTGGTCGTTCCTCTTCCAGCCATTGCATCAGGTTGCCAATCAGGGTTGACGGGTTTTTCTTGGCCAAGCCATCGAGCAATGTCTTGGGCACTTCCCACCAGGGCCAATCTTTCGCTGGCGGCACAACCCGCGGCCCAACCTCCAGACGCTTGCCATTAATCAAATACCGATCAAACATCGGCAGCACTTCGCCTGCCGCATCACCCAAACCTTCCAGAATCGGATAGATATGCCGTCCATCCCAAAACCGAAAAAACACCTCAGTCCCGTCGGGCATACGCACTTGGGTCAAGCTTCGAAGGTGTTCAAACACCACCTCCGGTGTGCTGGTTGAAACCGCCAACCAACCCCAGTCTTGCGCATCCGTTTCGGCAATCCACTGCAGAAAACCGGAGGTGGGTTTCAACTCGACGAGGTAGGGCATGACCTGTTGCCAGCCCGCGTAAAGCGTTCCGCCCCAGATCGGGGTCGCTTGGGTCATGGGTTCATTTTGATAAAGCGTCTTGAGCGCTTCAGCATCGCTGGCGGCGCTGACGATCAGGTACAGGCGTTCGTCTGCTTGCAACGGTTTTTCAGCAAGCCACGCCTGCGGAGTCAACAGATCAGATCGCACAAGCACCTGCCTTACACTTCTCGCACTCTTCACAGAACGGCGCATTCCGCTTCAACGTATTGATCTGCGCCGGTGTCAAAACCGCCCCAGCCTTATCCGCATCCGCCTGCTTCAACACCCCCGGCAACAACGGCGCCGCCCCCGTCCCGCTACCCGGCCCACCCCCGGAGTTCATGTTGATCACCGGCCCGCTCATGGTCACGCCGCCAGCATCGATCTTGATAAAGCTGCCACCCCCGATCAGCGTCAACTCACTGCCCGCTTCCAACACGACTTTCATGCCGCTGCTCAGGTGAATCTCCTGGCCCGCGTCGATGAATTGCCCGGTGCCAATCTTGATGTGCTGGTTCACGCCCACGGTCAGGTGGTCGTTGGCCCGGGCTTCGACTTTGCGGTCGGCGTAGACGGTGTGGTGTTCTTCGGCCTTGAATTCGCTGTAGCTGTTTTGCTCGACGGTGTCGTGGCGTTCGTTGCCGACGCGGATTTTCTGGTCGTGTTCGACGTTTTCGTCCCAGTCGCGCTGGGCGTGGAGGAAGATTTGTTCCTGGCCTTTTTTGTCTTCGATGCGCAGTTCGTTGAAGCCGCCACCACCCTTGGAGCTGAGGGTTTTGAAGGTGCTGCGGGTTTTGTTCGCCGGCAGCGGGTAGGGGACGACGTTTTCCTTGTGGTACAGGCAGCCGCTGATCAGTGGTTGGTCGGGGTCGCCTTCGAGGAAGGTGACGAGCACTTCCATGCCGATCCGCGGGATGGCGATGCCGCCGTAGTGGGCGCCGGCCCAGGCGGAGGAGACGCGCAGCCAGCAGCTGGTCTTGTCGTCGGCCTGGCCTTCGCGGTCCCAGTGGAATTGCACTTTGACTCGGCCGTGCTGGTCGCAGTGGATCTCTTCACCCTTGGGCCCGGTGACCACGGCGCTTTGGCTGCCGAGGATGCGCGGTTTCTTTTGTGTCAGCGGCGGGCGGTTCGGCACGTCCCACGGCGTGGCCTGGAAGCGGTTGCGGTAACCCTGGTGGAAGTCGCCTTTGAGGCTGGTGGTGTCGCTGGTCACCGACTCTTCCAGCACTTGCGGCTGTTTGCCTTCGTGCAGGACTTCGGTCAGCAGCCACAGGTCGTTCCATTTAGGCTTAGGGTGTTGAGTCAGGGCCAGGAAGTGGCCGCTGACCAGCAGCGGCTGATCGCTTCTACCTTCGGCGAGTTGGAAGTCGCTACGGTGGCGTTCCAGGTTGCGCTTGGCCAGGTGTTTGCCGCGCTCGCGGTCGATGAAACGACCTGGGTAATCGTAGTCTTCGAGGTCGGGTAGGGCGTCGCCACGGTTTTCGCTTTCCAGCGTCAGGCGAGGTTTTTCGAAGTCGTAGTCGCGGCGGGTGGTGCGGCTGGTGCGGGTTTCCAGGCGCAGGTCGAAGCGCTTGATCACCGGGTTGTTGGCCACCATGCCGGAGTCTTGCTGGTAGGCCACGGGGGCGAGTTTCGGGAACACCGTCTGGTCATCGCCGAACACCAGTTTGTGGGCCGTGGCGCTGTGCTGGAAGTGGTAGTGGATACCTTCTTCCTCGCACAGGCGCTGGATGAACTGCAGGTCCGATTCATCGTATTGAACGCAGTAGATGCGCTCGGGATAGATCGCCCCGACTTTGAATTCGTAGGCATTGCTCTGGATGCCATGCTCTTCAAGGACCGTGCCGATGATTTTCGGCACCGTAAGGTTCTGGAAGATGCGTTGGTTGATGCGGTGCGCGAGGTAGGACAGTTGCGGGCGCAGGGTCACCGCGTAGCGGGTCAGGCGTTTGCCGGAATCACCCTGGGCGGCGCGATAGATCTGGCCATGGATGCCGCTGCCGTCAGGCGAGAGCTGCAAGAAGGCCGGTTTGTGCAGCAGGGTCTCGAGGTCCAGGGACGGCTGTTCACTGACCAGCTCCACCTCAAACACAAAAGGCTGGCTGATGGCTTCCCGACCTTGCAGGGAAAGAACCTGAAAGTCGCTGGAAAGACCTTCGATGGTCAGGGCAAAGTGAGTTTGATTGGCCGGCGCGAACATCCCTTGTTCCTCGTGCAGTGCTGCGGCATGCGCTGACAGCCGGAAACCGGGTCAACGGACGCGAAATTCTGGAAGGGCGGAAACAACATCGACCAGCAGAGCTGGCCGATGCTTGTGACGGTCAGCCTGACTTAGGCGACCGGCAGACGCCAGTCATCGGAACCCGAAGTACCGGATACTTCGTGGGTCCAGGTGATTTTGCGGTAGGTGAATTGCACTTCTTCCAGGTGAGTGAAGTGCGAGTTCGACGGATCCTGGCAGTTGTGCATTTTGTTGTTGATGGCGACGATGATCGCGTCTTCCAGTTTGGTGGTGTAGTAATGCTCTTGGGTACCTTGAGCCGAAGTGCGGTACCACTGGATAACGATTTCGCTCATGCGCTCGCCGGAGGTCAGAGCAGCTTGCAGCAGTGGCGAAGCCTTGTCGTAGACCTTGGTGATCACGACTGGCTTGTGAACGCGCTGACCGGTTGGCTGGCCGGATTGTGGGTCACGCGGGATGATCACGTCGTGGCTGAAAGCCTGAACCATGACCTGGTCTTCGTGACCTTCTTGATAGGTGTTGCCAACCGAGTCGGCGGTGAATGCGCCGGCGGTGATCAGACCTTGTTTTTCGCCAGTGACGGACATGTACGCTGGAGTAGCCATGGATGTGCTCCTTGCTGAATATAGTGAGGGTGCCCGGGAGGCGGTATCGCCCGGTGGGTGCCTGACTGTTATCAAGGTCCGTGCCAGAAACGGTTAAGGCTATATAAATCAAGGTGTTGAGGCTTTTTTTAAAGTGCCTGGAAGGTTTTTGCAAGGAGCGCCGCATGAATGTGCGCAAGTTCTTGCGCAGCACTGCGCAAGAACTTGCGCACTTGGCCGGAGAGCCTGGCAGGCCGGGCGATCAGCGATCCTGCAAGCGCGTTTGACCCGAGCAGTGCGCAACTTCTTGCACAGCAAGGCTTTGCGCCATCACGTGAAGGTGTCTGGAACTCGGTGCAACGAATCGATGGGCTGAGTGGTCCATAAAAACAGCGCCGTCGAGCGTCCAAACAACCTGGAAGTGGAGTGAGAACGACATGAAAATCCTGATGGTTTTAACGTCCCACGATCAATTGGGCAACACGGGTAAGAAAACCGGCTTCTGGCTGGAAGAATTCGCCGCGCCGTACTTCGCCTTCAAGGATGCCGGTGCACAGCTGACCCTGGTTTCGCCCAAGGGTGGCCAGCCGCCGTTGGACCCGAAAAGCGACGAGCCAGATGCACAAACTGCTGCCACTGATCGCTTTCGCAAAGACTCCGCAGCCCAGTCCGCATTGGCGTCTACCGCGCTGCTGAGCACCGCGAGGGTTCAAGATTACGATGCGGTTTTCTATCCGGGCGGTCATGGGCCGTTGTGGGACCTGACCGAAGACAAGAACTCGATCGCGCTGATCGAAGCGTTTATCAAGGCGGATAAACCGGTCGCGGCCGTTTGCCACGCACCGGGTGTGCTGCGTCACGTCAAGGGTGCGGATGGCCAGCCGTTGGTCAAAGGCAAGCGGGTGACGGGGTTCACCAACACTGAGGAAGAGGCGGTGCAACTGACGAAGGTCGTGCCGTTTCTGGTGGAGGACATGCTGAAAGAGAAGGGCGGTGAGTATTCCAAGGGCGCGGATTGGGCAAGTTATGTGCTCACCGATGGCCTGCTGATCACTGGGCAAAACCCGGCGTCGTCCGAGGCTGCCGCTGAGGCGCTGTTGGCAAAACTCCGCTAAACACGGAATCTCAGCGGATTGAAGATTCTATGTGGCGAGCGAGCTTGCTCGCGCTGGGCTGCGAAGCGGCCCCAAAAATTCTCCGTATGACGGAGATTTTGTGAGTGCTGCGCACTCAAGCGGGAGCAAGCTCCCTCGCCACACATTGCAATCGGCTGGCAGTTCGTGGAGTCAAATCAGACGCGACAATCTCGAAGTCTCAAAACATTGTTCGATCGAACGCCGCTGCGTCTCGGCATACAAGCCCAATTCATCAATGGTCGGCCGCCCCAGCGCCTGTTCAAAGGCCTCCTGGTTCGAATGCACGCCATAATTCACCTGCGCCGCATCCCCCAGGTTCGACTGGAAAATCCCCGCCGCACTGACCGGCAGAAAATCTTCATACACCAACGGTTCGACCCGCAAGTACCCGCCGCTGAGCAAATCGTCTAGCGACAACGATTTCAGCTCATCCGCCTCCAGGCCTTTTTCTGTGACGAAATAACGAAAGTACGCCAGTTCCTGTTGGCGCATGCCTTCATACGTGTCAGGGAATTCTGCAAAGTGCTGCATCATCAGCGCGTTGTAGCGTGCGGCATTGGCCTCGTTGGGGAAGTCCTGCAACTCATCACGGGCTGCGTTGAGCAGGCGGTCGTAAAGTGCCCGGCCTTTCGGGGTGAGCGCCGCGCCACGCTGTTCGATTTCACCGAAGCGTGCGCTGTGGCTGCCGCGTGTCCCGGCTTGATCGGTGAAGGTAATCGGCTCGTCGAGCGCCTTGAAACTGGTCTGGCGCAGCAGGATCGGGCACTGACGGCGGGGCGGGCCTTCGATCACGGCTTTGGGCGTGATGCCGTGGGCGGGCATTTGCGCCTGGACGATGTCGATGTCCAGGGTACGCGGCGTCAGGTGATTGATGTGCGGGCCTTTGAACGCGACCACATCGGCAATCAGGCGATGCTGTGCGCTGAGTTTCTGGTACTGCTCGGCGGTGACCGTGGCGCTGTGGTGCCAGCGGAAGGTTTCAAGCGCCTGTTCGACGAAGTCCTGCGCCTCTTGTTCGTTCAGACCGCCTGCGGTTTCGGCGCGGTCGATCAGGGCAAGGGCTGTGGGGGTGAAGATCTGGCGTTTATCCAGTACCGATTGAGCGAAGGCTCGCAGCTCCAGGTCTTCGATCAGTTCCAGGCGCAGCAGTGAGGTGAACACCCGGAACGGGCTGACTTGCAGGGCGGTTTCATGCACGGCGCGGAACGCGGTGGAGTGCACCGGCACGCCGGCCGGGGTCAGGTCGTAATAGCCCACGGGCTGCATGCCCATGACCGCGAACAATCGGGCGAGGGTGGCCAGTTCGCCAGCGGTGCCGACGCGGATTGCGCCGTGACGCTCCAGGTCCAGCCGCTCGATTTCGCCGGTGCTGTTCAGCTGGCGGGCCACCTGCGGATCGCTGTCGAGCACGTGACGGTTGGTCTGCTCCACGAGCTTCATCAGCGCGCCGTACAGCGGCACTTCTTCGCGGTACATGTCGGACATCGCTTTGGAGAAGCGTTGGCGGATCAGGTCAGGGCTGACGAAGCTTGGGTGGCTCATGAAAAAAATTCCTGGCGCGGTGACGTGAAGGATGGGGGAAAAGATCGCAGCCTTCTGCAACGCCGACAAACGAAGAATCTTACGGACTTCATTCTGCCAAGGACTGCTTCGCACTATTGGTTGCCCACAAACCCTGTAGGAGCGAGCGGGCGGCGGTCCTGCAGGATTGATTGGGGATTACAGGTGCGAACGGCTCTCCGAACGCAGCGATCCGAGGAACTCCCGATACAACCGCGCCGTATTGGCCGGTTGTTCGACCATCGGCATATGGCCAATGTGGTCCCAGATGTCCACGCGCAAATCAGCAATGCCTTTACTCCAGACCGCCACGCTGCTGACATCGATCAGACGGTCCTTGCGCCCCCACAGCAGCAGCGCCGGGCACTTGATGTCTGGGAGTTTGGGCTCCATCGGCGGGCTGGCGCGGAAGTCGTTGAAGATTTCTTCCAGCTCATCACGACTCTGTTCATAACGCTGGGCGATGGCGTCCAGCACCACGCCCGGCACCCACGGCGGCTCGGCCATGGTCATGGCGTAGAAGCGCTGGAATTCTTCCCGCGAGTTGATCAGAAACGGGTTGTGCCCCTTGGCCAGATGTCGCTCCAGGTCGCTGGCCTCGGGGGCGGTGACGCCAGCCGGGTCGATCAGGGCGACGGAGGCAATCCGGTCCGGGTACGTCGCCGCCAGCCACGCGGCGATGTAGCCGCCCATCGAATTGCCGATCACATGGACTTTCTCGACTCCGCAAACGTCCAGCAGCTGAATCATCCGCTTGGCCTGCAGCGGGATGTCATAGCCGCCACCGGCCTTGAAGCCGGTTTCGCCGTGACCGGCGATGTCCGGGATGATCACCCGATAGTTGCCGACAAAATGCCGGGCGAAGCGCAGCCAGATGTTCTTGTCGGCGCTGTAGCCGTGCAGCATCAGCACACTGCTGGACGCTTCATAGGGCCCGCCTTGCCAGGTCGAGACGGTCATTTCCGTGATGGGTACGACGATTTTGTGCAGCCGATACAGCTTGGCTTCCAGGGCCATATTCAGGTCATAGAGCCAATAGCCGATGGCCGGGTAACTCAGCCAGCTCCAGGCCACAAAAACCGCGATAAGGACAACCAACACAAGCATCAGGCATCTTCCTTTTACGTGATCAGGACAAAATGTGATCGGCGGGTTTCAGTGCCCGGGTCAACCGGTGATAGCTGAAACTGAACCCCGGGAACATGGCGATCACATGACCGCTCTTGCTTTGATACCAACTGTGGCAGCCCCCGGACTTCCAGACGGTACGCTCCATTTCACGGTGGATCATCTCAGTGTAGGTACGTTCTGCCTCGGGGCGTACTTCGATGCTGCGCAAACCCTTTTCTTTCAGCGTGCGGATGCAATCGAGGATGTAATTCATCTGTGACTCGATGATGAACAGCGCCGAGGTGTGGCCGATGCCGGTATTGGGCCCGGTGACGATAAACAAGTTGGGAAAGTCCGGCAGGCTGGTGCCCAGATAAGCCCGCGGGTACTGGGCCCAGACGTCTTTGAGCCGGGTACCGTTTTTACCGGTGACCGGGTAGGAAATCACCCCGTCGGTGGCGTCGTACCCGGTGGACCAGACGATCAGGTCCAGGTCGATGTGCTGACCGTCCTGGGTGACGATGCCGGTTTCGTCGATGGACGCGATGCCTTGTTCGCGGCTGTGCAGCGTCACGTTGCTGCGCCCGAGTGCCGGGTAGAGGGTGCTAGAGACGATCACGCGCTTGCAGCCGATGGTGAAATCCGGTGTCAGTTTGCGACGCAATTCGGGGTCAGGCACCTGGCGCTTGAGGAAGCGCA
This sequence comes from Pseudomonas sp. FSL W5-0299, assembly GCF_005930655.1. Lineage (NCBI taxonomy): Bacteria > Pseudomonadati > Pseudomonadota > Gammaproteobacteria > Pseudomonadales > Pseudomonadaceae > Pseudomonas > Pseudomonas sp. FSL W5-0299. Next base: position 49,968 of record NZ_RXHX01000017.1, read on the forward strand.
GGGCGTGTTGCTGGACCATGCGGATCGCCGGTTTCGAGTATTTGAAGGCAATCACCCGGGTTTCGAACTGCCAGTAGAGCATCCAGCGCAGCAGTTTGTACGCCGGTTTGAGGCCCAGCAGCCAACGCTGGAAAGGCCCGAAGGTACGGTCGGCGCGGGGCAACACCCAGTGCGGCGTACGCTGGAACACATGCAGGTGCTCGACGTCTGGGGCAATGGTCGGAATGACCTGGGCCGCACTGGCGCCGCTGCCGACGATGGCGACACGTTTGTGCCGGTAATCGAAGGTGTGATCCCACTTGTTGGTGTGAAACGTCGTGCCCTGGAAGCGTTCCTGGCCTTCGAAATGAGGCACCACCGGTTGACTCAGCGGCCCCGTCGCGTTGATCAGGAACTGCGCGTAAAACGTGCCTTTGGCGCCGGTGTGCACCGCCCAGCGCTGGCCGTCGGCGTCCCATTCGATGCGCTCGACATTGGCTTGCAGTTCGACCTTGTCCCGCAGGCCGAAGTGCTCGACCACGTACTGGGTGTAGTGATGCAGTTCAGCCTGACCGGCGAACATTTGCGTCCAGCGGTAAGGGGCGAAGGACAGCGAATAGAGGGGCGAGGGCACATCGACGGCCGCGCCGGGGTAGGTGTTCTGGCACCAGGTGCCGCCAAAAAAGTCCCGTCGTTCCAGCAGGCGAAAATCGTCGATGCCTGCCTTGAGCAGATTGATCGCCGCGCACTGACCGCCAAAACCGCTGCCGATGATCAACACCTGAAAAGTCTGCATGGGTCTCCTTTATCGTTGTTTATCCAACTCTTCCTTCATGTATAGCCCAAACAAGGCCGACGAAGACTGCGCAGGATTCAGGCTGCCCGCCGGTGATGGCTATTTAACGTTGCCCTGATAGACTCCCACCACACCCGCACCCCGTGTTTTGTCGGGTTCCGTTGTGTGACGCAGAGGCCCTTATGGGAAAAACGGGAGGAAAAGGGCTTTCACTGGCCAGAAGGCTCTATACGTCGCGAACCCTGGGCCTGGTCTTGGGCCTGTTGTGCGTAGGCGCGGCGATGTATCCACTCAACCCGGCGCCATGGGTCTGGGTGCTGATGGTGGTCAATGGCGTGCTCTGGCCACATGTTGCCTATCAATGGGCGCGTCGGGCGAAGGTGCCGTTTCACGCCGAACATCGCAACATTCTCGTCGATGCCTTTCTCGGTGGATTCTGGGTCGCTGCCATGCAGTTCAATCCACTGCCGAGCGCGGCGACGCTGTCCATGATGGCCATGAACAACGTGGCGATCGGCGGTTTGCGTTTCCTGCTGGTGGGCACGGTTGCGCAGATTCTCGGGGTGGGTGTCGGCCTGTTGGTGTTCACACCGGCCTTCGTTGCGCAAACCAGCCCGTTGCAGCTCTACGCCTGTCTGCCCTTGCTGAGCCTGTATCCGCTGGCGCTGGGCTGGATCTGTTTTCAACAGGCCACCACCCTGGGCCGCCAAAAACGCGAATTGCTGGCCCTGAGCCGTACCGACAGCCTCACTGGCCTGCTGAACCATGGCGCCTGGAAAGACCAGCTGGAAGTTGAGTTCCAGCGTTGCCAACGCCAGCAGCAGGGCGGGGCGATTGCGTTGATCGACATCGACCATTTCAAGACCATCAATGACACCTACGGCCATGTCGCCGGGGACATCGTGCTGCGGCAACTGAGCAAGATGCTCAAGCAGAACCTGCGGGCGACCGATGTGGCGGGGCGCTATGGTGGCGACGAATTCTGCGTGCTCCTCCCGGATTTGCCCCTCGACAGCGCAGCGGCTGCCATGGACGCCTTGCGTGATCGCTTCGCGACCCTGGGCTACGAGCAGAACCCGGCGCTGAAAGTCAGCTTGAGCATTGGCCTGGCGGCATTCGACCCGTCACACACCGACGCCACCTTGTGGCTCAATGATGCCGACCAGGCGCTCTACCAAGCCAAGACCACCGGCCGCAACCGCGTGATCTACCGCATAAACGGCAAACCCCATCACGAGCTGCTCGACCCGGTCTGAGGGCCTGCACACATCCCCCTGCGGGATCGGCCTCAGGTTCGTGTGCGTCGCATTCGGTCTAGAGCCTTGCGCCGTAGTCAGGTAGGGTGTTTTTGACCCCCGACACGAAACAAGGATCGATTCATGACGCTCAATCTCCCTCGTTCCCTGCTGGCCACCAGCCTTGGCCTGACCCTCGCCCTTGGCGCATTCGCCCCTGCAGCCTTCGCCGAACCCCACAAACAAGTCCTCGCCGACGCCGAACAGTACAAGGGTGAAGCCCTGAAATTGTTGGAGCGTCTGGTAAACATCGACTCCGGTTCCGGCTATGAACCCGGCCTGACGCAAGTGCGCGACATCGCCATCGACGAGTTGAAAAAACTCGGCGCCACCATCGAACTGGTACCCAACACACCGGACAAAAGCAGCCACGTGATCGCGACCCTCAAAGGCACCGGCAAGGCGAAAATCCTGCTGATGGCGCACATGGACACCGTGTTCAAGGAAGGCTCGGCCGCCGAGCGCCCTTTCCACATCAAGGACGGCCGCGCCTACGGGCCGGGCGTGATGGACGACAAGGGCGGCATCGTCGCCGGGATCTACGCACTGAAAGTCCTGAAAAACCTCGACTTCAAGGACTACGCGCAAATTACCTTCCTGCTCGATGCCAGCGAAGAGACCGGCTCGGACATCGCCACCGACCTGATCAAGAAAACCGCCAAGGCCCACGACGTGACCCTCAACCTCGAACCGGGCCGCCCGGCGGATGGCCTGGTGGTGTGGCGCAAAGGCAGCGCGACGGCGGTGGTGGAAGTCAAAGGCAAAGCCGCACATGCCGGTGTTGCGCCGGAGCTGGGGCGTAACGCGGCGATGGAGGCGGCGCACCAGATTCTGCAACTCGGCAAACTGGGCGACGCCGAGAAGAAAACCACCATCAACTTCACCGTGATCAAGTCGGGCGATCGCACCAACGTGATTCCGGACCAGGCCACGGCCAAGGCCGACGTGCGGGCGGCGGTACCCGAAGAGTTCGACCGGATCGAGAAGGACCTGGCGCGGGTGTCCAAGGACAAGCTGATTCCTGATACCGAAGTCACCACCACGCTACAACGCGGTTTGCCACCGATGCCGCAAACGGCGGAATCGGATCGGCTGATGGCCATCGCTCAGGGAATTTACGGCGAGATCGGGCGCAAGTTGACGGAAGAAGGCAGCGGCGGGGCGGCAGACGCCAGCCTCTCGGCCGGGGTGGGTACGCCGACACTGGATGGGTTCGGGATTGTCGGCGGCAATATTCATACGCCTGAAGAATACGCGGAGGTAGAGAGCGTAGCGCCGCGGATTTATCTGCTGTCGCGGATGATCATGGAGTTGGCGAAGCGCTGAAAATTGTTCCCTGTGGCGAGGGAGCAAGCTCCCTCGCCACAGGGATTTTTGGTGTTAGTAAAATCGATGTCCTACAGCGCAACAAGCAGCAGTGCTACTCCTTCACACTCATGAACTCTTCCGCCCAACGGATATATTCCTCAGGCTGCGTATACGTATGAGTCAGCTCGGTAGCGCTCAAATCCGACGCCTGGGTAAAGATCTGCCGTTGCTCGCGCAAGCTGTCATACGTCGCCTTGATCGCCGCGAAGTACGCGCCATGACCATCAATGGTCACCCGCACGCCCAATTCGGCCAGGCGTTTGTCATCGCGCAGCAGCGGGTTGCCGTAGGTGACCAGCATCAGTGGCACGCTCAGGTGTTCGGCAATCTGTTCGAGGTGATCGAAGTCCCGCACGCCCACCATGCAAATCCCGTCCGCACCGGCCTGCTGGTAATGACAGGTGCGGCTGATGACTTCCTGAACCGGCAGGATCCCGGCGTTGGTACGCGCGATGATCGCCATTTCCGAGTCGACCCGGGCTTCCAGTGCCGCGCGAATCTTGCCGACGCCTTCCGCCACGCCGATCAGGTCGGTGGATTTGCGGCCGAATTGCGCCGGCAGCAGGGTGTCTTCGATGGTCAGGGCGGCGATGCCGGCGCGTTCCAGTTCGACGATGGTGCGCATCACGTTGAGCGCGTTGCCATAGCCGTGGTCGGCGTCGGCGATGACCGGCAATTGGGCCACTCGACCGATGCGCGTGGCCTGTTCGGCGAACTCGCTGAGAGTGATCAAGGCAAAGTCGGGAGCGCCCAGCACCTGCAACGAGGCAACAGAACCGCCGAGGATGCCCACTTCAAACCCCAGGTCAGCGGCAATGCGGGCCGACATCGGGTCGAAGACCGACGCCGTGTGATAGCAGGTGTTGGAAGCAAACAGCTCGCGGAAGTTACGGCGCAAATCTTGATGAGAAAGCCTGGACATATGAGTTCCACCAATACAAAGGAATGGAAAGGCTTGAGCAAAGGTGTCAACGCCGAAGGAACAAAAGGCTATCACGCGAAGGAGGGGAAGATGATGACGAATTTTGCGGGGGGCTCAGATAAACGCGGACCTCTGTGGCGAGCGGGTTTACCTGTGGCGAGGGAGCTTGCTCCCGTTCGGCTGCGCAGCAGTCGTAAAACGATGGGTGCGGAGTGTCTGGAAAAATAGGGTGGCAGTTTTGGGGCCGCTTCGCAGCCCAACGGGAGCAAGCTCCCTCGCCACAGGTGAACCCCACTTACCACAAGGGTGGGGTAGGACTCAGGATCTGATCACGCTGCCACCGCCTGCTGTTGCCGATTGGGTAACGGCACGGCCCGCACCGAGTTACCCGGTTGCAGTTGCAGGCGTTTGGCCGTGAGTCGGTCGACGACCAGGCTGTTGCCCACCAGCCTGGCCTGGGCGGTGGTGATGCGGCAGTTTTCCAGGCGGCGATTGTGGATCAGCCACACCGGGGCCTGCTCGTCGGGCGTGCCGATAGCCAAAACCAGCGGTTGGCTGTCGCGCACGGTGCGGATTTTCGCGACCGGGGCTTCGATCACCGGGCCTGCGTCGAAGATGTCGATGTAACCCTGATGCACAAAACCTTCGGCCTTGAGGATCTTCAGTGCCGGTTCGGTGTTTGGGTGGGCCTGGCCGATGACGGCCTGGGCCTGTTCGGTGAGCAGGCACGTGTAAAGCGGCTGGCGCGGCATCAGTTCGGCGATGAACGATTTGCTGCCCAGCCCCGACAAGTGATCGGCGTGGCTGAAATCCATCTTGAAGAAGTGCCGGCCCAGGCTGTCCCAGAACGGTGAACAGCCGTGTTCGTCGGCGCTGCCGCGCAGTTCGGCGATGAGTTTGTCGCCGAACAGGTGCGGGAACTCGGCCACGAACAGCAAGCGTCCCAGGGACAGCAACCGACCGTTGCTGCCGTGGCGTTGATCGGGGCGCAGGAACAGCGAGCAGATTTCCGATTGCCCGGTCATTTCATTATTCAGGAACAGCGTCGGAATCTGCCGTTGAATACCCAGGTCCGGCGACGAACTGACGGTCAGCCCGACCCGATAGTTGTACCAGGGTTCGCGCAGGCCAACGGCACCGGCCAGCGCACTGATGCCGACCACTTGCTGATCGTCATCTTCCAGCACGAACAGGTAATCGGCATCTGCACGCTCGACCTGCTCGGCGAAGGTCCGCTGGGCCCAGCGCACCCGGTGCACCAGGCGTTCTTCGTTGGCCGGCAGGGTGGTAAACCCGGGGCCGGCCTGTTGCACCAGATCCATCAAGGCGGGCAGGTCGGTGATGCGAACCGGGCGGACAATCATGATGCAGCTCCTTCTTCGCGCCAGTTCGGGCGCTGTCGTTGGGCATGGGGCCGGGTGCTGCTCACAGGGCAATCAGCCGGATCGGGCTGCCATCGGTGACGTTCAGGGCAGCACACATCTCGGCGCTCAACCCCACCGGTTGCCCGGCCTGGACATTCAACTCGGCGACGATCGCGCGATAGTCCTTCAGCGCGTCATTGCTCACCAGGTAACGGCCGCACGCATCGATCAGTGAAGCCCGTTGCGCCGTGCCGGTCTGGCTTTGGGCGATGGAGAGAATGTTCGAGGTGCGCGCGTACAGCGTCGGCCCACCGTCAAACAGGTCGATGTAGCTGTTGGTTTCAAATCCCTCACGCTCAAGAATATCGAAGGCCTCCTGGCCATCGGGGTGGATCCGGCCGATGCAATCCTGCGCAGCCTGGGGCAGCATCGGCACGTAGATCGGGTATTGCGGCATCAGTTCGGCGAGGAAGGTCCGGCTCTCCAGACCGCAGAGCCGCTCGGCTTCGGCGTAGGGCAGGTCGAAGAAATGCTTGCCCAGCGCATCCCAGAACGGTGATTGCGCCTCCTCGGTGCTGAAGCCGACGATCTCGGTGATCACCGCTTGCGCAAAACGCTGCCAATGGGCGGCAATGAACAACAGGCGCGCCCGGGACAGCAACTCCGAAAACGCTGTGCGCACCAACGCCGTGTCGATGTGAAAGCCCCGTAGCAAGGTGTGGCCGCTGAGGTCCTGACACAACGACAACGCCGGTACGCCGTGCTCGATGTTCAGCTCCCGGGAGGCGCTGGTGAAGTGACGGTTGCGCAAACTGTAGAACGGTTCGTTGAAGCCGGCGGTGGCAAGGATCTCCGAGCACCCCACCAGACGCCGGGCCGCGAGATCCTCCAGCACGAAGAAATAGTTCTCCGGGCCATGACCTTCCACGTCTTTGTCGAACGAGGCGCAGGAGTCGAGAATCCTCAGGCGCAGGCGTTCAGTGTCATCCGGCAAGGACGTGACACCGACCAGGCTGTCGCGCGCCAGTTGCTGTAACTGGGGCAGGTCGGCTAACTCGACTGGGCGTAAGACCAGCATGGATGTACTCCTGTATCAAAGGGTTCGGCGCTGTGTGCCGAACCTGACTATCACTGTCGGTTTCCACGCATTAAATCGGCGGTCGCCTGATTTCTTGTCAGACGCCGCTCTTTTTCTTGTCAGCCGTTGCTCGGGTCGGGCAACGCTGTGCTGGCGCCCAGTTTGTTGAGGAAAAACAGATACACCAGGCCCAAGGCAATCCAGATCAGTCCGAGTTTTTGTGCATCGACCCCCATGTTGTACATGATGGCCGCGACGATGATGAAGCCAACCACCGGGCAGACCAGGTGGCGGATCACCTGGCCGGACTTCTGCCGACGCCAGTAGTAGTTGATCACGGTCAGGTGCAGCAACATGAAACCGCTCAGCGCGCCGAAGTTCACCAGCGAAGTGAGGGTGTCCACCGAGTTGATGAACAGGTAGCAGATCACCAGCGACAGCACCGCTACGAGGTAAATGCTCAGGTAGGGGGTGTTGTGTTTCGGGTGAACCTTGGCCAGCACTTTCGGCAGCTTGCCGTCCCGGGCCATGCCGAACAGCAGACGCGATACCGCCGCTTGCGAGGTGATGGCAACCGCCACGCCCCAGGCCAGGGCGGTGGCCACGCCAGTCAGGGTTGCCAGCCAGCTGCCGGCAGCGATTTCGGCGATTTCATAGAACGCGGTGTCGGCGGAGGTGAAGCCCATGCCGGCCGCCAGGTCTGTGGCAATCCAGGTTTGCACGACGAAGATCACGCCCATCACCAGCAGCGTAATCAGCGCTGCCTTGCCGACGCTGCGGCCAGGGTCGCCCTTGATTTCTTCGGCGAGGGTGGAGATCGCATCGAAACCGAGGAAGGACAGGACCGCAATCGACACGGCTTGCATCAGCAGGGCGAAATTGAAGGTGTCCGGGTTGTACAGCGGCGCCAGGGTCAGTTGACCGTTACCGCCGCCGCTGTGCAGCGCATTCCAGGCGTAGAACAGGAAGATCCCCAGCACCACCAGTTGCGCCAGCAGAAAGACAATGTTCATGCGGGCAGTGAATGTAATCCCCCGCAGGTTGACGAAGGTCGCGCTGACCAGAAACGCCAGAATGAAACCGACCTTGGGAATGTCGGGGTAAAGGTGATTCAGCGCCATGGCCGCGTACACGTAGAGCAGCGGTGGAATCAGCAGGTAATCGAGCAGCATCAGCCAGCCGGCGATAAACCCGACATGGGGGTTGAGGCCGCGTTGCGCGTAGGAATACACCGAGCCGGCAATCGGAAAGGCCCGCGCCATGCTGCCGTAACTCAGGGCGGTGAACAGCATCGCCACCATGCCGATGATGTAGGCCAGCGGCACCATGCCGGGTGCTTCGGCGTTGACGTAACCGTACACACCGAACGGGGCGATGGGGATCATGAAGATCATCCCGTACACCACCAGGTCAGTCAGCGACAGGCTACGTTGCAACTCTTGCTTGTAGCCGAATTCTTCTAATTCCATGAAGCCCTACTCCTTGGGATGAAAGCAGCTGCATGCTGCGGGTTTGACGCGATTTTTTACAACAGCGGAGCCAGATAACCTGCCCAGCGACTGACGTTTTCAGCGGTGCGCAGCAGATCGTTGCGCACCTCGATCAACACCGATTCCAGTCCCCGTGCATCGCCGTGGACCGGCACGGTCATGTCGCCCAGCGGGTTGATTTTGTACGGCTCATTACTGGCAACCTTCAAGGGGTGCTGGCTCAACCCGTCAATCAATCGTTGGGCGTAGTCCCTGGCTTCGCCAAACAGCACGCCGACTTCCAGCGCGCGCGGTTGGCCGTGGAAAACCGGGGTGAAACTGTGAATGCCGACCACCCGGACCGGCTGCCCTTGGGCGATTCGTTGGTCGATCAAGGTTTGCAGCCGGGCATGAAACGGCTTGAACAGGCATTCGCGGCGGTACTCGCGCGTGACTTCGTCCAGATCCCGATTACCCGGTATCGGATAAATCTCGCTCTGCAGCGGGATGCTGTCCGGGGCATGGCGCGGGCGGTTGAGGTCAATCAAGAGCCGTGAGTAATTGGCCGCCAGCAACGTCGCCCCCAGTGCCTGGGACAAACCTTCAGCAAGCGCCAGCGCACCAATGTCCCAGGCGATATGCTCGCGGGCCGCGTCGTGACTCAGGCCCAGGTCATTCAACCCGGGTGGAATAAAACGGCTGGCGTGTTCACACACCAGAATCAACGGGTGCGCCGAGTCTTCGCGGCTCAGGGTGTACGCGGGCTCGGTGTACAGGCCAAGTTCAGCGGATTCAGTACAGGCGTGCATAGTGCTCACAGCGTTCGGCGGGGGACAGCTGTTCCGTCAGCGTCAGTTCCTCGGTTTTAAGGGCGAACCAGGTGTCCATCAACGCGCTCGGCAGGGCTTCGATCAGCGCCTCGCTGTTGCGCAGGCACTCGAGCGCCTCGGCAAGGGAGGCGGGCAGGGCGACGATGCCGTGGGCCTGGCGTTGTTCTTCGTTCAGGGAATCGGGGATTTCATCGGTGATCGCGTTCAAGGCCAGGCGTTGCTCGATGCCCAGGCGACCGGCGATCAGCAGCGCGGCCATCGCCAGGTGCGGCGACGCCGTGGCGTCCATGGCGCGAAATTCCAGGTTGTATTGCGCCGCCACCGATTTGCCGCCCAGGCTCACGGTCGGGCAGATCCGCAGCGCCGCTTCGCGGTTGCGCTGGCCGAGGCAGGCGTAGGAGGCGCTCCAGTGATGCGGCTGCAAGCGCTCGTAGGACACCGGTGTCGGTGCGGTAAACGCGCACAGCGCTGGCAAGTAATGCAGGATGCCGGCGGCCCAGTGCTGGCCGAGGGTCGACAGGCCATTGATCGTGCCGGCGTCGTACATCAGCGGTTGGCCGTCCAGATCCAACAGGCTGACATGCAGATGGACGCCGTTGCACACGGCATGCTCGGACGTCTTCGGCGCGAAGCTCACGTCCAGGGCCATCTGCCGGGCGATCTCGCGGGTGATCTCGCGCACGTTCACCGCACGGTCCGCAGCGGCCACGCCGAGGGCGGGGCGGCAGGTGATTTCGTATTGATGCTTGCCGTATTCGGGCAGGAACATTTCCGGTTCGACGCCACCGGCGCGCAGGGCGCTGAGCAGCCAGCCACCGAACTCGGCGCCCTGACGCTGGGCCTCAAGGGAGAACGCCAGCTGATCGGCCGCGCCGCTGCTCAGGTTGAATTCATGTTCGAACGCGGCGTTGACCTGCAAGCCCAATTCGGCGCGATACCGCTGCACTTCATTGCGCAACAACGTGCGTGGGCAGGCGCCCCACGGGCGGCCATCGGTTTCGTGAATGTCGCTGTGGATGAAGTCCAGCGCCGGGGCCGCGGCATCCGGGCCGTTACTGACTGTCACCCGGCTGCTCAGGTCGGGAATCAGGCGTAAATCGCCATAAGCGCCCCAAGGGTTGGTGGAGGCGATGATGTCTTGCGGGGTCAGGGCGCTGTTGGCCGGCACCCAGCCGCAGCCCGTCGCCAGGTAATGTTCAAGTTCGTCCGTGGGAAACGAACGGCCACGGGTCACGCCGATCAAGTCGGTGGTGACAAGGGTGGTCATGGGCAGCGGCGACAGGCGTTCGCTCATGCTTGCATCTCCTGCAACCGGCCGAGCACGGTCTGGGTGTCGGTGATCCAGCAGTAACCCTTGATCGCGTTCAGGCAGGCTTGATGACGCTCCGGCGTGTAGGTCGCACAGGCATCCTCCACTAGCGTCACCAGGTAGCCACGGTCGGCGGCGTCACGCACCGCCATGTCCACGCACTGGTCGGTGACGATGCCGGCGATGATCAGGTGCCGCGTTTCAAGGTTGCGCAACACGTAGTCGATGTTGGTGGAGTTGAAGACCCCGGAAGAAGTCTTGGGCAAGACGATTTCGTTTTCTGTCGGCGTCAGGTCGTCGATGATCCGCGCCTGGGGGCTGCCCTTGGCCAAGTGCATGTCCGAGAGCTTGTGGTCCAGCGAGCGGTCGCGGCCGTCGGCGGTCAGGCTTTCGATGATCGTGTGCAGCACATTTTGCTGCGCGCTGCGAAAGGCACTGAGCAACCGGCGTTGGTTGGGCACCACCTGCATGTGGGTGCGGGTCAGGAAGTACTCGCCATCCGGTCCGTTGAGGTGCGGGTCGAACTGCGGTTCGAGCCAGGCACGCTGCATGTCCACCAGCAACAGCGCGGTGTGATCGGCAGTGAACGGCAAGTCCCGGGGCGATTGGTGGGGGAGCGTGAACATCCTTATTTATCCTCCAGCAGGTGGGTGGCGAAATCGGTTCGCAGGGCATCGATGCCTTCCAGGCGATCGGCCAGCTCCGGGCTGCGCAGGGTCAGGCAGGCAATCAGCGCCTCGATCTGGGCCAGCGCCGGGACCATGGTGTCGAAGGCCGACACCGATTCCACCGGCGCACTGATAATCAGGTCGGCCATTTCCCGCAGCGGTGAGGCATAGATGTCCGTGAACAACACCACCCGGGCGTATCGGCTTTTCGCCGCATTGGCTACGCGCAGGGCCTGTGACTGGTAGCGTCGATAGTCGAACACCAGCACCACGTCCTGACGCTGCACGTCGAACAGCCGGTCCGGCAGTTGTGCGTTGTCTTCCAGGGCGAAACAGCCCGGGCGCAGCAAGCGCAAATGGTTGAGCAAATAATTGGCGAGGAAACTGCTGAAGCGCCCGCCAAAGCAGTGAACCTGATGACGGGTATCGAGCAGCCACTGCACCAGAATCCGCACATCTTCGGGTTGGGTCAGCGCATGGGTATCCACCAGCGCCCGATGGGTCTCCGCCAGGTAATGGCTCCAGGCGTCGTCTTTCTGAACATGAGAACGAAGCTGCAACAGGGCGCTGGGGGACCGGAGGCGGTGGTCCATGTCACTGAGCAAGGCATCCTGGAAATCGGCGTAACCGCTGAAACCCAGTTTTTTCACCAGCCGTACAATGGTGGGGTCGCTGACACCGGCATGTTCGGCCAAGCGTGACATCGGTCCCAGCCCGTTACGCGGGTATTGGTCCAGCAAGGCACGGATGACTTTGCGTTCCGCCGGCGTAAGGTCCAGGGCGGGATCGGTGATCAGGTCTCTGAGAGAGGGCATCCGGGCTCCTGCTGGATGGGTATGTCGGTTTTGTTTCATAAATCGCTAAAACAGTATTTATGTAGCGCATGCTACATGTCTAGCGAATTTTTCCGTGGTTTTTTAAGGCCCCAAAATGGGGCGAAAAGCCCGTGCGCTGAGGGCTACACGGAAGTCGACTGGCTTTGTAGTCCATCGCCCACACGGGTGTCAGAGATTGCCTAACTTAATGGGTTAAACAAGCTCGCGTCCCGTCGGTGCTGATGCAAACGAAACGCCCTGGATCAAGCGTCTTGCGGCACAATTGCGTGATTATCGGCGGCATCGAGCCGTTTTCCATTTCATCGACAGGGTGATAAACCGTGCAGGCAACCCGTTTGACCCTGATGTGCCACGCGCGAACAGTCGCACAAAAATTGGCGAGTTTTCCTACGAATGAGCCGTTGGAATTTTATGGCCAATTGGCAAAGGGTTCGCGCAGCAGTCAGTTCGAGGGGGCGCCACGGGTGCTCTGTGGGCCGGAGTTGCGCACGCAGCAGACCGCCGAGTTGTTTGGCAATAACGTTGAAATCGTTTCGGCCCTGAGGGATTGTGACTTCGGACGGTGGAGCGGGGTGCGGATCAATGACCTGCAAAAGTCCGAACCCGAGGCACTGCAAACCTGGCTAGATGATCCGACCTCGGCGCCCCATGGCGGTGAGTCGGTCGCGCAACTCTGTGAACGCGTGGCGCAGTGGCTCCAGGCCCTTGTGGCAACACCGGGGCATGTCCTTGCCATCACCCATCCCTTTGTCATTCGCGCAGCACTGACGCAGGTGTTGCAGGCCAAGGCATTCAACCTGATCGACGTCGAACCGTTGTCGGCCGTCGAGTTGCGGTTCACCGGCCGCTGGCGCCTGCGCTTGCTTGGAGGAGAAATTTGATGAAGAAGCTGCTGGTCATCGGCATCGGCGCCGGCAACCCTGACTACATCACAATGCAGGCCGTGAAGGCGCTGAACCTCGTCGACGTGTTTTTCCTGATGGACAAGGGCCAGAGCAAGGACAAATTGATCGACCTGCGCCGTGAGATCTGCGAGCGCTACATCACCGGTCACGACTACCGCTTCGTCCAAGCCCATAGCCCGGAACGCGAGCGCGGGGAGGTGGACTACAAGACCAGTGTCGACGATCTGAACCTTGCCAAGCAGCAGACCTTCGAGCGGCTGATCAATGAGGAACTGTCCGACGGCCAGTGCGGCGGTTTTCTGGTGTGGGGCGATCCGGCGTTGTACGACAGCACCCTGCGGATTTTGCAGGCGATCCTGGCCTCGGGCCGTTGTGCGTTCGAGTATGACGTGATCCCCGGAATCACCAGCGTTCAGGCGCTGGCGGCGCAGCACAAGGTACCGCTGAATCGCATCGGCCGCTCAATTGAAATCACCACCGGCCGACGGCTGGCAGCGGGGCAAGTGAGCGATGCCGACAGCCTCGTGGTGATGCTCGATGCCGAGGATTCCTACCATCAAGTGGCGGATCAGGAGACGGAGATTTACTGGGGCGCGTATCTGGGGACGCCGGATGAAATCCTGATCAGCGGCAAGCTCAAGGACGTGGCGCCGGAGATTGAGCGGGTGCGCAAGGCGGCGCAGGTGGCGAATGGGTGGATTATGGATACTTACCTGTTGCGCAAGCCTTGAGGTAAACGGTGCCTGAGCTGATGTCTTCGCGGGCAAGCCTCGCTCCTACAAAGGCGACGCAATACCTGTAGGAGCGAGGCTTGCCCGCGAAGAGGCCCTCAACCGCACCTCAAATAATGGCTTTGACCCCACGCCCAAACCGCTCCCGATACACTGACGGCGGCACGCCCACCACCCCACGAAACGCCACGCGAAAGCTTTCCACCGAGCGATACCCACACTGCGCGGCAATCTGATCGGTGTTTTGCCCGGTGCTCTCCAGCAACTCCTTCGCCCGCGCCAGCCGCTCATGCTGCAACCACGCCTTGGGCGGCATGCCGGTGGCCTCGGTAAACCGACGCAGGAACGTGCGTTCACTCATGGCCGCCTCGCTCGCCAGTTCGCGAACCTCCAGCGGTTCGTGCAAGCGTTCCCGGGCCCACTGCATGACGCGGGATAAATCGCTGCGCGGCGTCGGGCTGACGGGCGTAGGAATAAACTGCGCCTGACCGCCGGTGCGTTGCGGCGACATCACCAGGCGCCGCGCCACTGAGTTGGCCACCTGCGTGCCTAAGTCCCGCGTCACCAGGTGCAGGCACGCATCGATCCCCGCCGCGCTGCCCGCCGAGGTGATCAATTGGCCGGAATCGACATAGAGCACATCCGGGTCCACCCGAATGTTCGGAAAACGTTCGGCCAACTCAGCGGCATAGCGCCAATGGGTGGTGGCGCCGTGCCCGTCCAGCAGGCCGGTCGCCGCCAGCACAAACACACCGGAGCAGATCGACAGCAACCGCGCTCCCCGCGCATGCGCCTGGCGCAGGGCGGCGAGCACGTGTTCCGGTACCGGCGCGTTGCGATCGCGCCAGCCGGGAATGATGATCGTGCGGGCCTCTTCGAGCAGTTCCATGCCGCCATCGGCCAGCACCTGAATCCCGCCCATGGCGCGCATCGGGCCCTGATCCACGGCGACGATACGATGCTCATACCAAGGGAAGTCGAACTCCGGCCGCGCCAGGCCGAAGATCTCCACGGCGATGCCGAATTCGAACGTACAGAGGCCGTCGTAGACCAGAATCGCGACCAATCCAGGGTTCGGTTGCATTTGGCGGAAAGTTCCCGGTAAGTGTCTTGTGCGCCACTGTAGCCGCAAGCGTCGGGCGGATAAAGTCTTCTCATACCCACTCAAGACTTTGGAGTACAGCCCATGACCAGCCAGGTCCGCGCCATTCCCGCAGCCCCTTCGGCCATTGCCCTGATGCACTTCAGCAACCGTCTGACCTTTGAAACCGATTGTTCCGACGTGTACGGCAGCCAAAAGGCCGGCGATGTGGATTTTGTCCTGGTGGACGTTCGCGGACCGTTGGCGTTCGAACGCGGGCATGTGCCCGGCGCGATCAACATTCCGGGACGCCTGCTCACCGCCGAGAGCCTGGCGGGTTACCCGACGTCCACCTTGTTTGTGGTCTATTGCGCCGGGCCGCACTGTAACGGTGTGCACAAGGCGGCGGTGAAGCTGGCGGCGCTGGGTTACCCGGTCAAGGAGATGATCGGCGGCGTGACCGGGTGGCTGGATGAGGGGTTGGAACTGAGTGTTGCGGTGCAGCGGCCTGCCACCACCGCTATCGGTTGCGAATGCTGATATTCAGACACCGCTGAACCATCGTGGCGAGGGAGCTTGCCCCCGCTGGGTGGCGCAGCAGCCCCGCAATCTTGGCAATTGTCGAAGATTTTTGGGAGCGCTTCGCACTCCAGCAGGAGCAAGCTCCCTCGCCACAAAAGCTCCGTTGCCACAAAAGCTCACTGGCCACAGGAGCCCGTCAATCCTTAAGTTCAGCGACTGCTTGAGCACGCTGCCCACCACCCATCCAGCGTTGCCTGCAACCACTCGAACACGGCTGCATGGGCGGCGCTGTCCTGTTGCCCCCGAGGCAACGGCGACTCCTCTCCAAAGTGCGCATTGAGCATCGCCACCGACTCCGCATTCCACTCTGGATGAAACTGCAAGCCCACCCGCGTCGGCCCCACGCGATACATCTGCTGTTCACATTGATCGCTGCTGGCCAGCACTTGCGCATCAGGCGGCAAGTCGATTGCGTCTTCGTGCCACTCCAGCACCTTCAGCGTCCGGCCATCGACGAACGTCACGGTGGTCCAGCCGGTTTCGGATCGATCCATCCGCCGCACGTTTCCACCCAGGCTCAGCGCCAGCAACTGCGCCCCCAGACAAATCGCAAACACCGCCGCGCCCTGATCCAGGCTGGCCGCCAGCCACTGCCGTTCTGCTTCCAGCCACGCCGGCCCGGCGTTGGATTCATAAGGTCCGCCCAGCACGATCACGGGCGCCGCGCTAACCGGCGGTAACTGGCCGAGGTCGGCGCGAAAGATGTTCAGCGTCACCCCTCTGGACGCTGCCCAATTGGCAATGGCGCCTGGACCTTCGGCGGGGTGGTGCTGGATCAGATTCAAGGTGGGCATCGGTACTCTCTGTAGTTTTTGCGTGTAGGTTTTGTCTGAAAAAAGGGCTTGTCCTACAGTCCTTGCACCGCCTTGGCGCACGCTTCAAGGGCTTTGAATGGAGCGGCCACGTTTCTATAAGTATTTGTCGCTTAAAAACAATTTGCCCATTAGAAGCCATTCTAGACTGCCGGCCACTTCGATCTTCACCGACCGAAAGTCATTCGAAAGCTGCCAATAAAAGCCTCCGCACACAGGAGTTATAAATGAAAAAGCTAGTGATGTTTGGTGCCTTGGCACTGTCGATGTTGTCCCTGACCGCCGTGGCCGATGACGCCAAGCCGATCCGCATCGGTATCGAAGCCGGTTACCCGCCATTCTCGATGAAAACCCCTGACGGTAAACTCACCGGTTTCGACGTCGATATCGGCGACGCGCTGTGCGAGCAGATGAAAGTGAAGTGCACCTGGGTCGAGCAAGAATTCGATGGCCTGATCCCGGCACTGAAAGTGAAGAAAATCGACGCGATCCTGTCGTCCATGACCATCACTGACGATCGTAAGAAGAACGTCGATTTCACCATCAAGTACTACCACACCCCGGCCCGTTTCGTGATGAAGGCCGGCACCGACATCAAGGACCCGCTGACCGAACTCAAGGGCAAGAAAGTCGGTGTGCTGCGCGCCAGTACCCACGACCGCTTCGCCACCGAAGTACTGGTTCCGGCCGGTATCAACCTGGTTCGCTACGGCTCCCAGCAGGAAGCCAACCTGGACATGGTGTCCGGTCGCGTAGACGCGCTGCTGGCCGACTCGGTCAACCTGGACGACGGTTTCCTGAAAACCGACGCCGGTAAAGGCTTCGCTTTCGTCGGCCCGACCTACGAAGACGCCAAGTACTTCGGCGGCGGCGCCGGTATCGCTGTGCGCAAGGGCGATACTGCGCTGGCCGACAAATTCAACACCGCCATCACCGAAATCCGCGCCAACGGCAAGTACAAGCAAGTGCAAGACAAGTACTTCGACTTTGACGTTTACGGCCAGTAATCACGCCGTTCAAAAAAGTGGCAACCGTTGACGCGGTTGCCATTTTTTATGCCCTCTCTGTGTTGAAATGAAATCCCTTGTGGGAGCGAGCCTGCTCGCGAAATCGGTAGGTCAGCTGCATTTATGTTGACTGACACACCGCTTTCGCGAGCAGGCTCGCTCCCACAGGTGATTTTCGCCGTTCAGCCATTCAGGAGTGACCATGCAACGCATCGACCATCCTCTGCCCTGGAGCCACCTGGGCACCGAACGCACCCTCAGCGTGTTTCGTTACGGCGCGGGTCCTCGCAAGGTTTACATCCAGGCCAGCCTGCACGCTGACGAGTTGCCCGGCATGCGCACAGCCTGGGAGCTGAAGAAACGCCTGGCGGAACTCGAAACCCGGGGCCAGTTGCAGGGCGTGATCGAGCTGGTGCCGGTGGCCAATCCGATCGGTCTTGACCAGCACCTGCAAGGCAGCCATATGGGGCGCTTCGAGCTGGGCAGCGGCAAGAACTTCAACCGCGCCTTCGTTGAACTCAGTACCCCGGTGGCCGCATTGATTGGCGACCAGCTGGGTCAAGATGCGCAGGCCAACATCGCGCTGATTCGCCGGACCATGGGCCAAGTCCTCGACGACTTGCCGGCACCGGCTTCGCAGCTGGAAGCCATGCACCGCCTGCTGCTGCGGCACGCCTGCGAGGCTGACATCACGCTGGACCTGCATTGCGATTTCGATGCGGCCATTCATTTGTATGCGTTGCCGCAACACTGGCCGCAGTGGCAATCCCTGGCCGCGCGTCTGAAGGCCGGGGTGGCGTTGCTCTGTGAAGACTCCGGCGGCAGTTCATTCGATGAGTCCTGTTCGTCGCCGTGGCTGCGCCTGGCGCGGGCCTTCCCCGAGGCGGCGATTCCCTCGGCCAACCTGGCGACGACGCTGGAACTGGGCAGCATGGGCGATACGCGAGTCGATCAAGCCCAGGCCAATTGCGAGGCGATTCTGGGGTTCCTCGCCGAGCAGGGTTTCATCACGGGCACCTGGCCTGCGGCACCCAGCGAGTGCTGTGAAGGCATGCCGTTCGAGGGCACCGAATACCTGTTTGCACCGCATCACGGTGTCGTCAGTTTTCTGCGTGATTCGGGTGAGTGGGTGGAGAAGGGCGATGCGCTGTTTGAGGTGGTTGATCCGCTGAGCGACCGCGTGACAACCGTGCGCGCCGGGACCAGCGGTGTGTTGTTTGCGATTGATCGCGGGCGGTATACGCAGCCGGGGACGTGGCAGGCGAAGGTGGCGGGGCGTGAGGTGATTCGGGTGGGGAAACTGGTTAACGACTGAGGGTTGTCGCCATTGCCAAAGGCCTCTTCGCGAGCAGGCTCGCTCCCACAGGTTTGATGTGCGACACACATCCACTGTGGGAGCGAGCCTGCTCGCGAAGACGGCATCAACAGCGCCACAAATCCCCTTGCTGTGCGCACAGTGTTAGGCTCCCCCCGAATCCTGCACTTGTGAAGGAAGGTTTATGTTGAAGTTTCTCGCTCTGCTGACGCTGCTGGCCTCGGCCACCGTCCACGCTGAACCCCCGCTGCACACTGATCTGCCGCTCAAATATCTTGAGCAGGCGCATCCCGAGTCCCGCCACCAGCCCCTGGTGATTTTCCTCCACGGTTACGGCAGTAACGAGCAGGACCTGTTCGATATCAAGGATCAATTGCCTGCGCAATACACCTTCCTGTCAGTGCGGGCACCGATGGTGATGGAGGAGGGCAGTTACAAGTGGTTTCGCGAGAAGGGCAACGCTGCCTACAACGGTGAGACCGATGATCTGAAGGCCAGCGGCCAGGTGCTGCTGGACTTCATTGCACAGGCGGCGAAGAAGTATCACACCGAACCCGACAAGGTATTCCTTGTGGGTTTCAGCCAGGGCGCGATCATGTCCTACGAGGTGGCGCTGCGTCATCCCGAAGCCGTCGGCGGGATTGCGGCGCTGAGCGGGCGGATTCTGCCGGTGCTGAAATCCGAACTCAAACCGGATGAAAAACGCCAGAAGCTGGCGATCTTCATCGGTCATGGCACGGCAGACAAACGCTTGCCGTACATCGACGGCACCGAGGCCAACAACCTGTTACAGAGCCTGTCTCTCAAGCCTGAGTTTCATGCCTACCCCGGTGTCGGTCACAGCATCAGTGCCACCGAAATGCAGGATTTGAGCGCCTGGTTGCAGCGCCTCAACCCCTGAAGCTTATTTGCCGCTGACGATCTGCTTGACCAGCGTCTCGTGGCCGCCGTTGTCGCTGAGGCGGGAAATCACCTGAACGATCGCCATGCGCGTGTTGGACGCGGCCATCACTGTGGTGTCGAGGGTTTTGCCGCCGCCCTGGGTGGCGGTGCTGTCGATCTGCCGCAAGCCCAGACCGGTGCCTTTCTGCGTCAGGCTTTTTTCGCTGAGTTTGGTGAAGTCCGGCAGCGCCTTGGCTTGTTCTGAGGCGAAGTCGGCCGCTGCGGAGTCGAGGAACGGACCGTCGTTATCCTTGACGTTGGCGCCACCGGGGATGGTGTTTTCAGCGGCGATTACGACGGTTTTGGTGGTCTGGTTGGTGTACATGGTGCCCGTTGCCCCGGCTGTACCGGTAGCCGCGTCGCCGGCCGGGAGCGGGTTGGCGATGAAGCCCTTGGGCAGGGTGAACTTGAACTTGCCGCCGAGCATCGAGACCACTTGCGCGGGCGCTTTATCGCTGGCGGTGGCCTTGGCGGCAGAGGCATTCAACGCCCCCAGGCTGGCGGCCGCCGTCAGTAACAGGACAACGGCTTTTTTACTCAACAATGACATTCGGAAACTCCAGGGATGATCGCGCATTCGCCGCAATCATCCCATGGAACACGATTTGTAGCAGCTGCCGAAAACCATCCTCACCACAGTCTCAGGCCTGATTTTGCGCTAACAGGTTATGACGGGTTTCTTCGTTGAACTCGGCCTTGAGCACCCATTTCTCCCTGAGACCCTGCGCACGCTGGGCGCCCGGGCGGGCGCTGATTTCATCGAACAGACGCTTGACGTTCGGGTCGGCCGCCAGGCCGTTCTCCCCGAGGATGTAATGCGCGTAGCCAGACGAGTAGCAGGGCAACGTTCATCGGGTTAGGCAGCTTTACTCGTTCGGAACAATTGAACGTGTTGCGGGCGCTCTATCGCTTGCGCTCGACGTGGCGATCACCGCCCCCGCGATGATCAACACGGCAGGCACGATCAGGATCGGACCGGCCTGGCTGCGTCCCACGGCAAGCAGCAATAACGTCGATATCAACGGTGCCAGATAGGAAAGCGCCCCCAGCGTCGCCAGACTGCCGTGTTTGGTGGCGTGGTCCCAGGCAAGAAATGCCAGCCCGACCGGCCCGAGGCCAAGCACCACAATCGCGGTCCATTGGCCGGGATCAGGCAGTACCGTGGTTTCGAAGGCCAGATGGCAAATCAGACCGGACACGGCCGACATACCGCAGATCCCGCCGATGATGCTGCTGGGCACGTTGTTGAACCGTCGGTTGATCACCGAGTAACCGGCCCAGATCACCGCACAGCCGAAGGCCGCGAGATAACCGGCGATGGGCATCGATGCGCCAGCCTCCGGGCCGTGTTGTTGCATGATGAACGCGGTGCCGGCCAGCCCCAGCAGCGCGCCGAGCATTTGCCGTTTGTGCAGCTTTTCCCCGGCCGAGAACGCCGAGAGCAGCACCAGCAACAGCGGCCACAGGTAGTTGATCAGACTGGCTTCGGCCGCCGGGGCTACTTTGAGCGCGAAAAAATACAGCGCGTGATAAACGAAAATGCCCACGAACCCGGTCACCCATACCGCCCAGGGCTGTCGCCAGCTACTGAAGCCGGCGAGCCCGCGCCGACCCAGAATCACCAGGCTCGCCACAAACGCTATGCCGAAGCTCAGTGTCAGCAGTTCAAAGGGCGGAATGCCTTCGGTGAGGGTGGTCAACAGCGCGAGGCAGGACCAGAGAACTATCGCGATCACGCCAACGGCGGTGGCTGAGTGGGGGGGACGGACGAGGGACGATGCGAGACTCATGTCTGTTCCTTCAGCACGTAGCGGGCGACATCCTGGCCCTCTGGATGTGAAGGAGCTTAGCGTTTGATCGCTGATCGTCCAGTCTCGGTCGTCGAGTTGATCGGTCGCGCCAGCAAGCGCCTGGTTATGCCCAACATCCCCACGGACACCGCAACACCGAGGGCAAAGGCGCTCATGCCCATGTCGGGCAACGCCAGCGCCAACACCAGGCAAAACGCCGCGAACGAATACATGCCGGTCGCCGTCGCCCGCAGCAATGCTGCCGTAAACGCCGGGCCGCGGGTTTGCTGGGAAAACACCGCCATCACGCTGCCGAGTACCGGGAACACCGCGAGCAAACCGCTCCAGCCTTCGCCGACGGTGCTGGCGAGTAAGGTCACGGCGAGGGTGAGCAGGGCGCCGGCCATCATGCGCAGCAGCAGTCTGTCGGACTTCGGCGCCGGGCCTGTAACGATGGGTTGCACACTGGGAAACAGGTACGGCGCCGCCAGCAGCGCGGTGGCGGCCGCGATCACCGAGAACATCAGCGAGGGGGGTATCAGCGAGAGCACCACGGCCACGGCGGCCCATACCAGCAGTGAAATGGTCAACGCCCATGGCCATCCTGCCCGTTGAGCGACCTGGGCGTAGGTCACGCAGAAGGCAATCATCGCGGACATCGCCGACAACGCCGCCGTCGCTGATTGAGCGGCGAACACCTGGCCTTGTTCGATGGCAAGGAAGAACAGAATCGGCCCGACCACCACCGGCAATCCCGACAGCCAACCGGCCACGCTGGGGCCCCAGCGTTTGCCAGCCAGGGAAATCAACAAGAGGAAGCCTGGAATCACCAGCAGCTTGAGCATCAGCACGCACACGTCTCCGACCTGAGTGAGGCGCCAACGTTAGCACTGCGGACGCAGGATTGCTCTAGGAATGAGGGGGTTTTGTATACAAAACTTGCAACTCAAATAATTGTACAAAACGTAGCTTTGCGTATAAGTTTTTAACAGATGCCCATGGTGAGAAAAACGCGATGAACAGACTCCGGTTGCGCCTGTATCACGGTGTGTTGTTGCTGGGATTGTCATGCACCCAGGCCTTGGCCAATTGGCAGGAGGCATTGCCCAGCGCGCAGATCATCGGCGCCGGCGAGTTTCGGGTGTTCGGATTCGATGTCTACAACGCTCGGCTCTGGAGTGCGGCCCGGCCTTTGGCGCCAGACCAGCCGTTTGCCCTGGAGCTGATCTATCAGCGCAGCATTTCCCGCGATGATTTGGTGCAGGCCAGTGTCGATGAAATCAAGCGATTGTCCGGCGCCTCGGTCAGCACCGAGCAACTCGAGCGCTGGAAGGTGCAGATGGAACAGTCGTTCGTCGACGTAAAAGCCGGCATGCGCATTACCGGCGTTTATTTGCCGGGGCAGGGCGCGCGGTTCTTTGTCGGCCAGCAGCCGCAACACGAAGTGAAAGACCCGCAATTCGCCCGGGCCTTTTTCGATATCTGGCTCGACCCACGTACACGTAATCCGGAGTTGCGCCAGCAGTTGCTGGGCAGCGCCAAGCCTTGAGGTGCATGACATGTTGAAAAATCTGCTGCTTGTGTTGTGCGTCTGCCTGGCGGGTTGCAGCGTCGACGTGCAGCATTACAGCGAGCAAAACCCCAAGCTCGATCTACCCGGGTTCTTCGTCGGCCGAGTGGATGGCTGGGGAATGTTCCAGAAGCGCTCGGGCGAGGTGGTCAAACGCTTTCATGTGCTGATCAACAGCCGAATGGACGGTCAGAACCTGATCATGCATGAAGCCTTTACCTACAGCGACGGCACGAAGCAGACCCGTGTCTGGACGTTGTACCCGGACGGCCCTGGCCGTTGGCGCGGTACGGCCGGTGATGTGGTCGGCGAGTCTCGCGGTGAGGTCGCCGGCAACGCGCTGCACTGGCGCTATGAACTGAGCCTGCCGGTGGACGACAAGGTCTACCAGGTGCATTTCGACGACTGGATGTACTTGCTGGACGAAAACACCATGGCCAATCGCTCCGCCATGACCAAGTTCGGTGTTGAATTGGGCCAGGTGACCTTGTTCTTCCGCCGCCACGGCGCCTGATACCCGGGCATTTGCCCCTTGGGCGCAGGGGCTGAAACGTCTAAGCTGCGCTTTTCCAACTGTCGACGGATGTGTCCGTGAAATTCAGTTTGCCCAAGGTTGGCACTGCGCCATTTTGCCCGCCGGAAGTGGCGGGCAGCGTTGCAGTTGATCCCAACGCTTCATTTTTCAAACGCATGCTGCGCTTTGCCGGTCCTGGCTTGCTGGTGTCCATCGGCTACATGGACCCGGGCAACTGGGCGACCGCCATCGAGGCCGGTTCGCGTTTTGGTTACAGCCTGTTGTTCGTGGTGCTGCTGGCGAGTCTGGCAGGGATGGTGGTGCAGTGTCTGTGTTCGCGCCTGGGCATCGCCACCGGCCGCGATCTGGCGCAGCTGTCCCGGGAGCGCTACAGCACACGGACCGCGCGGACTCAATGGGTGCTGGCGGAAATCTCGATCATCGCCACCGATCTGGCGGAAGTGCTCGGTTGCGCGCTGGCCTTTCACTTGCTGCTGGGCTGTTCGCTGACTGTCGGCATCGCGCTCACCGCGTTTGACACGCTGCTGGTACTGGCCCTGCAAAACCGTGGTTTCCGCCGCCTGGAAGCGATCATGCTGGTGCTGGTGAGCACCATCGGCGTGTGCTTCTTCGTCGAGTTGCTGCTGATCAAGCCGTACTGGCCGGACGTCGCCCGTGGGTTTACGCCGTCCCTTTCAGCCATTGGCGATGCCGCGCCGCTGTACCTGGCCATTGGCATCCTCGGGGCCACGGTGATGCCGCATAACTTGTACCTGCACACCTCGATCGTACAGACCCGAATGATCGGCAAGGACCTGGCCAGCAAGCGGGACGCGGTCAAACTGGCGCGGATCGATACCATTGGCTCTCTGGCGTTGGCGCTGCTGGTCAATGCGGCGATCCTGATCCTCGCCGCGGCGGCCTTTCATCAGAGCGGGCATACCGATGTGGTGGACATCCAGGACGCCTATCACTTGCTCGACCCGCTGGTGGGCGGCGCCTTGGCCAGTGTGTTGTTCGGGGTGGCCTTGCTGGCGTCCGGGCAGAGTTCGACGTTTACCGGGACCATCGCGGGGCAGGTGATCATGGAGGGTTATCTGAACCTGCGGATCCCGTGCTGGCAACGACGGCTGATTACCCGGGGGCTGGCGTTGATCCCGGCGTTCATCGGCGTCTGGCTGATGGGTGACAATGCGATCGGCAAGTTGCTGGTGTTGAGTCAGGTGGTGTTGAGTCTGCAGTTGCCGTTTGCGTTGTACCCGCTGATTCGCATGACCAACGATCACAAATTGATGGGACCGTTTGTGAATCGCTGGCCGACGCGGGTGTTGGCGTGGGGGTTGTTTGGGGTGATCAGTGGGGCGAATAGCTGGTTGATCTTGCAATTTTTGGGGTGACTGGGCTGGCCTCATCGCGAGCAGGCTCGCTCCCACAGTGGATCTGAGGTGAACACAAAACCCTGTGGGAGCGAGTCTGCTCGCGATGAACGATAACTCGGTTTTCCGGGCGGCCCGTTGCCCACGCTGAACCTGGTGAAATTTGCCTGAAGGCAGGGGCAAAAAAGAACCCGGTGCTTCTGATGACTGTCAGCCCATATAGATACTGACTGTGGCGAGGGAGCTTGCTCCCGCTCGAGCGCGAAGCGTTCGCAAAATCTTCGACAATTGCCGGGATTTTGGGGCTGTTTCGCAACCCAGCGGGAGCAAGCTCCCGCGCCACAAAAGCCTGCAACGCAGGAACACCGGGGGTGTTACCAGACCGCGCGGTTCTTCGTGGGTCCCCGCGCAGTCTGTTGAACGCTTTACGCCCGTTCGATCGCCAAAGCCACGCCCTGACCACCACCAATGCACAAGGTGGCGAGGCCTTTCTTGGCGTCGCGCTTGATCATTTCGTGCAGCAGGGTCACCAGCACCCGGCAGCCCGACGCACCGATCGGGTGACCGAGGGCGATGGCGCCGCCGTTGACGTTGACCTTGTTCAAGTCCCATTCCAGGTCCTTGGCTACCGCCAGGGATTGCGCGGCGAAGGCTTCGTTGGCCTCGATCAGGTCCAATTGGTCGATGGACCAGCCAGCCTTGCTCAGGCAACGGCGCGTGGCCGAGACCGGGCCGATGCCCATGATTGCCGGGTCGACGCCCGCGTTGGCGTAAGCGGCAATTTTCGCCAGCACTGGAAGACCCAAGGCCTTGGCTTTGTCGGCGCTCATCAGGATCACGGCGGCAGCACCGTCGTTCAGGGACGAGGCGTTACCGGCAGTCACCGAACCGTCCTTCTTGAAGGCCGGTTTCAGTTTGCCCAGCGCTTCAGCGGTGGTGCCGGCACGCGGTTGCTCATCGGTGGCAAAGGACAGCGGATCGCCCTTGCGCTGCGGGATCAGGATCGGTGTGATCTCATCGACAAAACGCCCGGCTTCGATGGCAGCCGTGGCTTTCTGCTGCGAGGCCGCGGCGAAGGCGTCCTGTTGCTCGCGGGTCAGGTTGTACTTGTCCGCCAGGTTCTCGGCGGTGATGCCCATGTGGTAATCGTTGAACGCATCCCACAGGCCGTCGCTGATCATGGTGTCGACGATTTGCGCGTGACCCATGCGCAGGCCAGTGCGGGCTCCGGGCATGACGTAGTTGGACAGGCTCATGTTTTCCTGGCCGCCGGCAATGATCACCTCGGCGTCGCCGCAGCGGATCGCTTGAGTGGCCAAGTGCAAGGCTTTCAAACCCGAGCCGCAGACCTTGTTCAGGGTCATCGCCGGCACGGTAAACGGCAGGCCGGCCTTGATCGCGGACTGGCGCGCCGGGTTCTGCCCGGCACCGGCGGTCAACACCTGGCCCATGATCACTTCATCGACTTCAGCAACGTCCAGGCCGGTTTGCGCCAGCAGCTGACGGATCACCGCGGCACCGAGGTCAACGGCGGACACATTGGCCAGCGAGCCCTGGAAACTGCCGATGGCGGTTCGGGTGGCGGCAACAATAACGACGTCTTGCATGGAAGAATTCCTCACTGGGCAGCGAACTGCATTTCCGGAACGTGATCCGGCACGATCAGTTTACCGGCGGTCTTGGCGACAATCTCTTCGACGCTGACGCCCGGCGCACGTTCTTTGAGAATGAACGCGCCATTTTCGATTTCAAGGTAAGCCAGGTCGGTCAGCACACGCTTGATGCACCCGGCGCCGGTCAGCGGCAGGCTGCATTTGGACAGAAGCTTGGACTCACCGTCCTTGGACGCGTGGGTCATGATGACGATGATGTTGTCCGCGCCGGCCACCAGGTCCATGGCGCCGCCCATGCCCTTGACCAGTTTGCCGGGGATCATCCACGAGGCGATGTTGCCTTGCACGTCGACTTCAAAGGCGCCCAGCACGGTCAGGTCGACATGACCCCCGCGAATCATCGCGAAGGACTCGGCCGATGAGAAGATCGACGCGCCGATACGCGCGGTCACCGTTTGTTTGCCGGCGTTGATCATGTCGGCATCGATGGTTTCTTCAGTAGGAAAGGGGCCCATGCCGAGCAGGCCGTTTTCCGACTGCAGCATGACTTCCATGCCTTCAGGGATGTAGTTGGCAACGAGGGTCGGAATGCCGATGCCCAGGTTCACGTAAAAGCCGTCCTGCATTTCGCGGGCGACGCGTTGAGCCATTTGTTCGCGGGAAAGTGCCATTGTTATTTTTCCTTCAGGTCCGGGGGCTGGGGATCACTTACGCACGGTGCGCTGTTCGATGCGCTTCTCGAACGTGCCGCAAATGACTCGGTCGACGTAGATGCCAGGGGTATGGATCTGCGACGGTTCCAGCTCGCCGGGTTCGACGATTTCTTCGACTTCGACCACGGTGATCTTGCCGGCAGTGGCGGCCAGCGGGTTGAAGTTCTGGGCGGTGTGGCGATAGATCACGTTGCCGAAGTGGTCGGCTTTCCAGCCTTTGACGATGGCGAAGTCACCGGTGATGGATTCTTCCATCAGGTACTTGCGGCCATGGAATTCGCGCACTTCCTTGCCATCGGCAACCGGAGTGCCAACGCCGGTGGCGGTGAAGAAAGCGGGGATGCCGGCACCGCCAGCGCGCATTTTTTCGGCGAGGGTGCCTTGCGGGGTCAGGACGACTTCGATTTCGCCTTTGAGCAGTTGGTCTTCGAACAGTTTGTTCTCACCGACGTAGGAGGCCACCACTTTTCGAATCTGCCGGTCTTCCAGCAACACGCCGAGGCCGAAACCATCGACGCCGCAATTGTTGGAAACCACGGTGAGGTCACGGGTGCCCTTGCGCTTGATCTCGGCGATCAGGTTTTCCGGGATCCCGCACAGGCCGAAGCCGCCGGCGATCACAGTCATGCCGTCTTCAAGACCTGCCAGAGCTTCCTCATAGGAACTCACGCGCTTGTCGAAACCTGCCATATGCACCTCTTTTATTCTTTGTGGGCGGCTGGCTAGCCGTATGGGGTAGGAGTGTCTCGCTGGATGATTTATTTGTTAAGTTGATTTTTAAGGTTGATTGATAGATAAAACTCACCAATCACTTATCTTTAATACGTTGGAGCCCGCGCCCATGACAGTCAAGCAGATCCGCGCATTCCTGGCCGTGGCCCAGAGCCTGAGTTTCGCCGTGGCCTGCGAGCGGTTGCACCTGTCGCAATCGGCCTTGAGCCTGACCATCAAAGCGCTGGAGGAGGGGCTGGGCGGCCGGCTATTCACCCGCAACACACGTAATGTGGCGTTGACGGCGGAAGGCGAATCCCTGGTGCCCCTGGCTCGCCGGTTGATTGCGGATTGGGACAACGCCGAGGATGAACTGCGCCAGCGTTTCACCCTCCAGCGCGGGCGCGTGACCCTGGCGGCAATGCCGTCGTTTGCCGGCAATCTGCTGCCGCCGATCCTCAAGACTTTTCGCGCCCGTTATCCCAAGGTCAACGTCACGGTGAACGACGTGATCAACGAGCAAGTGCTGGAAATGGTGCGCGACCGGCAGGTGGAGCTGGGGGTGGCGTTTGAGCCGTCGCAGAGTTCATCGCTGGCATTCACGCCGTTGTATATGGACCGTTTCGTTGCGGTGGTGCCGGACGACTCTCCCTTGGCGCAACGGCATGACATTGATTGGCAGACGTTGCTCAAGGAACCGTTCATTACCTTGCAGCGTCCGTCGACGGTACGGGTGATGCTGGAAGAACACTTGCAGGCCCGGGGGATGAAATTGCCGGTGGAGTTTGAAAGCCATCAGTTGGCGACAGTGGGAAGGATGGTGGCCAGCGGATTGGGCGTCAGCGCCGTGCCAGCCCTGTGCGCCGGGCAGATGCGCGAGTTGGGCGCACGGTGCATTACCTTGCGCGACCCGGTGGTGGAGCGGGCGATCGGGGTGCTGACCAAGCCAGGAGTGGAACTGTCGGCGGCGGCGCAGGCGTTGTTCGATATCCTCAAAGCCGAGAATCTGGGCGAGCGAGTGTCCATGCCCTGATCACAATCCCCTGTAGGCGCG
The DNA here is from genome assembly GCF_005930655.1 of Pseudomonas sp. FSL W5-0299. Classification (NCBI taxonomy): domain Bacteria; kingdom Pseudomonadati; phylum Pseudomonadota; class Gammaproteobacteria; order Pseudomonadales; family Pseudomonadaceae; genus Pseudomonas; species Pseudomonas sp. FSL W5-0299. Next base: position 78,598 of record NZ_RXHX01000017.1, read on the forward strand.
AGGATTGCCCGCGAAAAGGCCGGCGCCTTCAACATTGAAGTCGACTGACACGACGCCTTCGCGAGCAAGCTTCGCTCCTACAGAGGTTTAGGGTGATGAGGGGGAGAGGTGCTGTGCCAGCAAGGGCAACAGCTGTTCGCACGAGGCCTCAATCTTCATATCCAGGAGGTCATCTGCCCGGGTCTTGCCCAGATTGATCGCCATCAACGGCTTGCCCTGATCCACCACCACCCGGCACAAGCGAAACGCCGAATACGCCATCAACGAAGAGCCCACCACCAACAATCCCGCCGCCTGTTCCACCGCCGCCATGGCCTTGGCCGCCGTCACCTGCGCGACGTTCTCGCCAAAAAACACCACGTCCGGCTTCATCCGCTCACCCGCGCAATGCGGGCAGTGCGGCACCTGGAACCGCGCCTCGAACGCCGGATCCAGCAACGTGTCGCCATCCGGCGCCTGCACCGCATCGACCCCGGTCAGATAGGGATTCTGCGCCTCCATCAGGTGCTGGATCGAATCCCGCTCGCTGCGCTGTCCGCAGTCCAGGCACAGCACCCGGTGCAAGCTGCCGTGAAGTTCGATCACATCATGGCTGCCGGCCTGATCGTGCAAGGTGTCGACGTTCTGAGTGATCAGCCCGCTGATCTGCCGGCTGCTTTGCAGACTGGCCAGGGCTTCGTGGGCCACGTTCGGTTGAGCCTGGCGCACGCGCGGCCAGCCGAGCATTGCCCGCGCCCAATAGCGGCGCCGTGATTCCGGGGCCGACAGGAACTCCTGATACATCATCGGTTGCCGGCCACGCCGAACGCCCTCGTTGTCGCGGTAGTCTGGAATGCCCGACGGGGTGCTGATGCCGGCGCCGGTCAGGACCATGAACGGCTGCTCGGCCATCAGCTGCTGGAGCCGGTCGAGTTGTTCGCGGATGCGGCGGTCAAGCATGTTCAACACTCCGGGTCTCTTGAGTGTTTGCAGCGTAGCACTTGCCAACCTGCCGAATGCGAGCCCGTGAGCGGCGTGGTTATTTTCGCGCCTCCAGAATCAGGTTGAACGGCGTTTCCGTGGCCCGCCGGAAAGTCTTGAACCCCGCTTCGGTGAAGACCTTGCGCAACCGCGCTTCACCCGCCTGAGCGCCGAGCCCAAGGCCGACTTCCTGGGACAGCGAGTTCGGCGTGCAAATGAAGGTCGAGGCGGCGTAGAACAGCCGGCCAACCGGGGTGACGTTGTCGTCGAGCGAATCGTTGGCGAACGGTTCCACCAGCAGCACCGTGCCGTCCGGTTTCAGAGCGTCATAGGCGTGTTTCGCCGCGCCCACCGGGTCGCCCATGTCGTGCAGGCAGTCGAAATAGCAGATCAGGTCATAGTCGTCGCCGGGGAAGCTTTTCGCCGTGCCCTGAAAGAACCGCGCACGCCCGGACACGCCGCCTTCTTCGGCGCGCTGGGTCGCGACGGTGACGGACGGTGCGTGGTAGTCGAAGCCGACGAACCGCGAGTCCGGGAACGCCTGGGCCATGATCACCGTGGAGGCGCCGTGTCCGCAGCCGATGTCGGCGACTTTGGCGCCCGCCTGTAATTTGGCGACCACGCCTTCCAGGGCCGGCAGCCACTCGGCGATCAGGTGCGCTTTGTACCCTGGGCGGAAGAACCGCTCCGTGCCGCTGAACATGCACGGATGGTGATCGCCCCAGGCCAGGGCGCCGTTGCCGCGCATGGCGTTGACCAGTTTGTCCTTGTCATGGAAAAACGACGCGACCACCCCGATACCGCCGGCGATATAGACCGGCGAATCTTCGATCGCCAGCGCCAGGGCTTGCTCTTCGGGCAGGCGGAACTGGCCGCCCTCGTGTTCCATGTAACCGGACGCGGCGTGGGCGCTGAGCCATTCGCGCAGCAGGCGGGGGTTGCAGCCGGTCTTGTCGGCGAGTGCTTCAGGGGTGATCGGCTGACTGTCGGCCATGGCCCGGTACAGGCCGAGCTCTTCGCCGAGGATGACGTTGGCAAGCATCGCCGCGCCGCCCATGTCGTTCACCAGTTTGCCCATGAAGTCATTGAGTCTGGCCTCGTCCATCACATGTGCTCCTTCAGCAGGATCACGGTCCAGAGGCCTTGTTTATCGAGGCGTACACCTCTGGGCGGTGGTCGTGGGAATGAACAGGACGCTGTGCACGTCCCGCGTGCAGTAAGTTTAGTCCGAGCCCCGTGCGCGGCGGCCTGAAGCGACGAAAGCGCCATTCCCCAGGCCGACACAAATCCCTGTAGGAGCGAGGCTTGCCCGCGAAGTCGGAGTGTCAGTCGACAAAAGTATTGCCTGACACTCCGTCTTCGCGGGCAAGCCTCGCTCCTACAAGGATTTGCGATGTGTATCGCACTGTATCCAGCCGCCGTCCCGATACATTCCACTTCATTCGCGGCTCCCACCGAACACAGACCAGATACAAACCTGCGATGAACTGTAAAGGCTGCCCAACACCCGAAATCCGGGGCTGTCGAGGCACTTTTCAGGGTCGTCGCAACAGACGGCCGTCTTTGCTCGTGACTCCGTGAAGGGAACAATAATGACCACGCTCGTGCCTGAAACCGACCTGAAATCCGCTCCCGTCAACCATCTGCGCGTCGATCAGTACACCAACGGCCTCATTGGCCCCAGCCAGCCGATGCTCGGCCCACTCGCCGACGGCGGCACCCTGATCACCGGCACACCGCCGGGTTGCTGGGGCCCGATGATCACGCCCGCCTTCGAGGGCGGCCACGAAGTGACGCAACCGGTAGCCATCGCTGGCGCGGAAATCGGCGACGCCGTGGCGATCAAGATCAAGAGCATGCGCGTCACCTCGCTGGCGACGTCGTCCGGGGTCATGAGCTTCGTTGAGGGGCGCTACAACGGCGACCCGTTTGTCGCCAAATTTTGCTCCAAGTGCGGCACCGACCACCCGGCCAGTCATGTCGAAGGCATTGGCGAGGAGTCGATTCGCTGTAACAACTGCGGCGCCGAGGTCAGTGCGTTTCGCTTCAGCCATGGCTACGTGATCGTGTTCGATGCACAGAATCAGGTCAGCCTGACCGTCAACCAGGACGTCGCCAACCGACTGGCCGGCAATGCCTCTGAAATGTCGGCGCTGCCGGAATTCGCCGCCCAGCATTCGATCCTGTCTCTGGCCCGTGCCGACATCCCCGGGGTTGCCGCGCACATGCGCCCGTTCCTCGGCAACATCGGCACCACGCCGTCCCGTGACTTGCCCGATTCGCACAACTGCGCCGATTTCGGCCAATACCTGATCAACGCCCCACACCGTTTCGGCATGACCCGCGAAGAGCTGCACGCGGCCAAGACCGACGGCCACATGGACACCAACTCGATCCGCGAAGGCTGCGTGTTGATCTGCCCGGTGAAAGTGCCGGGGGCCGGTGTGTACATGGGCGACATGCATGCCCAGCAAGGCAACGGCGAGATCGCAGGGCACGCCACCGACTGCTCCGGGGAAACCGAAGTGGTGGTGCAAGTGGTGAAGAACCTGACCCTGGACGGGCCGATCCTCCTGCAAAACCTCGACGATCTGCCGCCGATGGCCCGGCCCATGAATGCCCGACAACGGCAGAAAGTCCGCGAACTGGGCGAGCGCTGGGGTCAGCATGAAATCGAGCAGAGCGGGCCGATCACCTTTATCGGCAGCGGCGAGAACCTCAACGTCGCCGTCGAGAACGGCTTGAAACGTGCCGCTTCGGTCACCGGTTTGCCGTATGACGAAGTGCTCAACCGCGCGACCATCACCGGCTCGATCGATATCAGCCGCCTGCCGGGCACCGTGCGCGTGACCTTCCTGTGCCCGATGAACGTGCTCGATCGCATCGGCATCGGCCATCTGGTACGCGAGAAATACGACCTGGCGTAACGCCTGCCGAAGGGGCTGTACCGGAGTGTGTACAGGCCCGTCGGCGATACAACCGCCACGATGTTCTGCCGGACCGGAACACAGCCCCGATACATCGCTTCGGTTAACTGTGACTCCGTACTGGCAACCCTTGAGATCGACACCATGCAGACCCCCATCACCTCAGCGAAAGCGACCGTCGGGCTTGGCTTGCGTCGCGGATTAATGAAGGACCTCCAGGCCGCCCGTACCGGCGATTTCGATTTCCTGGAAGTCGCGCCGGAAAACTGGATCGGCATCGGCGGCGCCCATGGCCATGCGCTGCGGGCCCTGGCCGAGCGTTTTCGGTTGTCTTGCCACGGCTTGTCGCTGTCGCTGGGTGGGCCGGCACCGCTGGACGTCGGGTTTTTGCAGGAAGTGCGGGTGTTCCTCGATCACTACAACGTGCCGCTGTACAGCGAGCACTTGAGTTATTGCAGCGATGACGGTCACCTTTACGACCTGTTGCCGTTGCCGTTTACCGAAGAAGCGGTGCACCACGTGTCCGCGCGAATTCGCCAGGCCCAGGACATTCTCGGCCGGCGCCTGGCGGTGGAAAACGTCTCCTACTACGCCGCGCCGCAGCAGGATATGGACGAAGTGACGTTCACCAACGCGGTGTTGCGTGAAGCCGATTGCGACCTGTTGCTGGACGTCAACAATGTCTACGTCAACTCGATCAACCATGGCTTCGATCCGCAGACCTTTCTGGCCGGCATCGATTCGGGCCGGGTGGTGGCGATGCACGTGGCCGGGCACTTCGATGAGTCCGACACGTTGAAAATCGACACCCATGGCGCGTCGGTGAAACCGGTGGTCTGGTCGTTGCTGGCCCAGGCCTACGCCCGGTTTGGCGCACAGCCGACATTGCTGGAGCGGGATTTCAACTTCCCCGCGTTCTCTGAACTGGTGACTGAATTGCAGACTATTCGTCGCTTGCAGGCCGAGGGGGTGAACCTTGGATAAGCCAGGCCTGTTTGACCAGCAAAACACATTGGGTCTGTACCTGCGTGACCCGGACCATTGCGCGCCGCCAGCCGGGATGGATGTGGCGCGGGCACGGGTTTACCGCGACCTGATTTTTTCCAACCTGTCGTTGTTGCTTAGCGGGACCTTTCCGGTGCTGATCAAGATTCTCGGTGATGAGCGCTGGCGTTCGCTGGTACGGATCTTCCTGCGGGACTGTCGTGCGCGTACCCCGAAATTCGGCGAAATCGCCCAGGAGTTTGTCGAGTTCCTGGCCTCGGAACCGAGTGCATTGAGCGAAGGTGTGTGGCCCCCGTTCATGGTGGAGTTGGCGCATTACGAGTGGGTCGAAATGGCGTTGCAACAGTCCGAAGCGGAGCCGTTGCCGCCGAGTGATGTGGCGTTGATTCTGGAGCGACCGTTGCAAGTTTCACCGCTGGCGTGGCCGTTGGCTTATGCCTGGCCGGTGCAGTTGGTGGGGCCGGATCATCAACCGGAAGCGCCACCGGTTCAACCGACTTTGCTGCTGGTGCGTCGGGCTGAAGACTGGAGTGTGAAATTTTCCGAGCTGAGCCCGCTGGCGTGGCGGTTGTTGCAGCGGATCGAGGAATTTCCCGAGCTGGACGGGCAGGCGCAGTTGGAAGGGCTGGCAGTGGAGGCGGGGGCCGTTGGATCGCCGGAGTTTATGGCGAGTGGCACGGCATTGTTGCGGCAGATGCATGGCGAAGGGGTGATTGGGTTTGCATGATCGTTCCCATGCTCTGCGTGGGAATGCCTCACCGGTCGCTCCGCGTCCGCTTCAGGGACGCGGGGCGTCCCGGGCTGCATTCCCACGCAGAGCGTGGGAACGATCACTGACAGGGGGTGGTGTCTATTTTATGGGGCGGAAAAGAAATACCGCGTCAGGTGAAAGAAAATCGGCGCCGCGAAGCAGATCGAATCCATCCGATCCAGCATGCCGCCATGCCCTTTGATCATGGTTCCCCAATCCTTCGCGCTCAGGCTGCGCTTGATGGCGGACATGACCAGCCCACCCAGAAAACCCATCACCACGATCACCAGCGACATCAGCAGCGACTGCCAGAAACTGAACGGGGTCATCCAGAACATGCACCCGCCAATCAACGTGGCCGACAGACCGCCACCGACCAAGCCTTCCACCGTTTTCGACGGACTCACCAGCGGCGCAACTTTGTGCTTGCCCAATAGTTTGCCGAACACGTACTGCAACACGTCACTCAGTTGCACGACGAACACGAGATAGAACAGCAGCAGCGCGTTCTGCCCCTTGAAACCTTCCAGGTCCAGCAGCAACAGGGCCGGCGCGTGGCTGATGCAGTAGACGCAAATCATCACCCCCCACTGAATCTTGGCCGCCCGTTCCAGAAAAGCGTCGGTGTCCTGGCTCAGCACCGCAATCGCCGGCAACAGCAGGAACGCGTACACCGGAATCAACAGGGTGAACAGCGAATACCAGTGCGTGCCGATCAGCACGTATTGCAGCGGGATCAGAATGAAGAACGCCGAAAACAGCGCGTTATGGTCGCCCAGCCGGGTCGGCGTCAGGGTAATGAACTCCCGGAGCGCGAACAGCGAAATGAAGCCGAACAGAATAACCGTCGCGTTCCCGCCCAGCAGGTAGGACACGAAGAAGATGATGACCATGCCCCACCAGGCATTCACCCGCTGGTTGAGGTTCTCGATGGTCGACATCGAGCTTTCTGTTTTGGCGCGCTTCGCCAGAATCCGGCCGATGACCGAAGCGATTGCCAGCAGGACGGCAATGGCGCCGAAGAACCACAAGAACTTTTCGTCAAGATTCATTCCGACAACCTCACAATCGCTTCACGCGCCCGATCCAGAAACACCTGTTTTTCCTCGCCACTGATCCGTGGCAGCGGGTCGCCAATACGGATCGTGCAGATGATGGGCAGCGGGACGTGTTTGCCTTTCGGCATGGAGCGATGCAGGTTTTCCAGGTAGATGGGCACCAGATCCACCTCGGGGAATGTCTCGGCCAAACGGTACAGCCCTGATTTGAAAGGACCGGGCAACGCCTCGCTGCCTCGGGTGCCTTCCGGAAAGATGATGATCGAATGGCCGGCCCGCACCACGTCGAAAATCGGCTCCAGCACGTTAACGCCGGGCGCCGGATTTCGCTCGATCAGCACTGCGTTCAGGCCTTTTTGCGAGATGTACGACAGAAATTTGTTCTTTCCCCAGTAATCCGCAGCGGCGACCGGTTTCACGTTCACCCGGGCTTCCGGGGGCAGCGCCGCGATGATTGCCAGGGTGTCCATGTGGCTGGAGTGATTGGCGAAATAGATGCGCTGGCGTGTCAGGTCCGGCGGGCTTTCCCATCGGGCGGTGACGCCGATCAGGAAGCGAAGAACAGAAATCAGCGCGTTACTGATCCACATGAGCATTCCCCTTGAGCTGGCGCGAGATGGCCAGCGTGCGCGTGACGCAGGTCGCGGCTGAACCGACAGCGATGACGACCAGCGCGATCAACAGCACGTAGTGAGTGCCATAAACGCTGGCTTCGACGGCATTCAACAGAAGGGCCACAGTCATCACGGCCATTCGATGCTGCTTGGCCATCGGGCCGATGAAACTCTGCTTCAGGCCAATCGAGCCGCCAAACACCCTGACATACGCCGTCAGTGCCGCAGCCAGCGCCGCAAACCAGCCGAGATCGGCGTAGCCGATGGCATACCCCAGCGCGACGATCAGCAGGCTGTCGGCAATGCGGTCGGGGAATTCGTTGTAGAGGCTGCCGATGTCGGATTTCTTGCCGCCCTCGATCGCCACCATGCCGTCGAAGAGGTTGCACAGCAGGCGCAATTGAATGCCGACGGCGCAGAGGATCGAGCCGATGAGCCCGTTATCAATATTCAATGCCACCGCCCCGGCGAGCGCGAAGGCGATGCTGGCGACGGAGATCTGATTGGGGGAGATGTCTCGTTTCACCAGAAGGTCGGTGATGTATTTCGCCCAGCCCGCAGAGCGCGTCTTGATGGGCCTTCGGTTGTCATCCATTTTGCCAATATCCATATAGGTGTCGGTTGCTATCAGGGCATCGCCGTCGGCTGCTGCACGACGGTGTCCGACAATATAAAGGCTTTCCTTGGCCTTTGTGTCTGTTTACTGACTGCCAGGTCGAAGCGGTAACTTCAACTCCGCACACAACCCGCCGCCCTCACGATTGCTCAACGTCAACGATCCCCCGAGCGCCAACGCCAATTGCTGCGCGATCGCCAGCCCCAACCCTGTGCCGCCGGTGCTGCGATTGCGCGAATTCTCAACCCGATAAAACGGTTCCATCACGTGGGTCAGTTCCTCTTCGGCAATGCCCGGTCCGCGATCCATGATCTTCACCGAGAGGCCGCCGTTTTTTGCTTCCACCCACAGCTCGGCGGCGCCGGCGAACTTCAGAGCGTTATCCGTCAGGTTTACCAGTACCCGCCGCAAGGCATGGGGCCGGGTGTCGATCACCGCGCCACTTTTGCCACCCAATGTCACGTCTTTGCCCACGTCCTGGTAGTCGAACACCAGGCTGTCGAGGAATGAATCGAGGTCGGTGCGGCGGCTTTCTTCGGTGGCGCCGTGAACGCTGCGGGCATAGGCCACGCCTTCGCGCACCAGGTGCTCCATCTCACTGAGATCGCTCCACAGTTTGTCTTTTTCGCTGCAGTCGTCCATGAATTCGGCGCGCAGTTTCATGCGGGTGATCGGGGTTTGCAGGTCGTGGGAAATCGCCGCCAGCAGTTGCATGCGCTCTTTCAAGTACGCGGCGATGCGTGCCTGCATCGAATTGAAGGCGATGGCGGCATGGGCGACTTCGGTCGGGCCTTTTTCGTCCAGGTGCACCGCGTGGGTGTTGGGATCAAGGTTGTCCACGGCCTCGGCAAGGCGGGTGAGGGGGCGGATGGCGATTCTCACCGCCAGCCAGGTGCAGAGGATCATCAGCGCCAACTGGCCCAGCAGAACGATGGGCAACCACGGCGACAACGGCACCATCGATGGCCTGACGTCGATGGTCACCGGGCTGCCGTCCGCGAGTTTCAGGTGCACCTGAAAGTGTTTCTGTTCGCCGGGAATGTCCGTCACGGTCATCGGGTAATCCTTGCCGATGGCGTCCTTGATCGATGTCATCGCGATGGGCGTGTCGCTCATGGCCACGCCCGGCGAACCTTCGTCGAGCAAATAACGGTAGTTGCGGCGGTTCAGTTGTTGCAGCCAACCCATGCGTTCTTCGGCTGGCAAGCGGTCAAGAATGGCGATGGAGGTCGAGACGTCGGTTTCCAGATTGCCAAGCATGGTGTTTTTTGCGCTTTCGTAACGCTCGTAATACTGCGCGCCAAAGGACAGCGCCTGCGCCAGGATCAGGCCAATCAGAAAGATCAGCGAGAGGCGCGAGGCCAGGGTGCGGGGCCAACGAAGGGTGAGGTTCATGACGGCGCACCGAGCACTTCCACCGGCAGCGAAAACACATAGCCCTCACTGCGCACGGTTTTGATGTAGGCCGGTTCGCGGGCATCGTCCAGCAAGCGCTGGCGCAAGCGGCTGACCAGCAAATCGATGGAACGGTCAAACAGATCGGCGTCGCGGCCCTGGGTCAGATTGAGCAACTGGTCGCGATTGAGCACCCGCTGCGGGTGATCGAGGAACACCCGCAGCAATCGGTATTCCGCACCGCTGAGCGCGACCATGGTGCCGTCTTCGTCCAGCAAGTGCCGGGCCGAGGTGTCCAGGCGCCAGCGCCCGAACGCCAGCAGGCGACCGCTTTCGGTGACCACCAGGTTTGGCGGCAGCATCCGCGTGCGGCGCAGTACGGCGTTGATTCGCGCGAGCAGTTCACGGGCGGCGAACGGCTTGACCAGGTAATCGTCGGCGCCCATTTCCAGGCCGATGATGCGGTCGGTTTCGTCGTTGCGGGCAGTGAGCATCAGCACCGGCGTGGCCTTGTGTTTGCCGGCGCGCAACTCGCGGCAGAGCATCAGGCCGTCGTCGCCCGGCATCATGATGTCGAGCACGATCAGGTCCACCGGCGTGGACTCAAGGAAGCTGCGCATCTGGCGTCCATCGGCGACGACCGTGGTGCGCAGGCCGTTCTTCTTGAGGTAGTTGCCTACCAGTTCCCGGATCTCGCGGTCATCGTCCACGATGAGAATGTGATCGACGTGTTCCATGGGGGCCAAGCCTCTATCAATGGGGGATGTTGCGCAGTCTATCGGGCCTTGGCCCGCTCGCCCGCAGCCCTTTGTATTGCAGTGTATCTGGCGTAGCGACGGATACATGCAAAGGCAAAAATGCGGTTTTCCAGGGGTTTTGTATCGCTCTGTATCAGGGGCCGGCTTTGATACGTACCGATTTACACACGGCTGTTTTCGACACAGACGAGATACCTCGCGAGCTTCTAATGGGTTCCATCGAGGCAACCCACACCGCCTCTGCTCAATCGAACGACCTACCCATTGAAGCCTTGAGGAAACCGCCATGAACACCAAAGCCATCTACGCCGCTTGCCTGTTTGCCGCCCTGAACATCTGCACCTTGTCGGCCCGCGCCGAAGCCGCCGATGTCAGCGCCAAAACCTACACCTACGGCACCCACCTTGACATCAAGAAAGTGCTGTCGCTGAAAGAAGACGCCGCGCCTTCCTGCGGGGTTGTGAATGCCCAGCTGACCTACCTCGATTCCCAGCACAAAACCCAGGTGCTGGATTACCGCAAATTTGCTGACGGCTGCAACGCGGACAACTGAGTCCTTCGCGGACCGATTGCCAACCCCCTTTGAAACAGGAAGAACACCATGAACAACGTCACCCGCTTTTTGACCGCTGTTGCTTTCTCCGCAGCCGGCGCGGCTGCCCATGCCAATGCCGCTGTTGAACAGAAAAGCTGTGGCAGTGCGACCTGCTTCCAGCTGACGCCGGTGGCCGAGCAGGGCGCTCATGCCTTCCTTGCACAGGACGGCTCGAGCCGCACGCCTCAAGGTCAGCTACAGGAAAACCAGAAGGCCTGATGCCCGAACCCTGTTTTGTGAACACCACAATTCCAGTGTAGGAGCGAGCCTGCTCGCGATGGCGGAGTGTCAATCGACATCAGTGTTATCTGACACACCGCCATCGCGAGCAGGCTCACTCCTACAGGGGGTAGGTGGTGTGTCGTTCTTCTCTATTTCAAGGTGATTACCATGTTTCTCATCGCTTTTCTGGGCGGCATATTGACCGTCCTCAGCCCCTGTATCCTCCCGGTGGTGCCGTTCCTGTTCGCCGGTGTCAAACGCACCCGTTCATCCATTCTGCTGACCCTCGGCGGCATGGTCCTGACCTTTGCCCTGATCGCCAGCCTGGCCGTGGTCAGCAGCGAATGGGTGGTGCAAGCCAACAACACCGGTCGTCACGTCGCGCTCTTCGTGATGGGATTGTTTGCTCTGTCGCTGATTTCCGCCCGTGTCGGTGACTGGATGGCCCGTCCGTTCGTGGCGCTGGGCAATCGCCTTGATCCCGACACCCGCAAAATGTCCGGCCCGCTGGGTTCGGTCATGATCGGTGTGGCGACAGGGCTGCTCTGGGCTCCGTGTGCCGGACCGATCCTCGGGGTGATTCTCACCGGCGCCATGCTCCAGGGTGCGAACGCACAGACCAGCCTGTTGCTGCTGGCCTACGGCCTGGGCAGCGCACTGTCCCTGGGGACCTTGATCTTCGCCGGTCGCGGTTTGGTCAATCGCTTGAAAGTGTCGATCCCGGTCACTGGTTGGTTGCGTCGTGGTGCCGGTGTTGCCGTGCTGGCGACCGTGGCGGTGATTTCCACCGGTGCCGACCGGACACTGTTGGCCGGCACCTCGTCCGAAGGCGTCAGCAGCCTCGAGAAGGGCGTGATGGAAACCGTGCCGAAAGTCGTCGACTACTTCGTCAGCAAGGTCAGGGCCGACTCCATGGACAACGCCCAGGGTGCCATGCCGTCGCTGTCCGGTGCCGTCCAGTGGCTGAACTCGCCAGCGCTGAGCAATGATTCGCTCAAAGGCAAAGTGGTGCTGGTGGACTTCTGGACCTACGACTGCATCAACTGCCAGCACACCCTGCCGTATGTGAAGGACTGGGCGAAAAAATACGAGAAGGATGGCCTGGTGGTCGTCGGCGTCCACACCCCTGAATACGGTTACGAGCGCATCATCGACAACGTCAAGGACCAGGTGAAAAAGCTCGGCATCACCTACCCGGTGGCCATCGACAACAACTACGCGATCTGGCGCGCCTTCGACAACCAGTACTGGCCCGCTCACTACCTGATCGACGCCAAGGGTCAGGTGCGTTACACCCACTTCGGTGAAGGCGCCTACGAAACCCAGGAAAAGATGATTCAGCAACTGCTGGAAGAGGCCAAGGCACCTTCGGCGTAACCCTCGCCATCAATGGCTCACAGGCTGCGTGCCGCGGGCCATTGGTTTTTTCTCCTGATTGCGCCGCCACGCCGCGGGTGGCGCACCGTACTCTCGACGAAAGGCACGGCTGAAGGCCGTGTCGGTCTGGTAGCCCACCTCTTCGGCAATCCGCATCAACGAACTGTTACTGCTGCGTAACAGGTTCGCCGCCAGCAACATCCGCCACTGCGTCAGGTACTGCATCGGCGAACTCCCCACCAACTGCGCAAAGCGTTCCGCCAACACCGACCTTGAGGTGCCGGCGGTTCGCGCCAGTTCATCCAGGGTCCAGGCGTGACAGGGTTTTTTGTGCAGCGCATTCAGGGCGGCACCGACGATCCGGTCACCCACACCGGCCAGCCAGCCGGTCCGGCCTTCACCGCGTTCGTTCATGTACAGGCGCAACACCTCGATGAACAACACCTCGGCCAGTTTCGCCAACACACCTTCGCCCCCGGGCCTGGGCGAGCGTGCTTCGGCCAACGCATAACGCACCGATGATTCCAGCCAGATTCCGGCATTGGAGCCGCGCACATTGACCCGGACCACCGCCGGCAATCCCGTCAGCAACATGCCCGCCAACCGCGTATCGCAGGCCAGATAACCGCACACCAGCCGCGTGACCGCGCCGCCTCCGCCGTAACTCAGTTGCCGGGGACGGCGCGCCAGCACCACGTCCAGCCGCTTGCCGGTGACCGGCGTCAGCCCCGGTTGCGAGCTCATGCGATGGGCATCGCCCTGAGGGAACACCACCACATCGCCGGCGGTCAGGCGCAGCGGCGCAGCGTTTCCCATCTCGACATAGCACTCGCCTTCGGTGATCAGGTGGAATATCACCACCCGCTCGGCACCGGGCTCCAGAAAGGGGGCCGCCGTGTCGGCACTGGGCGACTGGTAGCACCAGGGTGCCGTGAACCTGGCATTGATGAAAATCGCGCCGACCAGGCGGACGACGCGCAGGGTTTGGGACAGGGCGTCCATGGTGACTTCCCATGCGACTAAGGGCTTTCTGATTGTGAGCGCGTTGCCGGGTAACGTGAATTCTCCGGACGATCGGGCAGTGTTGCCCGACGATCGGGCAGGACGCCGGCCCGCGCCGGAGCGATAGTTTGCCTACAGGGCCACTGCCGACCCTGTCATCAATAACAAGACTGAGAGGTTGCCATGCCAAAGTTCGTCATAGAACGCGAGATTCCAGGTGCTGGAACACTGTCAGAAAGGGATTTGAAAGCCGCTTCGCAAAAGTCCTGCCGGGCATTGCGCGACTTGCCGCAGGTGCAGTGGCTTCAGAGTTATGTCACGGGTGACAAGTTGTACTGCGTATACATCTCGCCGAGCGAAGCGCTGATCCAGGAGCACGCGAGGCAGAGCGGTTTCCCGGCCAACCGCATTTCCCAGGTCACTCACATCATCGATCCGACCACGGCGGAGTAAGCCGGGCCCGCGTTCCAATCCTTACGGAGCAGATTTAATGAGTACCCCCCTTGATCTCACTGCCCTGAAAAACCGCCAGATGGCCTCCTGGGCCAGCGGCGACTACGCCGTGATCGGCACCACCCTGCAAATTGTCGGCGAGCAACTGGCTGAAGCCTGTGACTTGCTCTGCGACGAACGCGTGCTGGACGTGGCCGCCGGCAACGGTAATGCGACGCTCGCCGCCGCACGCCGAGGCTGCAACGTCACCTCGACCGACTACGTGGCGGCGCTGCTGGAGCGCGGCGAAGACCGGGCCCGGGCCGAGCGCCTGGAGGTGACCTTCCAGGTCGCCGACGCCGAGGCGCTGCCGTTCGAAGACGCCAGCTTCGATGCGGTGCTCTCGACCTTCGGCGTGATGTTCACGCCGGATCAGGCCAAAGCGGCTTCAGAACTGGCGCGGGTCTGCCGTCCTGGCGGTCGCATCGGCCTGGCCAACTGGACGCCTGAAGGTTTTGTCGGCCAGATGTTCAAGACCCTGGGCAAACACCTGCCGCCACCGCCAGGCGCACAACCGCCTTCAAACTGGGGAACCGAAGCCTGGTTGCACTCGCACTTCGATGAGCGTGACTTTCAGGTCCAGGTGACGCGCCGCACCTTCAACTTCCGTTATCGCTCGGCGGCGCACTTCATCGACACGTTTCGCACCTGGTACGGCCCGGTCCACAAGGCCTTCGCGGCGCTGTCTCCCGAGGGAGCCCAAGCCTTTGAAAGCGACCTGACTGAGCTGATCAACCGGATGAACAGAGCGGGAGAGAAATCGGTGGTGGTGCCGAGTGAATACCTGGAGGTCGTCATCACCCGACGTTAACCAGACAACACAAACCCCTGTAGGAGCGAGGCTTGCCCGCGAAGACGGAGCGTCAGGCAACATCGTTGTCGACTGATACTCCGTCTTCGCGGGCAAGCCTCGCTCCTACAGGGGATGCGGTGTTTTGTAGAGGGCGTTACTCATCCACCCGCTCGGTGTACACCACCCACACGCTGCAGGGCATTTTGTACAGCAGGTGTTCCACTGTGCTGCCGATCAACCGGCCCAGACCGCGATGGCCGACCCGGCCCATGACGATCACGTCGACGTCGTAGGCGTCGACATAGCGGGTCAGGACCTTGGCCGGGTTTCCCATGATCATGTGCCGCTGCTCGGGCGCGATGCCGTTGCGCTCGGCCAATTCATTGAAGGCGTCCTCCTGGTAGTCGAACAGGGTCTTGGCCTTGCCGGAATTGAAAAACGCCGAGCCGTTGTCAAAGCCGAACTCGTCTGCGCTGATCGAGGAAAGGTCATAGGCGTAGACCACGTCCAGCTCGGCGTTACAGGCACTCGCCAGTTTCGACGCTTCGTGCAGGATCCGGTCATTGAACGTTTTGTAGTGATCATCGCGATGAAAAGGATCGACCGCCGCGACAACCTTGCGTGGCAGGGCGTGAACGGCATGGCTGACAAAATGCAGCGGCACCGGGCATTCACGCAGCAAATGCACGTCGAGCGGGGTAAACAACAACCGCGACAGCAGTGATTCGTGCTCCAGCGCCTTGATCAGCACGTCCATCGGCTGCTCTTTGAGGTGAATCAGGATTTCTTCCAGCGGGCGTTCGACCCACGCCACCTCGGTGGTGACGTGGACGCCGATCTTACGCAGGGGACGGGCCTGTTCTTCGAGCCACTGGCGGTGTCGATCGACGTAGCCCAGACGCATTTGTTCCAAGGCCTTTTCGTTGACCAGGCTGGCGGTGGCCAAGCCTTCCAGGTAATCGAACGCCACGATGTGCAACGCCGCATCTTCAGCCTTGGCCAGCGCCGCGGCTCTGTCGAAGGCGGGGCTGTGTTCCATCAGTGGCGAGGCGACCAGCATGAAGCGTGATTGACCAGACATGTCGAACCTCCCGCGTCGTTCAATCCCCTAAGTATTGACCATGATCGACCTCCCGTCCGTCAGACCGGCGCAGGTTGGGTGGGCGTGGCAGTCAGAGGGAGGTCAGTCGCCGTTCCATGATGACCGTGCGCTCGGCTTCGTGGAATTCGTCGCGGACTTTTCGAAAGCCCAGCTTGAAGTAGAAGGCTTCTGCGGTGATGGAGGAGGGGACGCGCAAGACCTCGATTTTGGCTTCGGCGGCGATGGACTCGATCGTGGCCATCAATTGCCTCCCGAGGCCGCGTCCTTGTTGAGTAGGGTCGACAAAGACGCTGCGCACCACATCGCGATCAAGGCTGGCCGTGGCCACGATATGACTGTCGATCATTGCGACGAAGACCTGGCGTTGGGTCAGCAGCGTGCGAATGGACTCGGTGGAAAAGCTCTTTTCCACCTGCTCGATGATGTCGGGTGGGTAGTCCAGGGCATTGGACTGGCGCAGCGACTGGATGATGACCTGGCTGATGGCGGACGCGTCAGCTGCGGTGGCGGGCCGTATTTGCGGTTTCATGGTGCTACCTCAGTCCTTTGAACATCCAATTCCCCTGTGGGGGCGAGCCTGCTCGCGATGGCTGAGTGTCAGTCGACATCTACATCGGCTGGAAAGCAGTCATCGCTAGCAGGCTAGCTCCCACAGGGATCTAGGCAATCTGTGCGCCGCGTGCTGCCAGCAACTCCCGCAACACAGAACGATGGCAATGCGCTTCATCCTCGCAATAACACCCAACCGCCAGCGCGGTTTGATGGGAGAGGGCGGCCAGCAGATCCAGCAGTTGACTGGGCGCCGGGTGGTTCATTTCCGCCTTGAACTTGCGCCGAAAGGCTTCCCAGGCTTTGTCATCGGTGGCCGCTTTGGCTTCGGCCACCAGTTCCGCACTCGGCGACAGCAGTGGCTGCCACACATCATAAAAGTCCCGACGGGCGAACTCGGCCTTCGGTACACCACGAGGGGGGCGGCGTACCGTGCCGATCCGCAACCCTTCATCAGGCAGGCGCGGCGAGCCGAGTCGAACGATATGGATGGCCATGCTGCGTTACTTTTGGCGCGATCCGTCGAACCACTCCATAGCGGTGCGCCAGATGCAGATCCCCAGGAAGTAAGCCGACATCAGCAGCCAAAGCCCCATGACCATCGGGTTGATGACCGGGTGATTGACCACCAGCGACAAGCTGCACAGCAGCCAGATGGCGGTCACGGCGATGTTGATCGGCATGAACTTGCGCACGCGGAACGGGTGCAGGAACTTCATGCGGGTCACGGTCAGCAAGGCCAGGCCAATGATCGTCAGGAAGGTAATCCACGGCGACGGGGCAATGATGTACAGGCACAGGGCCACGACGTTCCAGGCGGCGGGGAAGCCCTGGAAGTAATTGTCTTTGCTTTTCATGTTGACGTTGCAGAAGCAAAACAGCGACGAAACCAGAATCAGCGACACGGTCAGCAGCAGCGTGTAGTCCGGCAAGGGGATGTAGCGATAGATGAACAGCGCGGGGATGAACACATACGTCAGGTAGTCGATCACCAGATCGAGAATCGATCCATCGAAACTCGGCAACACCGACTGCACATTGACCTTGCGTGCCAGGGCACCGTCCAGCCCATCGACGATCAGGGCTACGCCCAGCCACAGCAGGCAGTTGGTGGCCTGATTTTCCAGCAAGGCGAGGGTGGCGAGGAAGGCTGTGACCACGCCGGTGGCGGTAAAACCATGGGCGCCCCATGCTTTGAGTCTGGCGATGTGTAGGGTGGATATCACGGGGGGCGTTCTCCAGAAAGATGAAGCAAGCCAGTCATCACCCTCATTATCAAGGGCGGCGGCAAACCGGTTCGGTTGCAGGTATCGACCGGAAATCCGGGAATAAGGTTCACCGCCAGTAAATCTTAGCTGGGCCGGCAAAAAATACTTTGGATTAATCTGCAGTGCTGTTCACTGAACACTGGCACACAGGCTTACCCGTTTTTGTGGCGAGGGAGCTTGCTCCCGCCGGGCTGCGTAGCGGCCCCCAAAAAAAAATGTGGCAGCAATGCCGGTTTTTGTGAGTGCTATGCACTCAAGTGGGAGCAAGCTCCCTCGCCACAGGCCAAACGGTAATGGCGCATTTGCCGGCGAGGACTATTGTTGCCTGACCGGGTCACTCCCATCGATGAGGACGTCGTCATGAACACCAGCGATTTGCTCGAACAACTCCTGCGGGCCGGCCAGGGCTCCAGGGAGCGACAGGGTGGCGCATCTGCCCAGGGCGGCATCGACGGCGGTCTGGGCGGGTTGCTTGGCGGCTTGTTGGGCGGTGGCGGTGGTTCAGCCATGGGCGGGGGCGGATTGGGTGGTTTGCTCGGTGGCCTGCTCGGCGGCGGCTCACCGCTGGGCGGCTCGACCCGGACCCGCTCAAGTGGCGGCACCAACTATGCGGCCCTGGCGTCGCTCGGGATGATGGCCTTCCAGGCGTATCAGGCATGGCAACGCAGTCAGGCGGCTGCGCCGCAACAGGCACCGCGCACCGTAGACCTTTTGTCCGGCCCGGAAGTCGAGGAGCACAGCCATGCTGTGCTGCGGGCGTTGATTGCTGCAGCGAAGGCCGATGGCCGGATCGACGACGCCGAGAAACAGATGATCAGTACCGAACTGGGCCGCCACACCGACGACCCGCAATTGCAGCAATGGCTGGATGACGAAGTGGCCCGGCCGCTGGATGCCGCCGATGTGGCGCAGTCGGCGACGGATCCTGGCATGGCGTCAGAGATGTACCTGGCCAGCGTGATGCTGGTGGACGATCAGCAGGATGCCGAGCGCAACTATCTGGATGAGCTGGCGGCGGCGCTGAAGATTGACCCTGAGCTGCAAGTGCATCTGGAGCAGCAGGCCAAGGGTGGTGCGGTTTAGGGGCCCGTTAAACCGGGTTGTCTTTCAGGCCGCCTTCGTTAGCAGGCCAGCTCCCACAGTGGATTTGCGGTGTGCGCAAGGTCCCTGTGGGCGCTAGCCTGCTAGCGAAGAACGATAACGCGGTCAAACTGCCGGTTTGGGCACCAGGAAAATAACCCCGTACGCTTCGGCAATCTCCAGTATCCGCGGTAAATCCTCCGGTACCCTTAATTGATCCACCGCCGCAAAAAACTGCCCGCCCCGCGGATCCGACACCACGCCGATCATCTTCGCGGTAGGGCTGATGTTCTTGTAGGCATGGATCGAACCCCCGGGGATATGCACATACCCCCCGGCCGAGACGGTGGTGGACTTGCCCGCCACGGTCACTTCGACCTGGCCGTCGACCACATAGAACGCCTCGTCCCACGGATGAAAGTGCAGCGGCGGCCCTCCACCTTGCACGCCTTCCTGAATATGCATCTCAAAGGGCTTGCTGAGGTCGCCGCCCGCGAGGATGGTGATCGCCTCGCCCACGACATTTACGGGTGCCGGCGATTGCTCGATGACGTGCACCGTTCGCATGATTGCTCTCCGAAGATGACCCCGCACCCGCTGATTATAGGCCGCGTGCACCGGGCGGGCGGTGCTGCACAGGTCCGTCCGTCAGGGCGATTTCAACGTCGATTGAATTTTTCTCCGGGCAAATCGCTCTGCTGATGTAGAGACGTGTTGATTCAACGTCCTGCCACTGGCCTTAGACCGAGAGATGCGCCCATGACTGCCCTGACACGACTTGAATCGCGGCCCGCCCACGAACACCCGATACCGGCCGCCGGGAGCCTTAAACAAGCCTATGAACACCTGCTGCTGGGCGTCGACCCCGAGCAACGGCGCGCTCTGGCGCGGAGCTTTCTCGAAGTGCAGCTGGAACACGCCACCCACTTGCCTCAAGAAATGCCAACGGACCTGTCGGCCCTGCAATCGTTCGTCGAACACCACAGCGTCGACGTTGCCCGCCAATACGCCGACTACCTGCAACAACGCAAAGAAGGCGGGCCCCGGCAGTTTTTCACTAACAAGGCCCACGCGCTGTTTTTCCTGCAAGCCGTGGCCCCGACCAAACTGGTCGACGGCGCCTGGTTGTACGGCCTGTTGCGTCAGTGGCGCGACCCGCGTTTCGAAGGGCTGATCTGCACCTATCTGGAAGAGCTCGGCGACGGCAACCCGGCGCAGAATCATGTGGTGATCTACCGCAAGCTGCTCGCCGAGCATGGTCTGCAAGACCCTGGGGTGATCGCCGACGAGCATTACCTGCAGGGCGCGATACAACTGGCGCTGGGCGAATCCGCCGATGAGTTTTTGCCGGAGGTGATCGGCTACAACCTGGGCTACGAACAGCTGCCGTTGCACCTGCTGGTCAGCGCCTATGAACTCAGCGAATTGGGCATCGATCCGTATTACTTCACCCTGCACGTGACCATCGACAACGCCAGCACCGGCCACGCGCAAAAAGCCGTGCAGTCGGTGCTGCAACTGCTGCCGGTGGAAGGCGATCGCGAAGACTTTCTGCGCCGGGTCGCGCTGGGTTATCGACTCAATGATCTGGGGCAGGGCAGTCGCGCGATCATCGAGTCGTTCGACCTCGACGCCGAGCTGCTCAACATGCTTGAGCGCAAGCGTCCGTTCGGCCAGCACATGCATTCCGACTACTGCCGTTTTGAAGGCAAGACCGTCAACCAATGGCTGTCCGCGCCGGAGCAGTTGCCAGGGTTCCTTGCCGCCATGGAAAAAAAGGGCTGGATCAAGCGCGGACAGGATCCTCAGGCCAGTCGCTTCTGGCAGTTGATCGAGGGGGATGGTGCCGCCATGTTCGGAGTATTCAGCCCCTATGAAAAACAGCTGCTGCATGACTGGATTGCCGGCAACTGGACGCCTGAGCGCTCAGCCACAGCAGTTCGCCGGGGCACGAGTGTCGCGACAGAACCGCCAGTGCCCGACAACGACCCGGATATCCAGAGCCTGCAAACCTCGCTGGAGGGGCTTGCCGCACACGAGCAGATGCCGGTGCTGATCCCGTGGCTGTCGGCCCATCGGCATTCCCATCCAGCCGGCCTGATGGCCACGCGACGGTTCATCGAACTCAAATCCAGCCTGCGATAGGAGCACGGCATGAATCAGGAAGAACAACTGAGCGCTGCCGATCTGGCGCTGGTGCAGCTGGGGCGCCGTTTGCAGGCCGATGGTTACCGGTTTATCACCCCGACGCCGCTCACGCACCAGCGGGTCAACGACCGTGCCTTTGGGCAAAACGCCCGGACCTTGCGCGACGTGTTCGGCTGGTCGCGCTCATTCGAACCGGGCCTGCTGTCGACCGATGAACAGCGGCAGTTGCAGGAGGCGGGCGTGCTGCAAGAAAGCAACGGCCGACTGAAAAGCCGTGTGCGCTGGTCCAGCCTCGATGATTTGTTGTTCGTGCACTCGGGGTTTCCCACCGACGCGGCGGACGCGGTGTTTTTCGGACCGGACAGCTACCGGTTTGCGCAGCTGATCCACGCTCATCTTCAACAATCCTTCGCGCCGATCCGGCGCGCCGTCGACATTGGTTGCGGCGCGGGTGTCGGGGCGATTGTGATTGCCCGCGCACGCCGTGAAGCCGAGGTGCTGGCCGTCGATATCAATCCCGCGGCGCTGCGTTTGACGGCGGTCAACGCGGCCCTGGCGGAAGTCGCTAACGTCACGGTCGAGGCCAGCGATGTGCTGCAGGACGTCGACGGCCAGTTCGACCTGATCGTCGCCAATCCGCCCTACATGGCCGACCCCACCGAGCGCGCTTACCGGCATGGTGGCGGCGCTCTCGGTGCGCAGTTATCGTTGCGCATTGTCGAGCAGGCATTGCTTCGACTGGCGCCCGGTGGCTCTTTGGTGCTGTACACCGGGGTGGCAATGATCGATGGCCAGGATCCGTTTCTTGAGGCACTGACCCCGCGCCTTGAATCGCCGATGTTCGGCTGGACCTATCGCGAACTCGATCCCGATGTGTTCGGTGAAGAGTTGCTGACGCCCGGCTATCAACGGGTGGAGCGGATTGCGGTCGTGGCCTTGATCGTCACGCGCATCGGCCCCGGCATTGGGGGACGCGTCGAGCCAACAGGTGCGCCATGAACAAGAATCTGGATGATTACAACCGCATGCGCGATTTTTCGGCGACCTCTGAGCCCGCCGCGAAACGTTCAGGCAAGAAAGCTGCGAAAGACCATGCCTTGCAGTTCTGTATCCAGAAGCACGATGCCTCGCGGTTGCACTATGACTTTCGCCTGGAACTCGATGGCGCACTGAAAAGCTGGGCCGTGCCGAAAGGCCCTTCGCTGGACCCCAAGGTCAAGCGCCTGGCAGTCCACGTTGAAGACCATCCGATCGATTACGCCACGTTCGAGGGAAGTATTCCGGAAGGGCATTACGGTGCCGGCGATGTGATTGTCTGGGACCGGGGCGTGTGGATCCCCCAGGAAGATCCGGCCAAGGCCTATGCCAAAGGCAAGCTCAAGTTCGAGCTGCAAGGCGAGAAACTCGGCGGCTTGTGGAACCTGGTCCGCACGCACATGCCGGGCAAGCAGGAGCAGTGGTTTCTGATCAAGCATCAGGACAGCGCGGCGAAACCCGAGAGTGATTACGACGTGGTCGCCGCCGAGCCCGACAGCGTGCTCAGTGACCGCACCATTGTCCCTAAAAAGGCCAAGACCGCCGCCAAGCCCAAACCGGTGAAGAAGCCGGCGCGCAAGGTCGCGGCTAAACAGCGGTCGGCGCAACTCACCGGGGCTCACAAGGCCAAGCTGCCCGACCAGCTCAAACCGGAATTGGCGACGCTGGTGGAAAAAGCCCCGCCGGGCGAGTGGAGCTATGAGATCAAGTTCGACGGCTACCGGATCATGGCGCGCATCGACCACGACGAGGTGAAACTCTTCACCCGCAACGGCCACGACTGGACCCACAAATTGCCGAAACAGGCCGAGGCGCTGGCCGCTCTGGGCCTGGAGTCCGCCTGGCTCGACGGTGAGATGGTGGTGGCTAACGAGCAGGGTGTGCCGGACTTTCAGGCGCTGCAAAATGCCTTTGAATCCAATCGCAGCGGCAACATCCTTTATTACCTGTTCGACATGCCTTACCTCAATGGCGTGGACCTGCGCGAGGTGCCGGTCGAGGAGCGGCGGGTCGCGCTGGCAACGGTGCTCAAACCCAATAAAGATCCTTTGCTGCGCTTCTCCGACGCGTTCGGCGAGGAGCCGGAAGCCTTGCTCAACAGTGCCTGCCAAATGCAGATGGAAGGGCTGATCGGCAAGCGCCTGGGGTCGCCTTATGTGTCACGGCGCAGCAGTGACTGGATCAAGCTCAAGTGCAAACATCGGCAGGAATTCGTCGTGGTCGGGTTCACCGATCCCCAAGGTGCGCGCAATGCCTTCGGCGCGTTGCTGTTGGGATTGCATGATCGGGACAGTGGCGAGTTGCGCTACGCTGGCAAGGTCGGCACCGGTTTCAACGAGACCACGCTCAAGCACATTTATGAACAGCTCAAACCGTTGCAGGTGAAAAAACCGGCGGTGGTCAATCCGCCGACCGGTTTCGACGCCAAGGGTGTGCATTGGCTCAAACCGGTGTTGCTCGCCGAAGTCGCGTTCGCCGAGATGACCAAGGACGGGTCGGTGCGCCATGCCGTATTCCATGGCTTGCGCGATGACAAGCCCGCCGAAGACATCACCGAGGAGCGTGCGAAAGCCGTGAAAGCCCAGACCAGCAGGAAATCCGCCGCTGACAAACCGGCCACCGCGACGAAAAAGAAACCGGCCAAGGCAGCGCCCGCGCCCTCACAAGTCGGCCTCGGCGACGGCAAAGTGCGCATCACCCA
Organism: Pseudomonas sp. FSL W5-0299; assembly: GCF_005930655.1. NCBI lineage: Bacteria > Pseudomonadati > Pseudomonadota > Gammaproteobacteria > Pseudomonadales > Pseudomonadaceae > Pseudomonas > Pseudomonas sp. FSL W5-0299. The sequence goes on from NZ_RXHX01000017.1 coordinate 102,047, forward strand.
CCCGGACCGGGTGATCGATGCGAGCAGCGGCACCACCAAAGTGCAGCTGGCGGAGTATTACGCCAGCGTCGCCGAATGGATTCTGCCCGAACTCAAGGATCGGCCGGTGGCGCTGGTGCGCGCCCCGGATGGCATTGCGGGCGAGCTGTTCTTTCAGAAAAACGCCGAGCGCCTGGCCATTCCGGGCATCACCACGCTGGACAAGGACGTCACCGGCCAACCGGTGATGATCATCAACAACGCCGAAGCGCTGATTGGCGCCGTGCAGATGAGTACTGTGGAACTGCACACCTGGAACGCTACCACGGAGAATCTCGACAAACCTGACCGCTTCGTTCTCGACCTCGACCCGGACCCGGCGCTGCCGTGGAAAAGCATGGTCGAGGCGACTCAGCTGACGCTGTCGGTGCTGGATGAACTGGGGCTCAAGGCCTTCCTCAAGACCAGCGGCGGCAAGGGGATTCACCTGGTGGTGCCGCTGACCCGCAAGCACGGTTGGGACGAGGTGAAGGACTTCAGCCACGCAATTGTCAGCCACATGGCGAAGTTGCTGCCGGAGCGCTTTTCGGCGGTGTCAGGGCCGAAGAATCGCGTCGGGCGGATCTTCATCGATTACCTGCGCAATGGACTGGGTGCCACTACCATCTGCGCCTATGCCGCCCGCACCCGCGAAGGGTTGCCGGTGTCAGTGCCGATTTTTCGGGAAGAGGTGGCAGAGCTCAAGGGCGGTAATCAGTGGAATATCCACAACGTGCAGGAACGACTGGCTGAAGTGGGTGATGAACCTTGGGCGGACTTGAAGAAAACCCGGCAAACCATCACCGCCGACATGCGTCGGCGGGTCGGAATGAAAAAATAGCGTCTTGGTTAGTCGCGCTCTTTGCAGCTGCCGCTACCGGACAAACGCCTGCAAATCGCTGGCCAGTTTGTCGATCGCCACTTTGAAGTCTTTGGCGGTGATTTCCTGGCTGGCATTGGACAGCGTGCTGCCGAAGACTTTGCGCACGACTTTGGCCACGGTCTGGTTGGTGCTGGCGTCTTTAAACTCGGCCTCGATGAACAACGTGGAGTCCTGATCTCGATGCCCGCTGGCAGCGGAAACACCACCGACAACGGCCGCGACAGGCACCACTTCATACCATCTCATGCCTTCGTTTTCGGCATTCACCCCGGTGATCGCCGCGCGCATGATCAGTTTTTTTGAACCGCCCGGCGCTGATTGTTCGCTCGATACCACGCGGTATTTCTGCCCCAACACACCTTTGACCTTGCTGGTCATGTAGTTCTGCAGTTCATCCAGGGTTTGCCGATTGACCCGCTCGGTCGGCTTGGGCGCCGGATAGAGCTCCAGTTTGTTGAAGACCACGGTGTCGTAGGCGTTTGGATTCCAGGACGGGCTCACCCAGCGCATCGCGGTTTCGCCGCTGGTGGTGGTGACTTGCTGCAAGTTGTTGTAGTCGGTAAGGAAGCCCGAGTACTGGTCTTTTTCGGTGACTTTCGAGGTGCAGCCCCCGAGTAGCAGACTGGTCAATGCGACGCCGATGAATAATTTCCGGGACAGGTTCATTGTGGTGTGTGCTCCATGGGGGTTGTCTTTTTTTTTTCGATTGCAGGCATCAAAAACGCCAGGTCATGTTTCCGGTCACCGCTTGAATCCAGGCATTGTCGAATTGACCGGAAGTTCGAGTGCCCGACGTGGACTTGGTCTGGTCCACCGGCATGTCGCCAAGCCAGACCATGGCCCAGCTGACGTTAATGTCGGTGACCTTGTTCAGAGCATAGGTGGCCCCAGCCGCAACGCGCCAGGATTCGTCCATGGGCACGGTAAATGTGCGGTTGCCGTCGGAAACGGCGCTGCTGTCGTAAGCCACGCCGAAATTCCACAACAGCTGCGGGGTGGCCTGGTACTGCGCGCCCAGGGCCAGTTGCCAGGTGTCTTTGAAATGGGCGTCGACGGTGGTCGATTGTGAACCGACTGCGGTGGTGTCGACTTGCACCGCGATATCGCCGAACTCGGACCAGTCCTGCCAGTTGACGGAGGCGAGCAAGGCCCATCGCGGGTCGAGTTGCTGGAACAGGCTCAGGGTCGCGGTTTGCGGCACGGTCATGTCGAGTTGGGTATTGGTGTTGTTGACGCGCTCCAGCAAACGGCCGTCGCCTTTCACATCCAGCCGATCTTCGAAGTCCAGATCGACCTTGCTGGTGTAGGCCAGGCCAATACGGGTGCCGGGTTGCGGGGCGTAGATCACTCCCACATTCGCCCCAAAACCCCAATCGTTGTCTTTGTACTTGAATTGGCCGTCGCTGCGGTCGGTGAAGCCAAAGGGTGAACGATCGATCGCGGTTTGCGCTTGCAGCATGCCGTACATGGCTTTCACACCGACGCCCACCGACCATTGATCATCGAAGCGATACGCCACGCTGGGCACAAACGACAAACCGGCGAGGCTGACGTTCTGCGCAAAATAGCGCCCGGACCAGTCGTTGTCGTAGTTGGCCGCCAACCCGAAGTCGCCGTAATTGCCGAATCCGACGCTCCAGTGGTCATCGAATTGATGGCTGATGAAAAAGCTGCCGCCGGGAATCGGGTCGAAGGCATTGCCACTGCCGCTGCCCGTGCCGTTGGTGTTTGAGTCGCGATCAAAGCTCAGGTCGCCGTAGAGCAGCTGCAATCCGCCGGTAATCTGCGTACCTGGCAGATAGCTCATGCCCGCCGGGTTGCTGGCGATGGTGGAAGGGCCTTGTGCACGGGCGGCGGCACCGGCGTTGGCAAGCCCCACGTTATCGGTGCCGATTTCATAGAGCATGATGCCGCCGGCCTGGGCCTGCTGGCAGCACAGCGCAAACAGGGTGAAGGCGGGTAGGACGGCTGTTTTTAATTGCATGGATCACCTCAGCGGATGTCCGTCATGAACGCGGGTGGCTGGCAGCCGCCACCCGTGCATTCGCCTGTCTACTTGGCCATGGCTGCCCGGGCCGCTTCGATCCTGGCTTTGACCGCTTCCAGGTTGAAGCTCGCGCCTTTTTGCATGGGTGGGAACTCAACCGCCGTTTCAGCCAGTTTGACCACCTGCTGCTGTACAAACACAAAGCGCCAGAACTGGAACTTGAACCACTCGAAGTACTCCAGTGAGCCACTGGCTGCCATGTTTTCCGGCCACCCGGCGCGTTCGAACGGGTCGAGCCGCAGGTTGGTCAGGACCGGCATGTCCAGCGTGACCTTAGCCCCCAGCCAGCCACCGGGCTGATCGATGAAGCGGTACTTGAAGTCATCGATACGGATCGCACCCAGCGTACTTTCGCCGAAGTAGAAAACTTCATGCCGGTTCGACGGACCTTTACCGGTGATCATCGGTGTCTGGTCATAGCCATCGAGGTGGACCTTGTACGTTCTGTCGCCCAGTTGCTTGCCCTTGAGCAGCTCGGTGGCGATGTTCGGGTTGCCGGCGGCGGCAACGAGGGTCGGGAACCAGTCCAGGCCGGACATGATGCCATTGGCCACGGTGTTGGCCGGTACGTTGCCAGGCCAGCGAACGATCGCCGGAACCCTGAAGCCACCTTCCATCACGGTGCCTTTGCCCATGGCAAACGGTGTAGTGCCGCCATCCGGCCAGGTGAAGTTTTCCGCGCCGTTGTCGGTGGTGAAAATCACGATGGTGTTGTCATCCATGCCGTCTTTTTTCAGCTTGGCCATGACGTCGCCGACGATGTCATCGAGCTGCGCCATGCCGGCTTCCTGCTCCGACCAGCCATTCTGCGCATTGCGCATCGCTTCGTACTTGTCGGACAGGTGCGTGACGATGTGCATGCGGGTCGGGTTCAGCCACAGGAAGAACGGTTTGTTATCGGTCTTGGCCTTGTCGATGAAGGTGAAAGCCTTGTCGCGGATTTCGTCGTCGACGGTTTTCATCCGCTCGGGATAGAGCGTACCGGCGTCTTCGATTTTCTGTTTGCCGACCTTGCCCCAGCGCGGCATCACCGTCGTATCGTCGGTGGTGGTCGCCCAGCTGTGGACCATGTTGCGCGGGCCAACGGTGGCCAGAAGTTCTTGCGGATAATTGGGGTGTGCCGGGTCTTCCATGGCGTCGAGGTGATAGAGGTAACCGAAGAACTCGTCGAACCCGTGCGCGGTGGGCAGAAATTCGTTCAAGTCGCCCAGATGGTTTTTGCCAAACTGGCCAGTGGAGTAACCCATGGCCTTGAGCGCGGTGGCAATGGTGACCGCTTCAGCGGGAATACCGACAGGTGAGCCGGCCTGGCCGACCGTGGTCATGCCGGTACGGATCGGCAGTTCACCGGTAATGAAATTGGCACGCCCGGCGGTGCAACTGGCTTCGGCGTAGTAGTCGGTAAAGCGCATGCCTTCTGCAGCGAGCTGGTCGAGATTGGGGGTCCGGCCGGCCATCATGCCCTGGTTGTAGACGCCGATATTGGACCAGCCAATATCGTCTCCCATGATGACCACGATGTTGGGGGCGGGTTTGTCGGCCGCTTGGGTGATGCCGGGTAGAACCATTGCAGACAACAACATTGAAACAGCAAACAACCGGGTTAATTGTGTCTGGTTCATGAGCAGCTCCTGCGTACTGGTAAGTACCGAAGTCAGGCCCCCCGACCTTTTTTAAATGGGGTATCCCCCGAAAGAGCGTAGGTATGAACTGGGAAATATCCAGTAGTAATTGACAGTGATGGGCAGCTGTCTCATGAGCTTTACAGCGTTGTCGGCGATGGCCGGATTCAACTGATCTTTTCGCACCAATCCCTGCCCGTCGACCCCATCACCAGCGAAACATTGGCAGCGGTTTGAGCGGGGAGCGCAGGAATTGCCGTGCGGTTTGCCGGAGCAGCATCCCGTGAAAACCATGATTGGGCAGTACCGACTTCACCGTTTTGATGTAGGCCCGCGGCAGGCCGAACGTCAGCAGGCCGAGCGACACGTCAATGATATCGGCGCGTCGGAAGGGCTCGACGCTGAGCGCATGGTCGGCAGCATAGGACCGCACTTTGTGGTGTTCCAGGATCAGTGCCGTCACTTCGCCGCTCAAGTGCGACAGTTGCCGATTGGCGAGGTAGTCGGTGGCCAGGCGCACCGAGGGTTCCAGGTAATCAATGGTTTGATCGGTCCAGATGCCCAGGTCGTGAAACGCCCCGGCGATCTGCACGGCTTCGGAGGGCAGGCCTTCAATGCCGCTGATCGCGCGGTAGAAGTTCAGCACTCGGTAAATGTGATTGCGATAACCCAACAAATCGGCACCGATCGCCAGGGCGTAGGACGTCAGTATTTCGTCGGTCACGGGGAATTCGAGAAGGGGGTTCATCGGTACGGATCTCACGCGTCGCGCAACAGGTCATTGGCGTTGAGGATCTCGAAGGCGATCTCCGGGCGTTTCTCCAGGCTGCGGCGAATCGCGGCGGGGATCGACTGGCGGGTCTTGCGGCACAAGCCCGGCAACTCGCCGAGGGTGATGCCGATGCCGCGCATGGTACGCACTTCGTTGAAGCTGGGAACGATGTCCACGCGGATGCCCAGTTGTGCGTACATGCGGTTTTGCAAGCGTTCGAGGTCAGCCAGGCTTTGCAGGTTTTCCAGACGATCGAGCAGACGCTTTTCTTCCTGTCGGGTCAGAAACAGGATGCGCACGTCCGCGCCCGGTGTTTCCAGCAACGGGTCTCGCCCGCAGATGCAGGCGCCGGGCGGGCAGGGTGAGCGGATCGGAGCAGAGGTCGTCATGGGCCTTAATCATAGAGCGCCCCAGACGAATCGTCAGTCGGAAATATCGGTCACCGGGATGATCTGTTCGCCGTCGGGCTGAGTGCCGGTCACGGTTTTCCTTTCCCGACGATCATTGATCCAGTTGTCCACCTGGGCGCCGAACTCGGCCGGGGCTTTACGTCCGACCCTGCGGGCAAGGTCGAGAATGGTCTGCTGGGCGAGGGCGTCTTCCATGCGTTGCTGCGCGGTCATCATGACGGCGTGAACCGAGCAATGACCTTCCACTGCCCACGTCGGCGGGGAGCCTTCAAACAACGCGCAACGCCCACGGATATCACGGCAATCGAAGATGAGCTTCTGGCCATCAATGGCGTTAACGATGTCCAGCACGCTGATTTCGTCCGCCGGCCGCGCCAGTTTGAACCCGCCGCGCACGCCCTCGGTCGCGACCACCAGTTTGGCCTTGGCCAGTTTGGTGAAAATTTTCGCCAGGTAGTCCAGCGGCACGCCTTGCAGCTCAGCGAGGTCGCGCACGCTCGCCTCACGGCTGTCGCCGTAATCGCCTACCAGAAAAAGCAGGCAGTGAATGCCGTACTCAACGCCCGCGCTGTAGAGAGACATGGTTATCTCCGACTGAATGAGTCGCCAATATTACCAGCCGATTGTCAGGGGTGCAACGAAGCATCGGTATGCCTAGATCGCCTGTCTGCCCTGCGCTGCATATGGATAGAAGCTTGTGTCTGGATTGTCGAGGTATCTGAATGTGTGATGATAACCATCGATAGAAGGTCGTTGCGTCTTGTAACTCGGATCACTATAGTCGCCGTTGTCAGCTCGGCGACGAGTTCAGTCTTTGGTCTTCTTCGGAGTTAAAACAATGAAACAGCACATTCTGGTCATCGGCGCAGGTTTCGGTGGCATGTGGACGGCATTGAGCGCCACGCGCCTGTTGGACATCCATGATCACAACCACGTAGACGTCACGGTACTGGCGCCTCAGGCCGAGCTGCGGGTGCGTCCACGCTTCTACGAGCCGAATGCTCATCAACTGGCAGCACCTCTTGGCGACCTGTTCGATGCCGTCGGTGTGAAGTTCATCAAGGGCGCAGCGCAATCCATCGACGTGCAGCAAAAACAAGTCGGCTACACCGATGCATCGGGTGCCGAACAGGTGTGCAGCTACGACAAACTCGTTCTGGCCACCGGCAGCGGTCTCGCGTTACCCAACACTCCGGGCGTGGCCCAACACGCCTTTGACGTGGACCAGATTGAACAGGCGATACGCCTGGAAAACCATCTGAAATCCCTGGCCAACCTGCCGCAAAGCACAGCTCGAAACACCGTGGTTGTGGCCGGTGGCGGCTTTACCGGGATTGAAACGGCGACTGAAATGCCGGCGCGTCTGCGGGCCATCCTCGGCGAGGACGCTGACATTGAAGTGATCATTGTCGATCGCGGTGAAAAAGTCGGGGCGTCCATGGGCAGCGAAATCAGCCAGTCGATCGCCGAAGCCAGCACTGAGCTGGGCGTGAAATGGCGCTTGAAGTCGTCGGTCGTTGCTGTCGATGAAAACGGTGTGACCCTGGCCGATGGCCAACGCATCGACGCCAAGACTGTGGTCTGGACCACTGGGGTGCGGGCAAGCTCGCTGACCGAGCAGATCCCGGCCGAACGCGACCACCTCGGTCGCCTGCACGTTGACGCCCACCTGAAAGTCATCGGTCAGGACGACATCTTTGCCACCGGTGATGTGGCTTATGCCGCCGCGGATGACATCGGCAACTACGCCATGATGACCTGCCAGCACGCGATCTCGCTAGGGCGTCATGCCGGCAACAACGTCGCTGCGCAAATCCTGGGCGTGGCGCCGAAGGTGTACAGCCAGCCCAAGTACGTTACCTGTCTGGATCTGGGTGCGTGGGGCGCGGTGTACACCGAGGGTTGGGATCGCCAGGTCAAACTGGTCAAGGAGGAAGGCAAATCGCTGAAGACCCAGATCAATACGGTGTGGATCTATCCGCCGGCCGCTGATCGCGCAACTGCGCTGGCGGCTGCGGACCCGATGATTCCGGTTGTGGCCTGATAAGCACCTGTCTCGATAAGGCTGCCTGTATGAAAAATCCCGCTCAAGTCACCTTGGGCGGGATTTTTTTATTCAGATGCGGAAGGCTTGCCGGCCTACCAGCAACCATTTGCCAGCCTTCTTTTGCCAGATCTGGAAGTTTTCGATTTCAGTCGGGACCACCTCGGTGCCCTTGATCGCCTGTGCCGAAAAATGATGACGAACCAGCGCTACATCACCCGAGACGGTGATGGTCTGGTTCTGCATTTCCAGGGTTTTGAAAGCGCTCTTGCCCGTTTCGATATCGGCGATGAAGTCTTTCTTGTCCTGGACCTTGCCGCTCGAGTGGCCGTAGGTCAGGTTCTCAGCAGTAAGCGCTTTCAGTTCGGGGATGTTCTTGTTGAGCATGGCTTGCGTCAGATGGTCCACCGCCTGCGCCACATCCTTCTCGCCCGGAGCAGGGGCTGCTATCACGTAGCCACTGAAGAGGCACAGAAAACCAATCAGCACTTTCACTTTTTTCATGGGTAGTTCCTTGTTGTTATGAATGACTCATCGGTCATCGTACAACCTGGCGGAAATTTAATGAATAGTGGCAAAACGACGTGGCAAGACTTCTACGGGCTGATAGAAGTCTTGCCGGTTAAAGGGAGGGGGTTTGGATTGCAGCTTCAGGCCAGCATCGATAGCAGGGCACCTTGACGGTCCAGTTTGGCCAGGTCGTCGAAGCCTCCGACATGGGTGTCACCGATGAATATCTGCGGCACGCTGCGACGACCGCTGCGGGTGAGCATTTCCTGGAATTTTCCGGGGTCCGATTGAACATTGATCTCCCGGCTGGCGATGCCTTTGCTGGCCAGCAGCGCCTTGGCATTGCGGCAATAAGGGCAGGTGTCGGTGGTGTAAAGCGTCACAGTGCTCATGGGGTGTACTCCTCGGGTCAGACATCCGCCTCAAGCATCGATGGCAGGGAAGTCGATGTCGGTCAGGGCCAGGTTGTTGAGGTAATTGGTCAGCGTCTGCGAGGCAATGTGGGCGACCACCTCGATGATCTTGGCATCGGTGATGCCGGCTGCACGCGCCGCTTCAATCTGCTCGTTACTCAGGTGGCCGCGACTTTCGGTAATTTGCCGGGCCAGCGTGGCAAATGCGTTGAGTTGGCCGTGTCGAGCACTGACGATGTCTTGCGCGGACAGCCCGGCCTTGCCGGCAAACACGGTGTGCGCCGCCAGGCAGTAGTCGCAACCGTTGACCTGCGAAGTGGCCAGGAAGATGGCTTCTTTTTCAGGGGCGCTCAGGGATGTTTTGCCCAGGGCCACCGACTGTTGCAGATAGGCCGACAGGACGGCGGGGGCATGGGCCAGCGTCTTGAAGACGTTGGGCAAGAAGCCGATTTTTTTCTGCACGCCTTCCAGCAGCGGGCGAGTGGTGTCGGTGGCGTGTTCAAGGTTCAGGGGGGCGATGCGGCTCATGTTGAGACTCCGTCGATTCAAGCGCGGTATGCGCTGGGTACGGGGTCCATGCTATGGATCTGCGCTGGCGTTGAGGGTGCAAATCGTCGAGGATATGCGACAGATCGTCCAGATATGTTCCCCGGGGAGTCGTTCCATGGATCGCTTGTCCACCTTGCTCACGCATTTCGGTGTCAGTGCCGGCACTTTCCACAGTGGCGATTTTTGCGGCGTCACGTCCTTCGATGGCGAACAGGCCACCGGGCACCTGCATTTGCTTCAGGCTGGCGAACTGACGCTCAAACTGGCTGATGAGCGAGTCCTGCAGCTCAATGAACCGACGCTGATTTTTTTTCCGCGACCTTATCGTCACCGCTTGTTCGCCAGCGAAGCGTCAGGCACTCAATTGGTGTGCGCCTCTCTGGAGTTCGACGGTGGGGCGGGCAACGCCCTGGCGGCCGCGCTGCCTGAATACCTGGTGCTCAAACTCGACAGCATCCCGACCCTGGCTGGCACGCTGGACTGGCTGTTCAGCGAGGCGTTTGGCGGCATTTGTGGTCGCGAAGCGATGATGGATCGGCTGTTCGAACTGCTGGTGATTCAGTTGTTGCGGCACATCCTGACCAGCCGTGACCAGACGCCCGGGATGATGGCCGGTCTCGCCGACCCACGCCTGGCGCGCCCCTTGAGCCTGATGCACGACGCGCCCGGCAAGGCCTGGACCGTGGCCGAACTGTCGGCGGCGGCCAATATGTCCCGGGCCAGTTTCGCCGACTACTTTCGCTCGGTGGTGGGGCAGACGCCGGTTGACTATCTGGTGAGCTGGCGGATCAGCCTGGCGCAGAAACGTTTGCGTGAGGGCAAGTCCATCGCGCTGATCGCCGATGAAGTCGGCTACGAAAGCCCCTCGGCGCTGGCCCGGGCGTTTCGTCGTAAAACCGGTGCCAGCCCGCGCGAGTGGTTGCAAGACGCCAAACGCCCGCGGTGACCACCCTCGTCGATCAAGCACATTCCCTGTAGGAGCGAGCCTGCTCGCGAAGAGGTCGGCACATCCAACATCGATAGCGCCTGACCCACCGCTTTCGCGAGCAGGCTCGCTCCCACAGGTTGGGTGGGCGTGAGATAGACTCATCTACGGGCACCGAACCGTGGGAGTGACACCTGTGGCGCAATTCAAATGGACTCACTGATCACCGCCGCAGCGCACGCACTCGCGGCGGGCGATCCCCTCGGTGCGCTGAACCGGGTTGCCTTGCGCGACGATGCCCCTGCGCTGGCGCTTCGCGGCATCGCCATGGCGCAATTGGGCGATCTGGTCCGGGCCAAGGCGTTGGTGCGCAGCGCCGCACGTGCCTTCGGTCCGAAAGCGCCTGTGGCCCGGGCGCGGTGCGTGGTCGCCGAGGCCGAAATCGCCCTGGCTTCACGGGATCTCGGCTGGCCGGTGAAGGCGCTCGAAGCGGCGCGAGTGACCTTGCAGGCGCATGGCGATGGCGCGAATGCGGCCCATGCGCGGTATTTGCAGGTTCGGCGTTTGTTGTTGATCGGGCGTCTGGATGAGGTCGACCGTTTGCTCGCCGAGCTCGACCCCGCACCGCTGCCGCCGGCATTGCGCGTCGTTCATGAATTAGTGGTGGCCGGGATCGCCGTGCGGCGACTCGAAACAAGAAGGGCGCGGTCTGCGCTCGAAAGGGCCGAACGTGCGGCCTCAGACGCCGGTATTCCCGCGCTCACCGCCGAGGTTGAACACGCCGCTCAAGTCCTCGACACGCCCGCTGCGCGACTGATTGCCCGGGGTGAAGAACGCCCCCTGCGGCTGGATGAGGTGGAAGCATTGCTGAGTTCACCGTCTCTGGTCGTCGACGCGTGCCGATACGGCGTGCGCGGCGCGGGGATGTCGGTGTCCCTGGCCAAACGACCGGTGTTGTTCACCCTCGTGCGGGCGTTGGCCGAAGCCTGGCCCGAGGATGTGGCGCGGGAAACACTGATCACCCAGGCCTTTCGCCAGAAGCTCACCGATGAATCCCATCGCGCCAGACTGCGCGTCGAAATCGGTCGGCTTCGCAAAGCGCTGAAACCCCTGGCCGGTATCAGTGCGACGAAACGCGGGTTTGCGCTGCAACCAGAGAGTGCTGATGACGTTGTGGTGCTGGCGTGGCCCGTCGAAGAGCCGCAGGCGGCGCTGCTGGCCTTCCTGGCCGACGGCGAATCGTGGTCGAGTTCGGCGCTGGCCCTGGCGCTGAAGGCCAGTCAACGCACGGTGCAACGGGCCCTCGATTCGCTGGCAACCGCCGGCAAAGTGCAATCGTTTGGTCGCGGGCGCGCCCGGCGCTGGATGACGCCGCCGCTGTCTGGATTCGCGACGACTTTGTTACTCACAGCTTGGGTGCCGGGTGACTAGGATCCATCTCACCACCCAATGAAGAGGATGCAACCATGAAGCAATCATCTGCCGAGATCATTCACGAATACGGACCTTTTCCGGGCGTCGACGCCGTGCATGGCGTTTCTTTTGACGGCGAGCACGTCTGGTTCGCCTCCGGAGAAAAACTCAACGCCCTCGACCCTGTAAGCGGTAAGACGCCTCGTTCCATCGATGTCGCCGCGCATGCCGGAACAGCCTTTGACGGCCGGCACCTGTACCAGATCGCCGAGGATCGCATCCAGAAGATAGATCCTTCGAATGGTCGTGTACTCGGCACCATTCCGGCGCCCGGCGGTGGGGGCGACTCAGGGCTCGCCTGGGCTGAAGGCACGCTTTGGGTGGGCCAGTATCGCGAACGCAAGATCCATCAAATCGACCCCGACACCGGCAAGATTCTTCGCACGATCGAGTCCAACCGTTTCGTCACCGGGGTGACCTGGGTGGAAGGCGCGCTCTGGCACGGCACTTGGGAAGGTGAGGAAGGTGAATTGCGGCGAGTAGACCCGAACACCGGCGAGGTGCTGGAAAGCCTCACGCTACCAACCGGCGTCGGCGTGTCGGGGCTTGAGTCCGACGGTGCGGACCGATTTTTTTGCGGCGGAGGCAATAGTGGCAAGGTGAGGACCGTTCGTCGGCCCGCCTGATCCTAAAACGTGAATTGACGCGAAGACCGAGGCGCGCTCTGGGCCAATTCGATCTCCAGCAGGTGTTCAACCAACACGTCATTGAGGAACCGGAATTGATCGTTGAGCCCGACCACTTCATTGTTGAAGTGGTTCGCGGCTGCCGGTATCAGCAATGCCTCGAAGTTTTTGTCGAACACCAGTGACAGCTCTTTGCGAGAGACGAATGGCTGCGAATAGAAGTTGTTGCCGAACACCGGGAAGCTTACGCAAAGGGTAATGGCGTGGATCATGATCTGCGCTCCTTGGCGAGGACGATGTAGGAAAAGACAGTCAGCGTAACGGCCGTCAGGGCCAGGCAGGTCAGCAGATGGATCAACATGATTTTCCCCTCCGGTGTGGGCTTTTGCCTTGGGATGGGTTGATCCTGCGCCTGGCGGTTTTTTAGCGGAAGGCAATCGTCGCGATGGTGAGTATCGACACCGTTGATGGTGATCTTCAGGGCCCCATCGCGAGCAGGCGCGCTCCCACAGGGATTGGCGTCGTTCGTAAGCCTGTGTTTCACCACAGACCACTGTGGGAGCGAGCCTGCTCGCGATGAGGCCCTGGAAAACACCACCAGCTCCAAGCGAACAAACCCCGCCACCTATACTCAAATAAACAGTCCTTTGAACACCGGACATACCGTCCGGGGAACACTGTAGGAACCGCGATCTTGAACCTGCGTTCGCTGATCGTCCCCGTGATGGTGGTGTTGGCGGGATGCGCCACGCCTGTGCGTGCCCCGGTGGTGGCGCCGGTCGTGGTGGTGTCGCAAAGCACCTGGCGGCAGGTGGACCAGGAGATTGTCGCCGCGTCGCAGTCCGCGACCGAGCAGACCAAAATCTATGCCCGGGGTGCCATGGATTACTGGCGCACGCGGGTCTACCAACTGACCGAAGAGAACTTCATTCCCTGGTTCAGCAGTTACTGGACCCAGGAATGGCTATCGGTGAAGGTCAGCTGGTACAGCCTCAGTGCCAAGGGTGAGCAGGATGCCTCGGCCAAGCGCCTGGCGGCCTACCTGCTGGAGCAATACCAGAAACGCGTGCTGGCGCCGGTCGCGGTAGAGATCGATCCCGACGCGATTCTTGGCTTGGCGACGGCCTTCTACGTGGACATTCTTCAGGAGGAACTGCAGCGAATCTCCCAGCGCCACGGCGTGCCGATGGGCCAGCTCAACGGCCGCATCCAGAAAATCCCCGCGATAGCACTCGGGCCACCGCCCGCGCGTGATGCGTCGCTGTATCAGGTCGTGCACACCCAACCGCTGAATTCGTTGCCGGCCTACGCGGCGTTGATCGAGAAAATCCACAAGGCGGGGGGCGACAAAGGCGTTGATTCGACCGACACCGCCATGGCGCCGGTGGCCAAGCGCGCCAGTCAACGGATGGAGGCCGAAATGGCCCCGCGAGGCGCGGCCAGTGCGGTGGCCGCAGCAGCCGGGAAACTGGCCGGCGCCCTGATTTCGGTGGGGGTAGCTGGCATTCGGGCGATTATTCAGGCCAATGACCGGCCGGACAGCGAAGCGCTGATTCGCGCCAGCCTGGGCAATACGTTCGACAAGGCCTGGATGAAACTGGTGCAGAACCCGACCTCCGGCGTCATGGCGGGGACGCTGTACATGGCGGCGCAGATCGAGGGCAACCTGGCGGAGAGCGCTGACGTACCGTCGGTCAGTTCGGGCGGCGGCGCTGTCGATTGGAGCCCGACAGAATCGACTACCCAGCAGACCGTTCCATAACCGAAGGAGAAACGCCATGTCCTACGTTGATGGCTTCCTCGCTGCCGTGCCCACCGCCAACCGCGAAAAATTCAAGAAACACGCCGAAACCGCCGCCGTTATTTTCAAGGAATGTGGCGCGCTCAGCGTCGCTGAATGCTGGGGCGACGACGTGCCGGACGGCAAAGTAACCTCGTTTCCCATGGCGGTGAAACTCAAGGAGGACGAAACCGTGGTGTTCAGCTGGATCATCTGGCCGGACAAGGCCACCCGTAACGCGGGCATGGACAAAATGATGAACGATCCGCGGATGCAGCCGGACGTCAATCCGATGCCCTTCGATGGCCAGCGCCTGGTCTTTGGTGGTTTTGAAATGATCGTGAAGGCCTGATCCCGTCGAAAGGATCACTCCGGCGACGGGGTGATCCTGCAGCTTTTGCGGTTGCGGATCTCGCTGTCCGTCGGCCGCTCCCTGACGAATTCGAAGCGCGGCTCACCTTCGCTATAGTGAACCAGCCAGCCCCATTCCAGCTCGGACTCATCCTGCCCCGGTTTCGGTGGCATTGCCCACCATGGCTCTTTGCTGATGATCTGTCGCATGGCCCCCTCCCGTTGATTCGGTTGGTTCAACTATAACGTGCATGTCAGGAGCTGCCAGGCATGACTGACGAATCCCGTGAACCGTTCAAGCGGCTGTTTTTCGCACTCAATTGCCCGCCGCAGCAGCGCAAGGCCATTGCTCAATGGCGCAGCGCCCTTGAGCTGCGCAGCGGGCGTCCGGTGCCGGCGGAAAACTTTCACCTGACATTGTTGTTTTTGGGGGCTGTCGGCGTGGCGCAGATTGGCGAGATCTGTACGGCGGCCGGGAAGGTCCACATACCGGGTATACCGCTGAGGTTGGCGCTGGATCGAATGGAGGTCTGGCGCAGGGCAGGGGTGTTGGTCCTGGCGCCGGAGCAGGCACCGCCGGAGTTGTTGCGTCTGGTGTATGCGCTGGAACAGGCGATGTTGCCGTTTGGCGTTGAAGAGACGCCGAAGGCGTTTCGGCCGCACCTGACGTTGATGCGTGATTATCGAATGCCGGTGCCTGAGTCCGCGACGCCGCCCGAATTTTTCCTGCGGGCTGATCGCTTTGTCTTGTTTGAATCCCATAAGGGGCGGTATCGGGCGCTGGCGGAATGGCCGCTGGCCCTTGCATAAAAAAAGGCGCCCGAGGAGGGCGCCTAAGTTCACCTTAACCGAGGAAGCCAGGTGAGGCCGTTCGTCAGAGAGGATGCAGCGGTGGTAAGGCGCTGCGTGAACGGAAACTTTGACAGTGATCGTTCCCACGCGTGGGAACGATCATTGAGCGACTATTTCCCGAGTTTCACCCGCGTCCAGCCCCGAGTCATCACGCGCTGAACGCCGATCGGCATATCCGGAATCGCATACAGCGTCGCCATGACCGCTTGCGGCGGATACGACCCCGGATCATCCCGGATGGCCTCGTCCACCAACGGTGTGGCCGCCGCATTGGCATTGCTGTAGCCGATGTTGTTGGTGATCTCGGCGATGATGTCCGGGCGCATCAGGAAGTTCATGAACAGGTAGGCGTTCTCCACGTTCGCCGCGTCCTTGGGGATCGCGACCATGTCGTAGAAGCTGCCGGCCCCTTCTTTCGGAATGCTGTAATCGATCTTCACTTTGTCGCCCGCTTCCTGGGCGCGCGCCTTGGCTTGCAGCACGTCCCCGGAGTAACCGACCGCGACGCAGATGTTGCCGTTGGCCAGGTCGGAGATGTATTTCGACGAATGGAAATAGGCCACCGACGGCCGAATTTTCATGAACAGCGCTTCGGCTTCGGCGATCTGAGCCTTGTCCTGGGAGTTCACCGGATAACCCAGGTAGTGCAGGGCCGCCGGGAGCATCTCGGTAGGCGAGTCGAGGAAGCTGATGCCGCACGCTTTCAGTTTTTCCGCGTTTTCCGGTTTGAACAGCAAGTCCCAGGAGTTGGTCGGTGCATTGGCGCCGAGCACTTCCTTGACCTTGGCCGGGTTGAAGCCAATGCCGATCGAACCCCACATGTACGGGAAAGCGTGGCCGTTATCCGGGTCACTGGCGGACGCGTTTTTCAGTAGCACCGGGTTGAGGTTTTTCCAGTTCGACAGCTTCGACTTGTCGAGTTCCTGATAGACCCCGGCCTTGATCTGCTTGGCCAGGAAACTGTTGGACGGCACCACGATGTCGTAGCCGGACTTACCGGCGAGCAGACGGGCTTCAAGGGTTTCATTGCTGTCGAACACATCGTAGGTCACGCGGATGCCGGTCTCGTCTTCGAACTTCCTGACGGTGTCCGGGGCGATGTAATCCGACCAGTTGTAGACGCGCAGAACCTTGTCATTGGCCTGGGCAACGGTGGCAATCGCGCCCACTAAGGACAGTGTCAGCAGAGTCCTGCCAAACATTTTCATCGGTACAACTCCATTCTTTTTATTCAGTGACACAAAGCAAAAATGCGGTAAACACAAAACCTGTGGGGCAATACACAACCTGTGGCGAGGGAGCTTGCTCCCGCTGGGCTGCGAAGCGGCCCCAAGAATTCTGGCAACCCTGCCAATCTTGTGAGTGCTGCGCACTCAAGCGCGAGCAAGCTCCCTCGCCACAGTTAACTCAACAACCTAAACCGCCGCTTCCACCATTCGCTTTTCAGGTTGCTGCCACGATTCGCTCGCGGTCTGCTCCATCGCTTCCTGGATCGCACGTTTGCGGGTGGCTTCGGCACGGCGGCTGAAGTACCAGACCATGAAGGTCACGATCGATACGGCCAACAGAATCAAACTCGCCACGGCGTTGATCTCAGGCTTCACTCCCAGACGCACCGCCGAGAACACTTCCATCGGCAAGGTCGTCGAACCCGGCCCCGAGACGAAACTCGCCAACACCAAGTCATCCAGCGACAGGGCAAACGACATCATGCCGCCGGCCGCCAGTGACGGCGCGATCATCGGAATGGTGATCAGGAAAAACACCTTGAACGGCTTCGCCCCAAGGTCCATCGCCGCTTCTTCGATGGACAAATCCAGCTCACGCAAACGCGCCGAGACCACCACCGCGACGTACGCCGCACAGAACGTGGTGTGGGCGATCCAGATGGTGACGATGCCACGCTCCATCGGCCAGCCGATCAACTGCGCCATCGCCACGAACAGCAGCAACAGCGACAGGCCGGTGATGACTTCCGGCATCACCAGCGGCGCGGTCACCAAACCGCCAAACAAGGTGCGACCCTTGAAGCGCGTCACGCGAGTCAGCACGAATGCCGCCAACGTCCCCAGCGCTACCGCCGCAATCGCCGTGTAGCAGGCGATTTCCAGCGAGCGCACCACCGAGCCCATCAGTTGCGTGTTGTCGAGCAGACCGGCGTACCACTTGAACGACCAGCCGCCCCAGACCGTCACCAGTTTGGAAGCGTTGAACGAGTAGATCACCAGAATCAGCATCGGCAAGTAGATAAACGACAGGCCGAAAATCAGCATGAACTTTGAAAATCCGAAGCGTTTCATCCCCGTGCCTCCATCTCTTTGGCCTGGCTGCGGTTGAACAGCAGAATCGGCACAATCAGGATCAACAGCATCACCACCGCCAGGGCAGACGCCACCGGCCAGTCGCGGTTATTGAAGAACTCTTGCCACAGCACGCGACCGATCATCAGCGTCTCAGGGCCGCCCAGCAGCTCCGGAATCACGAACTCACCGACCACCGGAATGAACACCAGCATGCAACCGGCAATGATCCCGTTCTTGGCCAGCGGCACGGTGATTTTCCAGAAGTTGTTGAAGTTGCTCGAACCCAGATCCGACGCCGCTTCCAGCAAGCTTTGATCGTGCTTGACCAGGTTGGCGTACAGCGGCAGCACCATGAACGGCAAGTAGGCGTAAACCACACCGATATACACGGCCGTGTTGGTGTTGAGGATCTCGATCGGGTGATCGGTCAGCCCGGTCCACATCAAAAAACCGTTGAGCAAACCGTTGTTGCTCAGGATGCCCATCCACGCATACACGCGGATCAGGATCGCGGTCCAGGTCGGCATCATGATCAGCAGCAGCAAAACGTTTTGCGTTTCCTTGTTGGCCTTGGTGATCGCGTAGGCCATCGGAAAACCGATCACCAGACACATCAATGTGCTGAAAAACGCGACCTTCAACGAGCCGAAGTAGGCCGAGATGTACAGCTCATCCTGAGTCAGCAGCGAGTAGTTGCCGAGGTTCAGCAGCAGCTGGAATTTCTGCTCGGCGAAGGTGTAGATCTCGGAGTAAGGAGGAATGGCCAGGGCCGCTTCCGAGAAGCTGATCTTCATCACCAGGAAGAACGGCAACAGGAAAAACAGGCACAGCCACAGGAAAGGAATCCCGATGACGAGCTTTCGACCACTCGGCATCAGCCGCATGAACCGCTGATTGAGTGTTTTCATGAGCGCAGTACCACGCCGCTGTCGTCTTCCCACCACACGTAGACTTTGTCGTCCCAGGTCGGTCGCGCGCCACGGCGTTCGGCGTTGGCCATGAACGATTGCACGACTTTGCCGCCAGGCAATTCCACGTAAAACACCGAGTGACCGCCGAGGTAGGCGATGTCATGCACCTTGCCTTCGGACCAGTTGTAGCGAGTGTCCGGCTTGAGGGTACTGACCAACATTTTTTCCGGGCGGATCGCGTAGGTGATCGACTTGTCCTGCACCGAGGTGCTGACGCCGTGACCGACGTAAATCTTCTGTTCCAGGTCCGGGCTATGAATGATCGCGTGACCTTCAAGGTCTTCCACCACCGTGCCTTCGAAGGCGTTCACGTTGCCGATGAACTCGCAGACCATGCGGCTGACCGGTGCTTCATAAATGTCGACCGGACTGCCGATCTGCGCGATCCAGCCCAGGTGCATGATCGCGATGCGCTCAGCCATGGTCATGGCCTCTTCCTGGTCATGAGTCACCATCACGCAGGTCACGCCGACCCGTTCGATGATTTCTACCAGCTCCAGTTGCATCTGCGAACGCAGCTTCTTGTCCAGGGCGCCCATCGGTTCGTCGAGCAGCAACAGCTTCGGACGCTTGGCCAGGGAGCGGGCGAGGGCCACGCGCTGACGCTGACCGCCGGACAATTGATGGGGTTTGCGTTTGGCGTACTGGGTCATGTGCACCAGGCGCAGCATCTCTTCAACGCGGGCGTCGATTTCGCTGGCGGGCAAACGGTCCTGCTTGAGGCCGAAGGCAATGTTCTGCGCCACTGTCATGTGTGGGAACAAGGCGTATGACTGGAACATCATGTTGATCGGCCGTTCATACGGCGGCATGTCGGTGATGTCGACACCGTCGAGCAGAATCCGTCCCTCGGTCGGGCGCTCGAAGCCCGCGAGCATGCGCAGCAGGGTCGATTTGCCGGAGCCGGAACCACCGAGCAGGGCGAAGATTTCGCCTTGATGGATCTCAAGCGAGACATCATCCACCGCGGTGGTTTCGTCGAATTTCTTGGTGACGCGGTCGACTTTCACCAGCACCTTTTTCGGTGCCTGGTGACCCTCAAGAGCCTTCCTGTAGATGCTGGAGGCGTTTGCCATGTGAAACTCCCAACAGGTTTCAGTCGTCGGGCCAACGCGGCCTGACTTAAGAGTGGATTGCTAGCCCGGACAGGTTCAGTCGGAGCACGAACCCTGTAGGAGCGAGGCTTGCCCGCGAAGTCGGTGTATCAGGTAACGATGATGTCGACTGACACTCCGCCTTCGCGGGCAAGCCTCGCTCCTACAAGAGGTTGCGCTCGCCTGATCCGCATCGATCGGGCTTGTTCGGCGCCGCCGTCCTGGCTGCCTGGTAGTACTTGTTGTTATCGCAGTGTGTTGTTGTCGCAAGTCACGGACGCGCAAAGACACGCCCGCCTGACTCGCGGGGGCAGTAAAGGGTTGTTTTAAGTCAGCGGGTTTTACGCAACGCGGCCCGTCGCCGGCACGCATCACCGAACGCCTGGAAAATGCTCAAGTAGGGCGGGTTCGACAGGACCTGCCATTCCGGGTGCCATTGCACACCGACGGCAAACGCCTGGCTGTGTTCCACCGAAATGGCTTCGATCAAACCGTCCGGCGCCACCGCTTCGGCGCGCAGGCCTGGCGCCAATCGATCAATACCCTGACTGTGAATCGAATTGACCCTGAACTCGGCGGGCAACTCCATCGCTTCGAACACGCCACCCGGTTGCACCGTCACGGTATGCGCCGGGGCGTATTGCACCGCCAGCTCGGGACTGTCCGCTTCCCGGTGATCGAGCATGCCGGGCAGTTCATGCACCTTCTGGTGCAGGCTGCCGCCGAACGCCACGTTCATTTCCTGAAAGCCGCGGCAGATGCCGAGCACCGGCACGCCCGCCGCAATGGCTGCACGTAATAAAGGAAGGGTGGTGGCGTCCCGCGCCGGATCGTGATCCGTGCCGGGGGCACTGTCCGGGCCTTGATAGTGGAAGGGTTCCACATTCGAGGGCGAGCCGGTCAGCAACAGACCGTCGAGCTGCGCGAGCAGGTCGTCGATATCGGTCAATTCGCCTAGGGAAGGAATAACGACGGGCAGCCCCAAAGCCGCAACGCTGACAGCACGCAAGTACTTGTCGCCGCTGATGTGGTAGGGGTGCAGGCCAATCTGTTTGACGCACGCTGTAACGCCGATCAATGGCTTGAATGCCATTTTTATCACCTCGAAGTTTCACACTTGAACGAGCTTTTCCGGAGCTTAGCCTTGTTGATTTTAATTAACAACTCTCATGTAAAAAATTCTAAACGCCGATCGTCCGATCCTCAGGGTTTACGCGGTGCTCAAGACCGTTACGGCACTCTCGTCCCCCAAAAAGGCCCGAAAATAAAGGTGGAGAGGCCAAGTGTTCGCTATTGACTTCACTTTGCCGTTCGGGTTGACTGGGCTCGCAACAAGGTAGTGAACATAATAATTAACAGCTAATAGGTGCATCATGTCGGTCCCTCTGCGTACCGTTCAACTCAACGAAGCAAACGCATTCCTTAAGAAATATCCTGAGGTTTTGTACGTCGACCTTCTGATTGCGGATATGAACGGTGTGGTGCGCGGCAAGCGCATCGAACGCACCAGTCTTCATAAGGTTTACGAAAAAGGCATAAACCTGCCGGCGTCTCTGTTTGCTCTGGACATCAATGGTTCTACGGTGGAAAGCACCGGCCTGGGTCTGGACATCGGCGACTCGGATCGAATCTGCTATCCCATCCCTGGCACTCTGAGCATCGAGCCGTGGCAGAAGCGTCCAACCGCGCAGTTGCTGATGACCATGCACGAACTGGAAGGCGAGGCGTTCTTCGCTGACCCGCGTGAAGTGCTGGCCAATGTGGTGCGCAAGTTCGACGACATGGGCTTGACCATCTGCGCGGCGTTCGAACTTGAGTTCTACCTGATCGACCAGGACAACGTGAACGGTCGCCCGCAATCGCCACGTTCGCCGGTCTCGGGCAAGCGTCCGGTGTCGACCCAGGTGTATTTGATCGACGACCTGGATGAATACGTCGACTGCCTGCAAGACATCCTTGAAGGCGCGAAAGAGCAGGGCATTCCTGCCGACGCCATCGTCAAGGAAAGCGCCCCGGCGCAGTTCGAAGTGAACCTGCATCACGTCAACGACCCTATAAAGGCCTGCGACTACGCGGTGTTGCTCAAGCGTCTGGTGAAGAACATCGCCTACGACCACGAGATGGACACCACGTTTATGGCCAAGCCGTATCCGGGCCAGGCGGGCAACGGTTTGCACGTGCACATTTCGATTCTCGACAAAGAAGGCAACAACATCTTTGCCAGCGAGGATCCCGAGCAGAACGCCGCGCTGCGACACGCGATCGGCGGTGTGCTCGAGACCCTGCCGGCGCAGATGGCCTTCCTGTGCCCGAACGTCAACTCATACCGCCGTTTCGGCGCGCAGTTCTACGTACCGAATTCGCCGAGCTGGGGCATCGACAACCGTACCGTTGCCGTGCGT
Source organism: Pseudomonas sp. FSL W5-0299 (assembly GCF_005930655.1). Classification (NCBI taxonomy): domain Bacteria; kingdom Pseudomonadati; phylum Pseudomonadota; class Gammaproteobacteria; order Pseudomonadales; family Pseudomonadaceae; genus Pseudomonas; species Pseudomonas sp. FSL W5-0299. The sequence continues at coordinate 124,092 of NZ_RXHX01000017.1, forward strand.
GTGCCGACCGGTTCCGCCGATTCGGTGCGCATCGAACACCGCGTGGCGGGTGCCGATGCCAACCCGTATCTGTTGATGGCGTCGGTGCTGGCCGGTATTCACCACGGCCTGACCAACCAGATCGAGCCGGGCGCCCCGGTGGAAGGCAACAGCTACGAGCAAAACGAGCAGAGCCTGCCGAACAACCTGCGCGATGCATTGCGCGAGCTGGACGACAGCGAAGTCATGGCCCGTTACATCGACCCGCTGTACATCGACGTGTTCGTGGCGTGCAAGGAAAGCGAGTTGGCCGAGTTCGAGAACTCCATCTCCGATCTTGAGTACAACTGGTATCTGCATACCGTTTGATGGGTTGAGCGGTGGGGCAATTACTTTCGATATTGAATGTGAGGGCCTCTTCGCGGGCAAGCCTCGCTCCTACAGGGAGAAGTGCCTGGCGCAGAAGCCGTGCACGCTGCAATACCTGTAGGAGCGAGGCTTGCCCGCGAAGACGGCCGCGCAGTCAGCGATGCAATTCGCCTGATACACCACCTTCCAACGACTTCTTATTCCTCTGCGTCGAGTCACAACCATGACAAACACTCGCAGCGACTGGGAACAACGCTCCCAGTCCCTCACTATCGAAGGCCGCGCATTCATCGACGGCCAATACCGCCCGGCACTCAGCGGCGACACCTTTGAATGCATGAGCCCGGTCGACGGTCGCTTCCTCACCAACGTCGCCAGCACCGACGAAGCCGATGCCAACGAAGCCGTGGCCGTCGCGCGCCGCACCTTCGAATCCGGTATCTGGGCCAACCTCGCCCCGGCCGAGCGCAAGCGCATCCTGATCCGCTTCGCCGATCTGATCCTGGCCAACCAGGAAGAACTCGCCCTGCTCGAAACCCTCGACATGGGCAAGCCGATCAACGACTCGATGAACATCGACATCCCGGCGACCGCCAACGCGATCCGCTGGAGCGCCGAAGCCATCGACAAAATCTACGACGAAGTCGCCGCCACGCCGCATGATCAACTGGGCCTCATCACCCGCGAGCCAGCGGGCGTGGTCGCCGCCATCGTGCCGTGGAACTTCCCGTTGATCATGGCCAGCTGGAAGTTCGCCCCGGCGCTCGCGGCCGGCAACTCGTTCATCCTCAAGCCTTCGGAAAAGTCGCCACTGACCGCCATCCGCATCGCCCAGTTGGCAGTGGACGCTGGCATCCCCAAAGGCGTGTTCAACGTCCTGCCGGGTTACGGTCATACCGTCGGCAAGGCGCTGGCGTTGCACATGGACGTCGACGTGCTGGCCTTCACCGGCTCGACCGCGATTGCCAAGCAACTGCTGATCTATTCCGGGCAAAGCAACATGAAACGCGTCTGGCTCGAAGCAGGGGGGAAGAGCCCGAACGTGGTGTTCGCCGACGCGCCGGATTTGCGCGCGGCAGCACAAGCGGCGGCCGGTGCGATTGCCTTCAACCAGGGCGAAGTCTGCACCGCCGGCTCGCGCTTGCTGGTGGAACGTTCGATTCGCGAGCAGTTCATTCCGCTGCTGGTGGAAGCGCTGCAAGCCTGGAAACCGGGGCACGCACTCGATCCGGAAACCACCGTCGGTGCGGTCGTCGATCAGCGTCAACTGGACAACGTGTTGCGCTACATCCAGGTCGGCAAAGACCAGGGCGCGCAACTGATCGCAGGCGGCAGTCGCACCCTCGAAGCCACCGGTGGCCTGTACGTGGAACCGGCGATTTTCGACGGCGTGACCAACGCCATGACCATCGCCCGGGAAGAAATCTTCGGCCCGGTGCTGTCGCTGATCACCTTCGACACCGCTGAAGAAGCCCTGGCGATCGCCAACGACAGCATCTTCGGCCTGGCCGCCGGCGTGTGGACCAGCAACCTCAGCAAGGCCCACACCTTCGCCCGTGGCTTGCGCGCCGGCAGTGTCTGGGTCAACCAGTACGACGGCGGCGACATGACCGCGCCGTTCGGCGGGTACAAGCAGTCGGGTAACGGTCGGGACAAATCGCTGCACGCGTTCGACAAATACACCGAACTCAAAGCGACCTGGATCAAGCTCTAATACTACTACAACGGCGGCCGCCGGCTTGTGTCGGCGACCATCGGAGAAACCTATGAAACAGACTCATGTAAATAGCTACTACGCCGCAACCCGCAACTTCACCGGCGACTTCCCCGTCCTGGAACAAGCCGTGGACTGCGACGTCTGCATCATTGGCGCCGGCTACACCGGTCTGTCCTCGGCCCTGTTCCTCTGCGAAGCGGGCTACAGCGTGACCGTGCTCGAAGCCGCCAAGGTCGGTTTTGGCGCCAGCGGCCGCAATGGCGGCCAACTGGTCAACTCCTACAGCCGCGACGTCGATGTCATCGAAGAACGCTACGGCGACAAAACCGCCGAAGTCCTCGGCAGCATGATCTTCGAAGGCGCCGACATCATTCGTCAGCGCATACAGCACTACGACATCCAGTGCGACTACAAGCCGGGCGGCATCTTCGCTGCGCTGAACAAAAAGCAGCTCAAAGGCCTGGCCGAGCAGAAAAGCAGCTGGGAACGTTACGGCAACAAAAACCTGACCATGCTCGACGCGACGGACATCAAGCGCGAAGTCGGTTGCGACAACTACGTCGGCGGCTTGCTCGACATGCAGGGCGGTCACATCCACCCGCTGAACCTGGCCCTCGGCGAAGCCTCGGCCATCATCGGCCTGGGCGGCAAAATCTACGAGCAATCGGCAGCGGTGGAAATCACCTACGGCGAACCGATCACCGTGCGCACCGCCAAAGGCGTCGTACGCGCCAAGTACCTGCTGATCGCCGGTAACGCCTACCTGCCGCAAGACCTCGACAACCGCGTCACGCGCAAAAGCATGCCATGCGGTTCGCAAATCGTCGTCACTGAACCGTTGTCGGAAAAGGTTGCGCGCAGCCTGATCAAAAACAACTACTGCGTCGAAGACTGCAATTACTTGCTGGACTACTACCGCCTCACCGCCGACAACCGCCTGCTGTACGGTGGCGGCGTGGTCTACGGTGCCCGCGAACCGGACGACATCGAGCAACTGATCAAGCCGAAAATCCTCAAGACCTTCCCACAGCTGAAGGACGTGAAGATCGACTACCGCTGGACCGGCAACTTCCTGCTGACCATGTCACGCATGCCGCAATTCGGCCGCATCGAGAAAAACGCCTACTACATGCAAGGCTACAGCGGCCATGGCGTCACCTGCTCGCACCTGGCCGGCAAACTGATCTCGGAAATGATCCGCGGCGACGCCGAACGTTTCGACGCGTTCGCCTCGCTCCCGCACATGCCGATGCTCGGCGGCCGCACCTTCCAGGCGCCACTCACTGCCATGGGCGCCGCGTATTACGCGTTGCGCGATCGGTTCGGGATCTAAGCCCAACGCAATCCCTGTAGGAGCCAAGCTTGCTGGCGAAGACGGCGGCACAGTCAACATCGACGTCGCCAGACACCCCGCCATCGCGAGCAGGCTCACTCCTACAGGAGATCTGTGGCGTGCACAGAATGTGTGTACGCCCGGCCCAAACTG
>NZ_RXHX01000018.1:0-124714 GCF_005930655.1 Pseudomonas sp. FSL W5-0299
GGCATCACCTTTGACCGATCAGTAACCGTCACTGGCAAGGCCAGTCCCAATCAGAAAGTCCGCTTGCTTGATGGCACCACTTCACTGGGGGAGCCTACCACCAATGGTTCGGGCATCTGGACTCAGGTCGTGAATGCAATGACCGTCAAGGCTTACAGCCTCAAGGCTTTGGCGCTGTATGGCGAAGGCGAAGAGTCCGCTCCACCGTTCACGTTTACCGTGGCGGTGGCGGTCAAACCAACCATTGACTCGGTCACCGATTCCAAAGGCCCGGTCGCCCAGGGCGGCATCACCTTTGACCGATCAGTAACCGTCACTGGCAAGGCCAGTCCCAATCAGAAAGTCCGCTTGCTCGATGGCACTACTTCACTGGGGGAACCTACCGCCAATGGCAGCGGCATCTGGACTCAGGTGGTAAGTGCATTGACCGTCAAGGCTTACAGCCTCAAGGCGCTGGCGCTGTATGGCGAAGGCGAAGAGTCCGCTCCACCGTTCACGTTTACCGTGGCGGCGGCGCTCAAACCGGCCATTGACTCGGTCACCGATTCCAAAGGCCCGGTCGCCCAGGGTGGCATCACCTTTGACCGATCAGTAACCGTCACTGGCAAGGCCAGTCCCAATCAGAAAGTCCGCTTGCTTGATGGCACCACGTCACTGGGGGAACCTACCGCCAATGGTTCGGGTGTCTGGACTCAGGTGGTAAGTGCATTGACCGTCAAGGCTTACAGCCTCAAGGCGCTGGCGCTGTATGGCGAAGGCGAAGAGTCCGCTCCACCGTTCACGTTTACCGTGGCGGTGGAGGTCAAACCGACCATTGATTCAGTCAAAGGCTCGCCAAGCGGGGTCGAAATTCCCAATGGCGGTACAACATTGGAGACCAGTGTGTCGCTGACCGGCACGGCCAGCAAAGGTCAGAAGGTCCAGGTACTCGACGGCACCATATCGAAGGGGGAGCCCACCGCCAGTACAACGACGGGAATCTGGTACTTGCTGGTGACAGGGTTGAGTGTGGCGTCTCACAGCTTCACCGCTAAAGCGTTGTATGGCAGTGGACAGTCCTCCACGCCAGCGCGTAGCCTCACAGTAGCAACACCATTAACAATTAATACTAGTCAGATGAACCTAAATGGGCTCTCAGTAAAAATCCCAAATTGGCCGAAAACTGGACAAGATTCTATTGGCAATACTGATGTTCGCCTGGCTCAAGGTGGAAAGACTCCCTATTATTATTATTCAAGTAATGAGGCCGTTGCCTCCGTGACACAAACGGGCAAAGTCACTGGCAACAGTATCGGCAATGCCACAATTTTCGTTCGAGACGCATCGCTTCAATTGGTAAGTTATCCAATATCAGTGAGAAACATATATCAACTGCGATCTAATGATTCATATTTAACGCACGCTCAGGCCGTTTCCTGGATGAGCTCCTTCGGCAATGCATTGCCGGCTGGCCAAGCCCTCAATGACATGCAACGAGTGTATGGCCAAAAATTACCTACCGCCCGAAATTATTGGCTTTGTGAAGTGGGTGGATGCCTTCCGGTTCAGGGTTATCAAACATACGCTTTCTACAATATAGATCATATGGATCAACGTTGCGCATCCGACGTCGACCAACGCTGGCGATTCGGGGCATGGTGTATTCAACCTTTATAGTCTTATAAACCTGACGAGTACAAAAGCGCACCTCATTAACTTCTTCCATCATGGGAGAGCGAATAAGGTTTTGAATGTGATAAGCGAAGGGGAAATATTTATTTCCACAATCGTGATTAAAGACTAGTTAAAGCGCCGAATCTATTTACGCGCCTTCACCTGCATGACTGATGTGAACTTAACCAGGATCAGGCGCGACTGGTCCTGATGAACGCTGTGTCGGGTCACCGCCGTTTCCGGAGTCACCACTCGACTCGAACCATCGGGCGGCGCTTCTCGGGGTGTGGCATGACAAGGTGCGCAGTTACGATGGAAGCTGGTGCGGGGCGGGCAGTCGATTACCCTGGCGCTACCGTTGTTGCTGAAGGTGAAGCGGATTGAGGATGGAGATTCGTGGTTGCCGAGACAGGTGATTGCCGGTCAGACGGGTCAATAAAAAACGCCGCTTACCCAATAGGAGAAGCGGCGTTTCAGTCTTGCAAGACTACTATTCCCTTACCAGTTAACCCTCACCCCAAAGTTAACCCCCCACGGCTTCTCAATGTGCTCGCCCTTTTCATAATCAAAATCAACGTGCGCCTGCATCCCCTCGGAGAAAGCCACTGCCAACCCCGCCCCGAAATCGGTACGGTAGCCCGACAGGTCGTTGTTAAACACATTGCTGTTCACTTGCACTTTGTTATTTTTGGCGAACTCGTAACCCGCCGCGGCACTGATATAAGGCTGTACCACCTTGCCGTTGCCGAAGTCGAAATTGCGCCCGAAGGTGCTGCCGACCTTGCCCAGCATCGAGCGGGCCCGATCACCGTTGGCGTCCATGCCGTTGTCCAGGTTGTAATGCTTGCCCTGGATCACGACAGACGAGAATCGGGTAAACGGTTCGATGAAGTAGCCATCGCCGAACTTGATGTGTCGGCCGAATTCGGCCCAGCCGCCGAGGCCGGAGTTGTCGTAGTCGCCTTTGGCACGGGAACCGTCGCTCAGGCCGACTTTTGACTCGTTGCGGAAGTGGTTGAACTTGAGCGCGGCATCGAAGTAGTAACCGGAATCGGCATCGAGCCAAGTTGCGTAAGGCCCGACGTAGTAGCTGTCGACGGTGCCGGAAGTGCCGTAATCAAGATTCAGCCTGGAATTGCTGTACCCCGCCATCACCCCCATAAACCATTGGCTCTCACCCAGTCTCGCATCAGCGCCCAGGGAAAAACCTTGCTGGGTTTGCTGATAAGCCACACCCGAGCCGTCAGCCACATTGTATTGGCTGCCGTAAGTACGCACCCAGGCACCCGACTTGCCGCCGTTGAATCGAAGCTCACCCATGCGACTGCGTAGGGATGCGTCTTCGCCGGTGGCCACAGTGATCGCTGTATTGAACAGGGCCAATACCGAACGCGCGCCCGGGCTGACGGTTTCGGTAGCAGGGTCCAGATACCAGTCGGTAGCCCCGCTTTCGTCCATCGTGCTTTTCAGCGAATAGGACCAGGTTCCCAGGTCCGCCCTGCCACTGATCAGCGAGAATTGCGCATCACCCGCCGCCGTATGCACGAGGTTCAATTGCCCGGGAGACACGGCATCCAGCCCAGAGGCCGCAACCAACAGACCGAACTGCCCAGTGGCCACACCGGTCACGTTCAGGAAATCGTGATGGCCGGTGGCAAAGTTGCCTTTCATCGCAAATACATTGGCGCCGGTGCCTGAGGCCGCAAGTGTTCCGACGTTCAACTGGTAGAACGTGTCCGGGGCATCGGGCGAACCGAAGCTGACTGTACCGCCATTCATGGCCAATGCGCCGACGGTGTCGTTGCGGGTCAGGGTCCAGTTGGAGCCGCTGTTGATGGTCACACCGTCGACCTTATCCAGGCTGCCGGTGAACCGTGAATTGTTTTGCAGGTTGACCGTGGCCGAGGAGGCGTCATCGACGAGCACGACATCACCGGTGAAATGGCCCTGATCGAAGGTGAGGTTCGCTACGCTGCTGCCATCTATATTCACGTTGCCTTGAAGCGCACTGTTGGCGACGGTCATGGCGGCGGTAGAGGCGCCTTGCACATCAAGCAGGATGTTGTTTCCGGCAAGCAGACTGGCACCGTTCGAGAGACGGATAGTGGCATTTGTGCCTCTCTCGACCAGAACCGCGGAGCCGTTGACACCCTGTACGATGGCATTATCCAGTGTAAGGGCACGAGCACCTACATTGGCGGAATCGTTGACCATCCGCACACCTGTCGCCTGCCCGGTGATATGCGTCCCGGCAGAGGCATCCACTTCACCGCCCAGAATGTTCACACCAATGCCGTCGCCTGCCGAGCCGGTGACTTGCGTATTGATCAACGACAATTTGCTCAGCCCCGTGACCTGGGCACCAGCTACTTCACCCTTGATCTGGCTATTGGAAACGGTCACGTCCGATCCGCCGGCCGCGACACTGGAACGGTTTACGGCCAGCCCGATGTCTTCGCTGGTCACATTGGCCCGATCGATAGTGCCTCGACTGCTGGTGACTACAACGCCTTCAGCGCCGCTACTGCCGACAATGCTCGCGCCGTTGATATTCAACGTTGAGCCAGATTGCACAGTGATCGATCGGGTACTGGCGCCATTGACGTTCAACACGCCATTGTTACGCACCAGATAGTCGATCGACGTTGTCGATGAGTCGATATCCAGTGTCGTTCCGTCGACGATGGTTGCCGCCTGTGCACCCGTGCCGGACAAAGAAAAGACCGGCATGAACACCAGTACGCCCAGCGCGCGTTTTCGAATAACCCTGACGGGGAGCTCGCCAAATACTTTCATAATTTATCCACCTCCAACTCATAATAAAAAGTGCGCAAATACATTTGCGTGAAAAAATTGAGCGCGGAAGGTAAAGGAACGCCCCCTAAAAAAATGTAGGAAATATCCGAAATCACATAGCGAATATTTCCATAACTTCCCTCACTAAAAAAAACCGGAAGGTTTTTACACCTTCCGGGCTTTTTCACTTAAATCGGACAAGGCGTTCCAGTCCCCCCTACCATATGCACTCTAACGAAGTGACTGGAAGTTACGTCCCGCCCATCGATCTTGACGACGTAACTGATTTCCCCCCATGCGCTCTGTGTTGCAAGAAGCTCCTGGTAGCGGACTTTTATAATAAAACCGTCGTCAACCTCCTGATCGCTCGGAGAATAGTTAAATTCGTACTTGGTACCCGGCTTTACTGTAGTCCCCGCAGAATCGCTATACCCTTGATAAGTACAGGCCAATGTTTTCCCCTTCAATTCCGGCTCTCCACCTGCGACCAGTGCTTCAGCACATTTGCCAAGCACTGCATCGGCTCGCAAAGATTGGCAATTGAGTAGAGTCAAATCTGGATCCATATGTTGAAACCTTACTTCGGGCGCAACACCCGGACGAATATAAACATCAACGTCCTGAGGCAACGAAAACTCCTCATTTTCGTTAAGGTCCGGATTGGTTAGTTTGTAACTTACCGGAAGCGGATTGCCATTTCCTCCTTCATCCACAACTTCCCACTCAACAGTCCATTCCAAATCATCCGTTTCCGTTCCATCCAGTTCAATGACGCCCCCCTGTGCTGCTGTCACCTCAACACCCTTCCAGATCAGTGTCGCAACGTCTCCGTCCTTGACGCCATCAAAAACCTGCGCAGTGACTGAAACCGTCTGATCTTTGTCGTCTTCTGTCAGTACATTCGGGCCATTACCTCCTTGTCCTTGAACAGTCACCAGATCAAGGTCCGGATTGGGATTCTCCTCCCCTTCACCGGGCCCCGGTCTGCGGAGGTCGACAACAATATTTTTTGTAAGTGGCGTTAATGGGTGACGAACCGTGCCGCGCTTTATCTGATAACTGGTTGTTATTGTTTTTTCGCCAAGGCTATCTTTAGCCAGCGCGCTATAGGGAACATTCACGTAGAAGGGAAAGCCGTTGATCCGCTGTGCGGGCAATAGAATGCCATCTACCGTCACTTCGATCTCATCACGATCCGCGATGTAATTATCGTACTCAGCCAATATCCCGATGCCCAAAGGCATCCGCGCATCGGCCAGATCCACCAGTTTAGGTAGCGTATCATCATCAAACAGCGGAATGTTGGGTGGCAATAATCCCTCTGGCGGATCCGTCAGTGATACGTTCGTTTTCTTGTACGCTGAGGGGAGACTCTTATTACCTTTCCGATCCATCAACGTATACCAGAGTTCTTTTTCACCCTCTTCGGTGCCAACCTGGGCAGCAGTCAAGTTGAAAGTAACCGGCACGGCGGTATCTGTAACAGTCACATTCCCTATCGAAATAGCTCCTGGCAAAGATATGCCAAAGAAAGCTTCGATTACATCCCCGATTTTTTTTGTGGCGTATTGAGGGACGGTAACAAGAACAAAACCGTTGGCATCCAGGTAAGGTTTGGTAATGCCGTCTCGCTCAACTTCTGCAGGAAGGGTCACCTCACCGTTCGGCAAGGGAGCCTGCGTATCGATATTAATTACCTCGTGCGCAACTTCATCAGGATTGCCACCATGACTCAGTATATAACTTAACTCATGCGATCCCGATGCATTAGTGAGACCTGCTGGCAACAGCAATTCAAACTCAGTGATGGCGGGATCAATTGGAGTCGTATAATTATATCGGGTACCAACACGACTGCCATTCCAGGTCAAGTTCAAAAACCCTGGTATAGCGTTTTCATCGCCCGCCTGAGCAAATCGGGGGATCAGCACTTTTAGCTGTGCGCCTTGAAGACTGGAATGCAACTGATTTGGCAAATCGTCCGCGGTATCGGGCAACAGGGGATTATCAGCGTGCAGGTAGGGGGGCGCTGCGTCCTCTGTAGGCATACTCTGCCGAACGACAAGATAACGCGCGCGATTCTGTGCGGGATCCAATGGTTTGAAACTGGTCATCTGTATCTTCCTTTCAATTGCTTGATTATCTGACAAAGGACACTACCAGCCCCCGTCAGGACACTTGGAAACTGACCACCCACGCGCGGACTTTAATTCTGATAATCCGACTTAAACAGCGGACAGTATTGCGCTCTTTTAATCGATCAATGTTTAGGCACGTCACTCACGAATGATTCTTCGCAAATATCATTATTCGGCCCGCACAATTGACCACTGGGCATCGTTCTATTGATAATCACAAACTCAGACTTCGACTCACCTTGTCCGCCGTTGCTCTTTCTCAAAAAATATCGGCAAAGTGCTGATCCGCGATCAACCATCGGCGCAACTAACCTTTCATAGTCTGTCACCGATATATCAAAACCATTGCGTGCCTGCTCAAGACTGAGTGTTGTTTCAAATGACTCAGTGACCCCCGGGATGGGGGATGTGCCATTGGGGCCGTAACACCCTTGCCAATGAAGCTCGACAATATCGTCTTTGTCGAACGCGTCGTTACCCTCGATATGCACCCGCACCTGCTCCCACAATCGAGGTCTGGCACAGCAATCAAGCAGGCCTTTTAGCCCGCCATCAGGGAACGTCGGCTCCGGCAAATTCCTGATGATGATGATTGCCACGTTTACCGGAGTCGCTCGGGCCAACTGCACGTTTACCTGGTTGTCGGTGGTGTACCACACCGGTAACGCCGGATTTTCCATGTCTTGCTCGATAGCCGTCCAAGGAATACTGAACTCAATATTTTGCCCGGCGCTGTCGCCATCCTTGACCTCGTATTCAGCGACTGGCGTGCTGATGGCGCCCCAGTACAGGAAGATCTTTTCTCCAGGCTGTGGATTGTCGTACAAGCGCAAGTACCCGTCGGCGGGCTGACCATGATCTATCGTCTGCAGCGTGTTCAGTTGTTTCGAAACAGCGCCATAGATCTCCAGATTCGCCAGCGTGAGGTTCAACATAGCGGGAGCGTCAGCGTGATCTGGACCGGCGACCGTCAAATTGACCGGCACCTGCGTTTCTGGAGCAGGCGGCGTCGGTGTCCCGCCACGACTGATGCGGTAGTCAACACGCGCATCCATCGGCCCGAGCCCGTCAGCCGTCAGTGTCGACCACGGTACAGTTTGGCTGAGCGGAAATTGGGTTGGGTCAACGTCCAGGGGGGCGAGAGCATGACTATTCCACTGGATCAGAACTTTGTCGGAGGCGTCCGGATTGTCATAGGCATCGATTTCGACGGTGACCGCTTTCTGATCGACCGCCCCTTCGCGAGCGTGTTCGCGGTCGATCAACCCTCGCACCGACAATGGCACCCGAGCTGGATCGAGATTGCCAGGGGCCGGCGTCAAGTCGACAAAAACCGGTAACAGGGTCGAGCGTGGCCCACGGTTGCCGGCCCAATCACGTAGCCGGTAATAAAAGTAGCGTTGACCGTGCCCACGGCCACGAATATCCGCCGCGTACACGGTAATGATGAGACGACGCTGGTCAATGTCCTGTTGACTGAACTCCTGCTCACGAATGCCAGATTCGGTATCCAGAGGATTGGGGTTGTCCGTCAAATAATAGATTGCGCGATCCCGGGCCTTTAAATCGACATAGAGCGGGACTTGTAATCTGACCTCTCCAAATCGTGTGAGGTAGTCATCGGTGATATCGCCGGGAACATCCAGCATCACCAGCGGCTTTGGCTCCTGACCATCATCCGGCGGCACTCTATCGACCGTGACGCGCTTGGAGAAGGACAGTTCTGCGTTCCCGCCGTAACTGAGTTGGTACGACAGGGAATAAATACCGTGATCCAGCTTGTCCCGAGGGACTTTCAAGGTCTTCTCCCCTGGGTCGGTGAACTCCTCCCTGTACACTTCGGTGAACGAACTGCCTTCCTTTACCCAACTGATAGAGATGATGTAGGGAAACGGATCGACGAGTGCCGTTCTCCAGTTCGGAACGATGACGACCAGGTCATCACTCACTGCACTTCTCGGCAACAGCCCCTCCGGACTCTCTTCGCCGTTCTCGTCCTTGAGGATGGCAGGCACCCTCGGTTGTTCCAGGGTTGGATCCGTTGGATCAGCCCGGTTTTGAGAAATCGGCATTGCTGACTTCCTCTCAAGACTTTGTCGACGTTCTCTCACGCTCAGTACGTATTCAGCGTGTCAGGTATTTGTTGCTCTGAAGTGATTTAACGGCACTGCGTACAGACTGGCTACTGTCAGAAATAACAGGTTTTGCTACCGTTCGTCGGCGATTGACACCTCGTAGGGGGGGCGCAGCTATTTATTTGGAGGAGGAAATAAACGGCGGTGTTTAAAAGACATTTCAAGACACTCACTCTGCCTACACATCCTTGCGTAGCTGCCTACGACTGCGCCAGAATCCGCCGGCTTGTGTGCCTTGTCCCCTCGCCCTATCGTTTCCGTGTCGTTGCAAATGCAGCGATCGGGTTTAGCAGCTCGGTCAATATCAAGGCACGCAATGTCACCTCTTGATCAGTCGGCTTTTTTGCCTCCTGATTGGCGTTTTGGTGACTGTGCGTGGGGCACTTCGGTGCGCCGGGTTCCTTGATGCCTGGTCTGCTAACCCGCGCACAGCCGCCACCCTTTCCGTTTAGCAGCGAGGGGTGACGACTCCAATCATCAAGGAGTTTCACCATGTTCAAGATCACACCCAACCCACCCGAAACCGACGACGTTTCCCCCTACGAATCCACCGATTCCAAAAAACTCAACGAAGCCGCCGACCGCGCCCTCGACTACTACCTCAAACCGGTCATCCCCGCAGACACTCCGCGTAAACCGAGCACCATCTATTCCATCGCTCCCGACACCAATGACGAAACGCTGCTGGTCAACGCCTGCGAAACCCTGGCGTCGGCGAGTGTGATGTTGAGTAATTTCGCGGGGTTGATGGAGGGTTCGCATCGCAATACGGTACTGGGGATTCAGCAGGTGGTGATGCTGGGGGAATTGGCGGTGAATCGGATGCTGGATAACTTCGTTCCGCAGGGTTAGCGAAAATCCTGGTGCGAACACTTTCCTGTGGCGAGGGAGCTTGCTCCCGCTCGGCTGCGCAGCAGTCGTAAAACCAGCGAAACGCTGTTTATCAGACACAATCGCGGTGAATGGTTTTGGGGCTGCTTCGCAAGCCAGCGGGAGCAAGTTCCCTCGCCACAACAGCGTGTCAGGCTGTGAGTTTTGTGGCGGTCTTTTGGGCCTCTTCGCGAGCAGCCTCGCTCCTACAGTTGATCCGGGTTGTTCGCCTGTTTTGTGTTCACTGAAGATCAAAGTGTCGGAGCGGGCTTGTTCCGGGCGGCGATCCGACGAAAGCGATCTCACAGACAACAAAAACCCGCCATTCCTTACCCAGGAATGGCGGGTTTTGTCGTTTCAGAGGTCAGCCTTCAGATCACACGGTATCCACCTTCAACGAATGGTCATTCAACATGCCATTGATGATGGTCGCGGTATCGTGCCCGCCCGCCACCACCCCGCCCGCTCCCGGCGTGACGCCGTAGTGGCTGGCCAGGTTGACGCCGGCCAGGTCGATGGTCTGGTTCGGTGCCGCGCCGGCCATGGCGCTGACGTCGATGCTGGTCAGGACCGAGGCGCCGCTGCCGATGACTTTGAAGTGCAGGTAGTCATCCAGCGATGCCGCGGTGCCGTTTTCGCCTTGCAGCAGTTGCGACAAGTCGAGTTTGTCGGTGCCTGGGGTGAAGTCGGTGACGAGGTCGTGGCCGCTGTTGCCTTTGAGCCACTGGAAGGTGTCGGCCCCTGCCCCGCCGGTCAGGGTGTTGTTGCCCAGGCCGCCGATCAGGAAGTCGTCACCGCCGCCGCCCTTGAGGATGTCATCGCCCAAACCGCCGGTGATGACGTTGCTCAGGTTGTCGCCCGTGAGCGAGTCGTTGAAGTTGGAGCCGGTGAGGTTTTCGATCGCGGTCAGGGTGTCGGTGCCGGCGCCGCCAGTGTTTTGCGCGGTGGCCACGCTCAGGTCGACCGTGACCCCGGCGGTGGCGTGGGCGTAACTCACGGTGTCGGTGCCGGTGCCGCCGTCGAGCAGGTCGTTGCCGGTGCCGCTGAACAGCAAATCATTGCCGGCGCCGCCATGCAGTTCGTTGTTGCCGGAGCCAGCAGTGAGCACATCGTTGCCGTCGCCGGCATTGAGGACGTTATTGCCGGTGCCCGCCACCAGCACATCGTCGCCGGCCGTGCCGGTGAGGGTATGTCCGTCCTGATAGCTGATGGTCACGCCCGCGCTGTCGCTGCCGCCGTGGTTGTCGTTGGCGGTGTAGGTGCCGTGGGCATCCGGGGCGATGTCGTGGCCCCCGGCGTAATCGAGGGTCATGGTCAGCTTGTAGTATTCCGCGTTGTTCACGCCGCTGCCGCTGGTGTTGGTGATGTTGGTGACGTGGATCTGATAGGTCCCGTCCGCCGCCGCAGTGAGGGTTTGCCCGTCCGCGAGGGCGATCCATGCCCCACCGTTGAGCGAATACTCCATGGCGATGTGACCGCCCGCCAGGTTGTGGTCCAGGTTGAGGGTTTCTCCCTGTTTGAGGTTGACGGTGATCCGGTCCTCATCATTGGCGTTACCGGCGGTTACCCCGCCCAGATATCCACTGACCACCAGCACCGCCGTCATGGTCGTCGCGTTCGCCGCAAAGGCGTTGCGCACGTTCGCCAGGACCTGGTTGGCGTTGTTGTTGCCGGTCGAGGAGAAGCTGATCGCCCCGGTGCCGGTGAAGTCGGCGCCTTTGGAAATCCAGCCGGTGTTGAAGTTGGTGGGTGAAGCCGTCAGCGGATCGCCATCGGCATCGGTGTCGTTGGCCAGCAGCAACTCGCCCGGCACCACAATGTTGCCCGAGAGCACGTTGGTGATGATGTGGTCATCGACCGCCACCGGCGCCGCGTTCGGGATGACTTTGACCGTCAGCGTGGAGCTGGCCAGGTCGCCGTCGTTGTCGCTGGCGGTGAAGCCGATGTTTTCGGTAATCACCACTGCCGTGGTTTTTTGCGAGGTGTAGGTGTACTCGCCGGTGTCGAGGTTCACCACCAACGTGCCGCCATTGTTGGTGGCGATGCTGATGCTGTTGTTCACCGTGTTGAAGGTGCCGTGGTTGGCGCCGCCACTGAAGTTCAACGAACCCTGATTGCTGTTGCCTTTAGGGTCGTAGGTGTACGTCGTGCCGTCGACCACGAGGGTTTTGATGAAGCCGCCATCGGCGCCGAAGGTGCCGCCCTCCATCAAGGTGCCCGTCACCGGCGCGCCGACCACCGTGCCCGAAAGCACCGAGTTGAGCTGGTTGAGATCGGTCACCACAACAGCGTTGGTGTTGGTGTGGGTGCTGCCGTCATAAGCCAGCGGATCGAGGTAGGCGTTGCTCACGCCGCTGCCCAGGCCGATCGCGTAGTTCTTGATGCCGTTGGCGTCGAGGAAGGCTTTGAGCGCGGCCTCATCTGCGCTGCCGATGTCGCCTTCGTTGGGTTTGCCGTCGGAGAAGAAGTAGCCGACGTTCTGCGCCCCGGTCAGTTTGCCCGAGGTGTTGAACGCCGTTTGCATCGTCGCGACAGCGGCGTCGTAGTTGGTGCCACCGCCGGCAGTCAGGCCGGAGATGATCGACTTGGCGGTCGCCACATCCACCCAGATCGATGTCTTGTCGGTGGCGTTGCTGCTGAAGGTGACGATCTGCACTTTCACATCGCCCAGGTCGTCGTATTTGTCGAGCAAGGCACTGATCGCCTGCTTGGCCAGTTCGAGGCGCGATAGCCCCGGTACACCGGAGGGGTCGACCATGCTGCCGGAGACGTCGATCACCAGCAGCAGGTTGGAATCGATCTCCACAGCCGCCACCGAACGCTCCGCGCCGACGACCTTGGGCACGTCATCGACGATGTTCACCACGATGGTGCTGGTGGTGCTGTTGCCCAGCGCATCGGTGGCTTTGTAGGTGAAGCTTTCGGTCAGGGTATTCGGGCCGTCGTTGGTGTTCGGCGAGGTTTTCGGCGCCGACGTCAGGGTGTAGGTGTAGGTACCGTTGGGGTTGAGCAGCATTTGCCCGTAGGCCCCGGTGGCGCTGCCGACCAGGGTGTAGGTGATGGCGCCACTCGCGCCAGTAACGGAGCCGACCAGGGTGCCGGTGGCCGTTTCGCCGGTGTTGCCGGGCTCGCTGCCCGTGACAGTACCGGCCGCCAGGTCCAGCCCGTCCTTGGTCAGGTCCAGCGCTTTCTCATAGACGGTGACATCGGTGTCGCTGACCGCTTTGATGCAGCTGTTGTACACATCGATGGTGATAGTGGTGGTGCTTTCATCGCCGTCGGCATCACGCACGGTGTAGGTGAAGGTGTCCGTCGCGCCCGCACCGCTCACGGCGTTTGGATTGCTGTGATAGACCGCGTTGCCGTTGGCATCCAGCGTCAGGTATCCGTAAGTGCCGGTGATGTTCGAACCGAGGCCGCCGATGGCCGAGGACGAAGTGTCCGAGCCTGCGCGCACGCCAATCACTGCGCCGCTGAGTGCCGGGCCATCTGCACCGCCGATGTCGTTGTCCAGCACGTTGCCGCTGACCGTACCGCCTTCGACCACGCTCGCCGTGTCCGCTTTGGCCGTCGGCAAATCATCGACGATGTTGACGTTGATCTGACCCGTCGCGGTGCTGCCGTCGGTGTCCGTCGCCACCACGTTGAAGTTCTCGGTGAGGCTGTTGGCGCCGTTGGCGTTCGGATGAGTTTCGTTGTCCGCCAGGGTGTAGCTGTAACTGACCACGCCGGTGGCCGGGTTGTAGCCGGTGATGGTCAGCGTGCTGCCGAGCGGTGTGACGATCGATTGCGGGAAGCCTGCCGCCACGCCGCCAGTGACCAGTGCAATGCCGCCGACGGTCAGGGTTTGCAGCCCGTCCAGCGCGGTCACGGTGAAGGTGCCGCTCTGGGTCAGGGCGGGCGCGTTCGGGGTGGTGCCGTCGCTGAGGTTTTTCTCGTAGACGGTCAGTTCACCGCCGTACACGTCGAGGCCATTGAGCGTGACCGGGTCGTTGTTGTTCTGGATGTTCAGCACCAGGTTGGCGGTGCTGGTATCGCCGTCGGCATCGGTAATGGTGTAGGCGAAAGTTTCGGTGCCCGTGCCGCCGCCGTGCAGGTTTTTGAAGTCGGCATCATTGGTGTTCAGCGTGTAGGTGTACGTGCCGTTGGCGTTGAGCACCAGGGTGCCGTAAGTCCCGGTAAAGGTGCCTGGGGTCACAGGCCCGACGTTCGGGCCGGTGGCGACACGGTCCGCGCCCTGGACGTCGTTGCTCAGGACATTGCCATTGAGCGTCAGCGCGGCCTCCGACGCTGTGCCGGTGTTGCTGTCGTTGAAGGCTTTTGGCACGTCATCGACGATTTTTACCACGATGGTGCTGGTGGTGCTGTTACCCAGGGAATCGGTCGCCTGGTAGGTGAAACTTTCGGTCAGCGAATTCGCGCCATCGTTGGCAGGCGGCGTGGTGGTCGCAGGCGAGGTCAGGGTGTAGGTGTACGTGCCGTTGGGGTTGAGCTGGATCTGGCCATAGTTGCCCGTGGCGCTGCCCACCAGCGTGTAAGTGATCGCGCCGATCGCACCGGTGACCGAGCCGACCAGCGTGCCCTTGGCGGTTTCGCCGGTGCTGGTCGGGTCGCTGCCGATGACCGTGCCGGCCGCCAGGTCTTGCCCGTCCTTGGTCAGGTCGAGGGCATTTTCGTAGACGGTCACGTCGGCATCGGTGGACGCGACAATGCTGCTGTTGGACACGTCGATGGTGATGGTGGTGGTGCTTTCGTCACCATCGGCATCACGCACGGTATAGGTGAACACATCGGTCGCGCCGGGGCCGTTCACCGCGTTGGGATTGCTGTGGTAGGTCGCATTGCCGTTGGCATCCAGCGTCAGGTAACCGTAGGTGCCGTTGATGTTGGTGCCCAGTCCACCGATGGCCGAGGTCGAGGTGTCCGAGCCTGCGCGCACGCCAATCACGGCGCCGCTGAGCGCCGGGCCATCGGCACCGCCGATGTCGTTATCCAGCACGTTGCCCGAGACGGTCGCGCCCTCGTCTACCGAAGCGTAATCAGGGTTGGCGGTGGGCAGGTCGTCGACGATGTTGACGTTGATCTGGCCCGACGCGGTGCTGCCGTCGGTGTCCGTCGCCACCACGTTGAAGTTCTCGGTGAGGCTGTTGGCATCGTTGGCATTCGGATGAGTTTCGTTGTCCGCCAGGGTGTAGCTGTAGCTGATGACACCGGTGGTCGGGTTGTAGCCGGTGATGGTCAGCGTGCTGCCGAGCGGTGTGACGATCGATTGCGGGAAGCCTGCGGCCACGCCACCGCTGACCACCGAAATGCCGCCGACCGTCAGGGTTTGCAGGCCATCGAGGGCGGTCACGGTGAAGGTGCCGCTCTGGGTCAGCGCGGGCGCGTTCGGGCTGGTGCCGTCGCTGAGGTTTTTCTCGTAGACAGTCAGTTCACCACCGGCCACGTCGAGGCCGTTGAGGGTCACCGGGTCATCGTTGTTTTGGATGTTCAGCACCAGATTGGCGGTGCTGGTGTCGCCATCGGCATCCGTCAGGGTGTAGGTGAAGGTTTCCGTGCCGCTGCCATTGCCGTGCAACGCTTTGAAGTCGGCATCGCTGGTGTTCAGGGTGTAGGTGTACGTGCCGTTGGCGTTCAGCACTAACGTGCCGTAAGTCCCGATGAAAGTGCCGGGGGTGATCGGGCCGGCGTTTTCGCCGACGGTCACGCGGTCGGCGCCTTGGGTGTCGTTGGTCAGCACATTGCCGTTGAGGGTCAGCAGGGTTTCCGAAGCGGTGCCGGCGTTGCTGTCGTCTACGGCCTGAGGTAGGTCATCGACGATGTTGACGTCGAGATTGCCATTGGCGGTGGTGCCGTTGTCATCGACCACGGTGACGGCGAATTGCTCGGAGATCCCGTTGGCACCGTTGGCCGTCGGATGCGCTTCGTTGTCGGCCAGGGTGTAGCTGTAACTGACCACGCCGGTCGCGCTGTCGAACCCGGTGATGGTCAACGTGCTGCCGAGTGGTGTGACGATCGATTGCGGGAAGCCTGCGGACACGCCGCCGACCACCACGTTGATGCCACCGACGCTGAGGGTTTGCACACCGTCGAGCGCGGTGATGGTGAAGGTGCCGCTCTGTGTCAGCGCTGGCGCGTCGGGGCTGCTGCCGTCGCTGAGGTTTTTCTCGTAGACGACGAGTTCGCCGCCTTCGACGTTGAGGCCGCCGATCGTGACCGGGTCATCGTTGTTTTGGATTTGCAGCACCAGGTTGGCGGTGCTGGTGTCGCCGTCGGCATCCGTCAGGGTGTAGGTGAAGGTTTCGGTGCCGCTGCCGCCGCCGTGCAGCGCTTTGAAATCGGCGTCGCTGGTGTTCAGCGTGTAGGTGTAACTGCCGTTGGGATTGAGCACCAGCGTGCCGTAAGTCCCGGTGAAGGTGCCGCCGATGATCGGCCCGCTGTTGGGGCCTGTGGGAATGCGGTCAGCCCCCTGCGAGTCGTTGGGCAGCACGCTGCCGGTCAGGGTCAGCAGGGATTCCGAGGCGGTATTGGCGTTGCTGTCATCGACCGCTTTGGGCACGTCGTCGGTGATGTTGACGTCCAGCGTGCCGGTGGCGGTATCGCCGTTGGAATCATTAGCGACGACGATGAACTGTTCGCTGAGGTTGTTGGCACCCTCGCCGGCCGAATGGGTGTCGTTGCCGACCAGGGTGTAGCTGTAACTGACCACGCCGGTGGCCGGGTTGTAGCCGGTGATCGTCAGGGTGTTGCCCAGTTGTGTGGTGATCGACTGCGGGAAGCCGACAGGCACCCCACCCGTGATCACATTGATCCCGCCGATACTCAGGCTGGTCAGCCCGTCGGGCGCAGACACGGTGAAGGTGCCGTTCTGGATCAAGGCGCCAGGATTGCTGGCAGAACCGTCCGCGAGGTTAGCTTCGTTGAGGGTCAGTTCGCCGCCCGCCACCGACAGGCCCGCGAGGGTGACCGGGTTGTTCGGCGCGTCAGGAACGGGAATGACACCCGTGCCCCCTGAACCGGCACCGTTGTCGCCGTTGTCCGGATCACCGGCCAGGCGTTCCAGAGGAAATTCGGGAATGCCGTTAAAGCCCGCGGTGGGGAAGCCAATGGTGGGGTCGACCCGCCCGCCCACTTCTTCGAGCATGACGAAACTGTGGCCGCCGCCCGCCGCCCCGCCGGGTGCGCCGGTCGAAGCAGGTCCGGCCGCTGTGGCTTCAGCGGTTTGAGTCGGGTCATCGCCGGCCGCGATGGCTTTTTGCAGTTGCTCGACATCGGTCAGTTGCGCTTGAGTCGGCGTCACCGCTTCAGCGGTTTCCACATGGGCCGCTTGATTCGCCAGTAGCTGGGAGTTCATTTGCAGGCTGCTGCCACGCCCGAGGGTCAGTTCCTGGCCATTTTTCAGATGCACGGCCACCGCGCCATCGGCGCCGGTGATCAATTGGTCGCCGGCGAACAATCGATCGCCCTCGGCCAGCACACGCCGGGTACCGCCGCTTTCCGCGAACACCTGACCAATGATTTTACTGACGGTACCGATGAGCGTTGCCATGTGCATTTCCTCCGCTGCCAACCGCTGTCGGCACCCTGTTTGTGCGAAGAACGTGCTCATGGTTGAAGCAGGTTGCCTGGCGGATCGCCTGCGGGGTGCGTTTATCCGAGTAAACCGCTGCCCCGGCGATAGTCTCGCCAAGCATGTCGCTCATGGGCAATGAGTCCGTTTTTGGCAAAACCCCAATGCAATCAACAACCTTGGGATTCCAATCGCAGCCACATTGCCTTTTGTGCGATGCGTAACGATTTTGAACCTGTAGAGCGACAAAAAACTGTCGCCTCAAAACCGTTTCGCTTCCCTCCCCTCCAGCACTTCTCCGCCCTATGTCGATAAGTGGATGGAACTTTCCTTAAACCCTCGAATGCTCCCTAGAGCTTCTAAAACAAGGGCTTTCAGAGTGAACAATGTGCTGGATTTTGCAGAGCGCATAAGTTTTTTTTGGAATAACCCCTATGAAAAAAATTTCTTAGCTACGCTCTAGAATGTTCTTAGCTACGTTGTTACAAGCATGAAACGGTTTTGCCTATAAATGTCGTCAAATATTTGGCGACTGATAAAGAACCATCAGGAATCAGGGAGATGTACCCATGCGCGTTTTAACCCCCCTTTGCAGCGCAATTCTGCTGGCCATGGCCTGCACATCCCAGGCTCAAGCCATGTCAGTGACCGAGGCGATCCAGAGCACCATCGCAACCCACCCGGAACTGGCCTCGCGCGTCGACTCGCGGCTGTCCGCGGATGAGCAAGTCAAAGTCGCCAAGGGGGGCTTTTATCCATCAGTTGATCTGAACGCCGCCTACGGGCGCGGGTACAGCGATAACACCAACACCCGGGCGTTCGGCAATCACAACACCGAAATCCTCACCTACACCCAATCGGAGCTGCGCCTGCGGCAGATGCTGTTCGACGGTTTCAACACCGCGAACGAAGTCGAACGCACCAAAGGGGTCGTCAACTCCCGGGCCTATTACGCTCAAGGCACCGCCCAGGACCTGGCATTGCGCACCATCGAGGTCTACCTCGAAGTGCTCAAGCGCCGTGAACTGGTGACCCTGGCCACGAACAACCTGCAGGCTCACTTGCGGGTCAACGACCAGATCGGCCTGCGCACCCAGCGTGGCGTTGGCAGCAACGCCGACTCCGACCAGTCCAGCGCTCGCCGGGCACTGGCGCAAAACAACCTCGACACCGCCGAGGTCGATCTGGCGGATGCCGAGTCGAATTTCGCCGCCGTTGTAGGGCGCCTGCCCGATGAACTGGAAACGCCGCCGTCTATCCGCGGCGAACTGCCTGCCTCCCTGCCGGAAGCCCAGCAGAGCATGGTGGAAAACAACCCGTACCTGAAATCGGCCCAGGCTGACGTGCAATCGGCCGAGAGCCAGTACGAAGTCTCAAAGTCGCCGTTCTACCCGCGTTTCGATGCCGAAGCGGCAGTGGGCGCAAACAACAACGTGCAGGGCGATGAAGGCCACGACAACGAGTGGCGCGTGGGCGTGGTGATGAACTACAACCTGTTCCGCGGCGGCAGCGACAAGGCGCGCCTGGCCTCCAATGCGCATCAGATCAACCAGGCGATGGACATCCGCAACAACGCCTTGCGCCAACTCAACGAGAACATCCACCTGGCCTGGAACGCCATGGTCAATGCCAAGAAACAAACCCCGACTGCCCGCGAATACGCGGACACCAGCCGTCGTGTGCGCCTGGCATATCAGGACCAGTTCGGCCTCGGCCAACGCACCCTGCTCGACTTGCTCGACAGTGAAAACGAGCTCTACAACGCCAATCGCCGCTACACCGAAGTGCGCTACACCGAGGAGTATTCGATGTACCGCGTGCTGGCGAACATGGGCCAGTTGCTGAGCAAACAACGGGTGGTGCTACCCGCCGATGCGATCGCCCAGGCCGAAGTGAAAAACGAAGCGCGTTTGCCTGAACTGAAGTAGCTCACTGGGGGCGATCAATTTGACCAGCATGGAACCCGGCAACATCGGTGTCGATCCGCGCCTGAGCTTCGATGACCCGCTACTGGACGGTCTGTTGATCCTCTGCAAACTCCACGGCGCGACGGTCAGTCGCGCCAGCCTGAGTGCCGGGCTGCCACTGAACAAACAACGCTTGAGCCTGGACCTGCTGCCCCGTGCAGCAGCCCGGGCCAGCTTGCAGGCGCGGGTGCTGCGCCGTGAACTGGCGGACATTTCCGCGCTCAACCTGCCTGTGATGCTGATCCTGAACAACGGCCGCACCGCCATCCTGCGACGCTATGGCGATGACGGCCGCTTGCTGATCCTGCCCAGCGAAGCGGACGGTGGCGAACAATGGGTCAGCCGTGAAGAACTGGCTGAAAATTACAGCGGCCAGGCCTTGTTCGCCCGGCCCCGCCATGAACTCGAAGACCTGCGCTCGCCGCTGGTGCCGCGTGTGGAAGCGTGGTTTCGCGACACCTTGAAGCTGTCGAAATGGCTGTACAGCGATGCGATTCTGGCGAGTTTCCTGATCAACCTCCTGGGGCTGATGGTGCCGCTGTTCGTGATGCAAACCTACGACCGCGTGGTGCCGAACCAGGCCACGTCGACCTTGTGGGTGCTGTCGATCGGCTTGCTGATCGGCACCGGTTTCGAACTGGTGCTGCGGGTGGTGCGCGCGCACTTGCTGGACACCGCCGGGAAGAAAACCGACGTGATTCTTTCCGCGACCTTGTTCGAACGCATCACTGGCATGGCGATGAAAGCGCGGCCGGCGACCATCGGCGGTTTCGCCCAGAGCATCCACGACTTCCAGGGCCTGCGTGAATTCCTCACTGCCGTCACGCTGACCAGCCTGATCGACCTGCCCTTTGCCGTGTTGATGCTGGTGGTGATCGGCCTGCTCGGCGGCTGGCTGGTGGTGATTCCATTGTTGGCGTTTCCGATTACGATCATTTTCGCGATGGTCATTCAGGTGCGCCTGCGCGACACCGTGCAGAAAAGCCTGAGCCTCGGCGCCGAGCGCCAGGCCCTGTTGATCGAAACCCTTGGCGGCCTGGAAACCCTGAAAGCGTGCAGCGCCGAAAGCGAGCGCCAGCACAAATGGGAAAGCACCCACGGCGCCCTCACCCGCCTCGACAGCCATGCGCGCAATCTGTCGGCGCTGGCCACCAACGGCACGCTGTTCATCCAGCAATTCTCCGGCATGGCGACCATTGTCGCCGGCGTCTACAGCATCATCGCCGGCAACCTCAGCGTTGGTGCGCTGGTGGCGACCTACATGCTCGGCAGCCGCGTACTCGCACCCTTGGGGCAGATCGCCGGTTTGATCACCCGCTACCAGCAAGCGCAACTGACCATGAAAAGCACCGATGCGCTGATGTCCTTGCCGCAAGAGCGCGACGCCCACCAGCGGCCGCTGGAGCGCACTCAGTTGCAAGGCGCGATGGATGTCAGTGGCGTGACCTTCCACTACAACGGCCAGAACGCCCCTGCCCTGGCCAACATCAGTTTCAGTGTCAAACCCGGCGAACGGATCGGCATCATCGGTCGCAGCGGCTCGGGTAAAAGCACCCTGACACGATTGGTGATGGGGTTCTATGCGCCGGAAGAAGGCCAGTTGCTGCTCGATGGCCTGGACCTGCGGCAACTCGATGTCGCCGACCTGCGCCAGCAAATCGGTTACGTCGCCCATGACCTGCCGCTGCTGGCCGGCAGCCTGCGCGACAACCTGACCCTGGGCGCACGTTACATCAGCGATTCACGGATGCTCGAAGTCGCCGAACTGACCGGTGTCACCGAGCTGGCGCGTCAGCATCCGCAAGGTTTTGACCGGCCCGTGGGCGAACGCGGGCAGTTGCTGTCCGGCGGTCAACGCCAGGCAGTGCTGCTGGCCCGGGCCTTGTTGCTGGATCCGCCGATCATGCTGCTCGACGAACCCACCAGCGCCATGGACAACAGCAGCGAAGATGTCTTGCGGCAAAAACTCCACGGCTGGGTGCAGGGCAAGACCTTGCTGCTGGTGACCCACCGCACCTCGATGCTCAGCCTGGTGGATCGGCTGCTGGTGCTGGATAACGGGCGGATCGTTGCCGACGGTCCGAAAGAAGCGGTCATCGATGCACTGCGCAAGGGCCGTGTCGGCTCTGCGGCTGTCTAGGAGCTACCCATGGCCCGTTCATCATCCGACACGCCACAAGACCGAGGCTACTTCGGCAGCTTCGGCAAAACCGCCGAGAGCGAATTCATGCCGGAAACCGCCGGCGCTTCGCTACAGGATTCGCCGCGCTGGTCGCGGATTACCGTGTGGCTGGCCGCGGCGCTGCTGATTACCGCGCTGGTCTGGGCCAAGTTTGCAGTGCTGCAAGAAGTCACCATGGGTGAAGGCAAGGCGATCCCGTCGAGCAAGGTCCAGGTGATCCAGAACCTGGAGGGCGGCATCGTCACCGAGATCTTCGTGCGCGAAGGGCAAATGGTGAACAAGGGCGACACCTTGCTGCGCCTGGATGACACGCGGTTTCTGTCAAACAAGGGCGAGAGCGAGGCGGATCGTTATGCGTTGACCGCGCAGGTCGAACGTCTGTCGGCCGAAGCGGAAGGCCGGCCGTTCAAGCTGTCGCCTGAGGTGATCGCCAAGGCTCCGCAAGTGGCCGAAGACGAGCGCTCGTTATACGAACAACGCCAGCGTCGACTGGCCAGTGAGCAACGGACGCTAACCGAACAACTGCGGCAAAAGACTCAGGAACTGGCGGAATTTCGCTCCAAGCAGGGGCAGTTCAGTTCGAGCCTGGCCTTGCTGCAACAAGAGATGAACATGTCCGCGCCGCTGGTGGGCACCGGGGCGGTTTCACCGGTGGAAATCCTGCGGCTCAAACGCAGCGCCGTGGAGATTCGCGGCTCTTTGAATGCGACGACGCTGGCAATTCCCCGGGCGGAATCGGCGATCAACGAGATCAAAAGCAAGATCGATGAATCGGAGCAATCCTTCCGCTCGGACGCGGCGAAAGAGCTGAATGAAAAACGCACCGACCTGTCGAAAATCACAGCGTCGAGCATCGCCATCGATGACCGCGTGACCCGCACCACCGTGGTGTCGCCGGTGCACGGAATCATCAAGGTGCTGAAGGTCAATACCATCGGCGGCGTGGTCCAGCCGGGCAGCGACATGGTGGAGATCGTCCCCATTGAAGACAACTTGCTGATCGAAGCCAAGGTGCGGCCACAGGACGTGGCGTTCCTGCATCCGGGGCAGAAAGCGATGGTCAAGTTCAGTGCTTACGACTACACGATTTATGGCGGGTTGACTGCCAAGCTGGAACTGATTGGTGCGGACACCATTACCGATGACAAGGGCAACAGCTTTTATCTGATTCAGGTGAGGACCGACAAGAATCACTTGGGCGGCGATGTGAAACCGCTGCTGATTATTCCGGGGATGGTGGCGACGGTGGATATCATCACGGGCGAGAAAAGCGTGCTGGATTACCTGTTGAAACCGGTGTTGAAAGCGCGGACCGAGGCGATGCGGGAGCGATAGGTTTGACTCATTCTCTGTGGCGAGGGAGCTTGCTCCCGCTGGGCTGCGCAGCAGACCCAAAATCATTCAACCAGGCGCAACAGGTGTACTGGGTCGACAAATTGGGAGCGCTTCGCACTCCAGCGGGAGCAAGCTCCCTCGCCACAAGTAATCACCTGCCGTGGTTACGCTGGTAAGTCTCCTCCCCCATCGCCGCAATCTGGCCTTCGATCAACGCCTCGAACGGTTTCAACAAGGGTTCAAAAGAGCTCGGCGCTTCCAGCGTCTGCAACGCCTGGACAATCGCTTCCACCGTCGACAACGCCCCCGGCCCCGGTGCCTTGCGCAGTCGATATCGAGACACTCCGCCATCCACCAACGTCACCCTCGGCAACGCCGCCAGTAACGGATTGAGGTGCAACATCTTGCGCGCCTTGCGCCAGGTGCCATCCGGGACGACCAGCAACAGCGGGTCTTCATTCGTGGTGTACGCCTGCAATGGCTGCGCATCGTCGGCCGGAAACAACAACCGCGCTTGATACCCCGGAGGATTCAGCAGCACCGGCAAATCCTCAAACACCTCACCGACAATCAACTCGGCATTCTTCAAGCCCAACGCGGCCAGTCGCGCCGTGTTCAGCGCATGGTTCACTTCGCTGGGATGCTGCAACAACAGCACTCGGGTGCGGCTGTCGAGGCTCGGGATCAGCGGGCACAGGCAATGGGTTTGTGGGCGCAGGCAGCGTGGACACTGGATTCTGGACATGTTCTCAGGCCTGGTTCAGTTGTGCTTTGAGCAAATCGCGAAAGGTCTGTATCAGCGGCTCGCGGCTGCGGCCACGACGCACGATCATCGAAAACGGCGCCTGATAACCAAACGTCGCCGGCAGCAGGACGCGCAAATCGCCCTTGTCCGCCCAAGCCTGGGCGTAGTGCTCCGGCAGGTAACCGATGTAGGCGCCCGACAGCACCAGAATCAGCTGCGCCTCCATACTTTCCACGGTGGCGGCGCTGTGCTTGAAACCGTGGCGCGCCAGTTCGGCCTGGCTCCAGTAACCACGGCCGACCATGCGTTGCTGAGTGATGACTTGCTCAGGAATGCGCCGCTCGGTGAACAGCGGATGACGGCTGCTGCAATACAACCAGTGTTGCTCGCGGTACAGCGGCATGTAAACCAGGCCGCTCATGCGCGTGGAAAACGCACCGATGGCCAGGTCGAGACGGTTGTCCTGCACGCCGAGCTGCAATTCGTAGGGGCTCATGACCGACAGGTGCAAATGCACGGCCGGGTGTTCCTGGCTGTAGGCGCCGATGGCTTCGGCGAACGGCAAGGCCTTGTCGCTGACGGTGGAGTCGATGACGCCGAGGTTGAGAGTGCCGCGCAGTTCGCCCTTCAACGCCGCCGCGTACTGTTCGAAGCCTTCAAGCTCGCCCAACAGACGCAGGGTTTCCTGATGGAACAGCTCGCCCTTGCTGGTCAGGCTGAAACCGCCGCGACCGCGATGGCAGAGCACCAGGCCGAGGGCGGCTTCGAGCTGGCTCATGTAGGTGCTGATGGCCGAAGTCGAGAGGTTGAGCTCTTGCTGCGCGTTGGCAAACCCCTGATGACGCACCACGCTGACGAAGATGCGTAACAGTTTCAGGTCGGGTAAAGCGTTGGCCATGGGGGCTCCGTTTGCAAGGTCATGCGTGTTGCGCTTTTGTGGCGAGGGAGCTTGCTCCCGCTGGGTTGCGAAGCGGCCCTACAACCATTCACCTCGTAGTGTCAGACGGACCGCATCAGCCGATTTTACGACTGCTGCGCAGCCGAGCGGGAGCAAGCTCCCTCGCCACAGGAGTGCGGCACATGGCCGCAAGTCTATCGTCGTGCCAACCATTAGTTTAGAAAAATCTGAACTAAGTATTTGCCCATAGCGATTCTTCCCGGCCACTACATTTCGCAGAATCGGCCCCTAACGGTGCCCGAACCTCCCCGGAGCGGCGCAACCGACATAAATAAAACAACGACGATGAGGCCTTACCCGTGGAAAAGATTCTTCACCAACCACTGGGCGGCAATGAAATGCCGCGCTTCGGCGGCATCGCCACCATGATGCGACTCCCCCATTTGCCTACCGCTGCCGGTCTGGATGCTGCCTTTGTTGGCGTCCCGCTGGACATCGGCACCTCGCTGCGCCCCGGCACCCGCTTCGGACCTCGCGAAATCCGCGCTGAATCGGTGATGATCCGCCCGTACAACATGGCGACCGGCGCTGCACCGTTCGATTCGCTGTCGGTGGCCGACATCGGCGACGTGGCGATCAATACGTTCAATCTGCTGGACGCGGTGCGGATCATCGAAGAATCCTACGACGCTATCCTCGAACATAATGTGATCCCGCTGACCCTGGGCGGCGACCACACCATCACCCTGCCAATCCTGCGTGCCATTCACAAGAAGCACGGCAAGGTCGGCCTGGTGCACATCGACGCTCACGCCGATGTGAACGATCACATGTTTGGCGAGAAAGTCGCCCACGGCACCACCTTCCGTCGCGCGGCCGAAGAAGGCCTGATCGACTGCGATCGCGTGGTGCAAATCGGCTTGCGCGCTCAGGGCTACACCTCCGAAGACTTCAACTGGAGCCGTAAACAGGGCTTCCGTGTGGTTCAGGCTGAAGAGTGCTGGCACAAATCCCTGGCACCGCTGATGGCCGAAGTGCGCGAAAAAGTCGGCGGCGGTCCGGTGTACCTGACTTTCGACATCGACGGCATCGACCCGGCTTGGGCGCCAGGCACCGGCACCCCGGAAATCGGTGGTCTGACGACCATTCAGGCAATTGAAATCATTCGCGGCTGCCAAGGCCTCGACCTGATCGGCTGCGATCTGGTAGAAGTCTCGCCCGCTTATGACACCACCGGTAACACCTCGCTGCTGGCCGCCAACCTGCTGTACGAAATGCTCTGCGTACTGCCTGGCGTGGCCCACCGCTGAGGATCGGTCATGAACGAACGTGATCAGGTGTTGAAAGCTGCCGCCGATCTGGTGACGGCTTTTGCCCGCAACGATCGCGAAGCCTACTTCGACGCGTTCAGCGCCGACGCCAGCTTCGTGTTCTACACCCTCGAACAGCCCCTGCTGTCGCGCGATGCCTATCAGGCGTTGTGGGACACCTGGCGCGCCGAGGATGGCTTCGAGGTGCTTGCGTGCACGTCGAGCAACGCCTTCGTCAGCCTGCAGGGTGACGTGGCGGTTTTCATCCATGACGTGGCCACCGAGCTGCGCATGCAAGGGGAGCAACACTTCAGCCAGGAGCGCGAGACGATTGTGTTTCGCCGACAACAACAAGGCCTATGGCTGGCCTGCCATGAACATTTGTCCGCGATGCCGGAAGGGCTGCCACCCCCTTAGCCAAACAGGTGACGCTCACACACGATGAGCGCGCCTTTATGATCGGAGCTGATCATGAATAACAACAACAAAGACCAAAGCCTTACGCAGATTGAAACCCACGGGGTCGAACAGATCCCGGACAGCGAACGCACCGCAGGCCCGACGGACTTGTTCCGGATGATCTTCGGCGGTTCCAACACTTTTGCCACCGCCGTGCTCGGCAGTTTCCCGGTGCTGTTCGGCCTGTCTTTTCAGGCCGGTGTCTGGGCGATTGTGCTGGGCGTGCTGCTGGGCTCGCTGATCCTCGCGCCGATGGGCCTGTTCGGGCCACTCAATGGCACCAACAACGCCGTGTCTTCCGGTGCGCATTTCGGCGTGCACGGGCGGATCGTCGGTTCGTTCCTGTCGCTGCTGACCGCCATCGCCTTCTTCTCGCTCTCGGTGTGGAGTTCGGGTGATGCGCTGATCGGTGGCGCCAAACGCCTGATCGGTCTGCCGGAAACCGACCTGACCCTGGGCCTGGCCTACGGGCTGTTCGCGATCCTGGTGCTGACGGTTTGCATCTATGGCTTTCGCTTTCTGCTGTGGGTCAACAAAATCGCGGTATGGAGCGCCAGCCTGTTGTTCCTGCTGGGCATCTTCGCCTTCGCCGGGCCGTTCGATGTGAATTACGCCGGCACCGTCAATATGGGTCAGCCAGGTTTCTGGGCGGCCTTCATCGGTGCTGCACTGGTGGCGATGAGCAACCCGATTTCCTTCGGCGCGTTCCTCGGCGACTGGTCGCGCTACATCCCGCGTGAGACCTCCAAGCGCCGGATCATGGCCGCCGTGGTGATCTCGCAGATCGCGACGTTCATTCCGTTCCTGTTCGGCCTGGCCACCGCCACCATCGTAGCGATCAAGGCACCGGACTACATCGCGGCCAACAACTACGTCGGCGGTTTGCTGGCGGTCTCGCCGAGCTGGTTCTTCCTGCCTGTGTGCCTGATCGCGGTGATCGGCGGCATGTCCACCGGCACTACTTCGCTGTATGGCACCGGGCTGGACATGTCCAGCGTGTTCCCTCGGGTGCTGTCGCGGGTCAAGGCGACGTTGCTGATCGGTGTGATGTCGATTGCCTTCATCTTCATCGGGCGCTTCGCCGCGAACCTGGTGCAGAGCGTGTCGACCTTCGCCGTGCTGATCATCACCTGCACCACCCCGTGGATGGTGATCATGATCATCGGCCTGGTGGTGCGTCGCGGCTTCTACTGCCCGGATGACCTGCAAGTGTTCACCCGCGGCGAGAAAGGTGGCCGCTACTGGTTCACCCACGGCTGGAACTGGCGTGGCCTGGGAGCCTGGATCCCGAGTGCGCTGGTGGGTTTGTGCTTTGTGAACCTGCCGGGGCAGTTTGTGGGTGTGCTGGGCGATCTGGCCGGCGGCATCGACATCAGCCTGCCGGTCACCCTCGGCCTGGCCTCGCTGGTGTACCTGACGCTGCTGAGCCTGTTTCCGGAACCGGCTGCGGTGTTCGGGCCGAATGATGCACGCAGCAAGGGCACGGATGCGCTCAGTAAGCCGGCGATGCGACAAGCCGCCTGATTCAACACAAACGATGGTCAACGGACCTCTGTGGCGAGGGAGCTTGCTCCCGCTCGACTGCGCAGCAGTCGCAAAACAGGCGAATGGTGTTTCCCCTGAAGAAACGCGGTTGCAGGATTTGGGGCTGCTTCGCAGCCCAGCGGGAGCAAGCTCCCTCGCCACAAAAAGCGGACTGATTGCCACATTGATTTTCGCCTCACCATAAAAAAGACAATCGGAGACACGCCATCATGGCTTTGGATTTATTCGTCGTACTCATCTACGCCGCCGCGATGCTGATACTCGGCTACTTCGGCATGCGCAAGGCCAAGACCAACGAAGACTACTTGGTCGCCGGTCGCAACCTCGGCCCGAGCCTGTACATGGGCACCATGGCCGCCACCGTTCTGGGCGGCGCGTCCACCGTGGGCACCGTGCGCCTGGGCTACGTTCATGGCATCTCGGGTTTCTGGCTCTGTGCTGCACTGGGTTGCGGGATCGTGGCGCTGAACCTGTTCCTCGCCAAACCGCTGCTGAAGCTGAAGGTTTTCACCGTCACTCAAGTGCTGGAAAAGCGCTATAACCCAATGGCTCGTACCGCAAGCGCGAGCATCATGCTGGCCTATGCGCTGATGATCGGCGTGACCTCGATCCTGGCGATCGGCACCGTGTTGCAAGTGCTGTTCGGCCTTCCGTTCTGGATGTCGGTAATTCTCGGCGGTGGCGTGGTGGTGATCTACTCGGCCATCGGCGGAATGTGGTCGCTGACCCTGACCGACATCGTCCAGTTCGGTATCCAGACCGTAGGCCTGATGTTCCTGCTGCTGCCAATCTGCTTGTACCGAGTGGGTGGCTGGGATCAACTGGTTGCACAATTGCCGGCTGCCAGCTTCAGCTTCACCAGCATTGGCTGGGACACCATCATCACCTACTTCATGATTTACTTCTTCGGCATCCTGATAGGCCAGGATATCTGGCAACGGGTGTTCACCGCACGAAGCGAGAAAGTTGCGAAGTATGCCGGTACCACCGCGGGCATCTACTGCATCATCTACGGCCTGGTCTGTGCATTGATCGGCATGGCCGCTCACGTACTGATCCCGGATCTGGACAACGTCAATAACGCTTTTGCCGCTATCGTCAAAGTCTCGCTGCCGGACGGCATCCGTGGCTTGGTGATCGCGGCTGCCCTGGCAGCAATGATGTCCACCGCCAGCGCCGGCCTGCTCGCCGCCGCCACCACTCTGACCGAAGACCTGCTGCCGAAACTGCGCGGCGGCAAACAGTCGAGCCTGGGCATCAACCGCCTGTTCACCCTGCTGACCGGCATCGTGGTGCTGGGTATCGCGCTGGTGGTAAACGATGTGATCAGTGCCTTGACCCTGGCTTACAACCTGTTGGTGGGCGGCATGCTGATTCCGCTGATGGGCGCGATCTTCTGGAAACGCGCAACCACCGCCGGCGCTATCGCCAGCATGGGCATGGGCTTTGCCACTGCGCTGCTGTTCATGTTCAAGGACGGTATGGACGCCAACACTCCGATCTACTACAGCCTCGGCGTGGGCCTGGTGAGCTTCGTGGTGGTCAGCTTGCTGTCCCCTCGTCCGGCAACGATGGCCAGCGCCGCCTAAGCTGAACCTAACGACTTGATGCTTTCTTCGACGGGTGTGGCGTCGGTTGCCACACCCGTTTTTTTTCGTCTGGAGAAAACCTTTGATGAAGATTGTTTCGCGCGATCAGTGGTTCGAGGTCAAACAGCTCAGTGACGGCATTCGGCTGATTCACGAGCCTTACATCCGGCCCTTCTATCGCTGCAACCTCTGGCACATTCAGGGCCGCGACAAGGACTTGCTGCTGGACAGCGGTTCCGGGTTGGTGAGCCTGCGCGAGCAGTTGCCGTGGATCACCGAGCGGCCGCTGGTGGCAGTGGCCAGTCATTGCCATTTCGACCACATTGCCGGTCATCACGAATTTCCCGAGCGCCTGGTGCATCCGGCCGAGGCCGACATCCTGGCGGCACCCGACGGCGAAAACGATTTGAGCCGGGCGTTTGTCGGCGACGAGATGTTCGAGGCGCACCCGGACTGCCCGTTGTGCTATGCCGAATATCGGGTCAAAGCCGCGCCGGCCACGGGGATGATTGAAGAAGGCGACGTGCTGGATCTGGGCAATCGCGTACTGCAGGTGCTGCATACGCCGGGGCATTCACCGGGCGGCATCAGCCTGTACGAAGCGGCAACCGAGACGCTGTTCAGCGGCGACATCATCTACGACGGCCCGCTGATCGAAGACGCCTACCACTCCAATCTCGACGACTACGCTCGCAGCCTGCAGCGCTTGCGCACGTTGCCGATCCGTACGGTGCACGGCGGGCATTTCGGGAGTTTTTCCGGGGAGCATTTGCGCACGATGATTGACGAGTGGCAGCGCTCACACACCTGAAGCCTGCTGTACTCAAGCTCAGGAACAACAATAACGCCCTCGAAGAACCACCATGAAAAGAGCTGCCGTTCGTGCCGCCGTGCATCGTTTCATCAGCCGCCTGCTGGAGGGTCAGGATGACTTCGACGACAACGCCAGCCTGGCGCAGTTGGGATTGGATAAACAGGATATCGAAGAGCTGATCTTCCATCTGGAGGATGAGCTGGGGTTGACGGCGTTTACGGCGGAAGAAGACCGTATGCTCAAGGATGCCAGGACGGCGAATGATTTGAGTCGGTTTTTGGTGGAGATTGGACGGCATTGAGTCCGAATGCCAAACGCACGCTAGTGGTGAACTGTGGCGAGGGAGCTTGCTCCCGTTCGGCTGCGCAGCAGTCGCCAATCCTGTCCGAGTATTCCCTGACAACTCTGAGGCTACCAAGGGGCGCTACGCGCCCCAGCGAGAGCAAGCTCCCTCGCCACAGAGGATTTGCCAGGTTTGAGCCAGTGCGGGTCAGACTTACCGACGGCGCGGCTGGCGTCGACGCTGTTCGTCGTCGGTGCGAATAGGAACAGGTTGCAGAGGCGGTTCGATCAAACCGAGTGCAACACCCAGATCGTGCAGCCAGTTTTGAATTTTCTCTTTCATGGTGCCCCCTTCAGGGTAGTGCCGAGCGGCTGAAATTCTGTAGCCCCTTCGCACTGATAATAGTCTGAAGTCCTACGCAATGCTCGGCCAAATCCGCAATGATCTGTTACTGAATTGATCAAAATACCTGACCGATAGTTCAAGCAATCGCCGAAGCCTGCATCGGCGCCGATGGATAGACCGCTTGTTGCTGTTCAATCCACGCGTTGAGGTTGGCCCCGACCATGCCTTTGCGCCACATCAACCAGGTCGTCGCGTGGGCAAACGGCTCCGCCAGCGGGTGCACCGCCACGCTTTCACGGCCCGGCAGGCTTGCCAGCATCGACTCCGACATCAGCGCCACGCCCGAGCCAGCAATCACACACGCCAGCATGCCCGGGTAAGACTCGATCTCCATCGCCCGGCCCATGGCCGCGTGGTCATGGGCAAACCAGGCTTCAAGACGCATGCGGTAGGAGCAGCCCTGACGAAAGGTAAACACCGAGCGCCCTTCCACGTCCATGGCGCTGCGGACCGGCGGGTGATCGGCCTCGCTGATCAGCACCAGCCGCTCGTCGCATAACGGCACACCGTCCAGACCGGCCAGCTCCAGCGGGCCATCCACCAAGGCTGCATCGAGACGACCGGTGAGCAAACCCTCAAGCAATTCACCGCTGGGCCCGGACTGCACTTGCAGGTTCACCGCCGGATACGTGCGGTGATAACGCGCCAGTAGTCCCGGCAAATGAATCGCCGCCGTGCTGTACATGGTGCCCAACACGAAGTCCCCGGCCGGTTGCCCGCCCTGCACCGCCGCCTGAGCTTCGTCGCGCAAGTTAAAAAGCATGGCGGTGTAGTCCAGCAGGACTTTTCCCGCAGGTGACAGTTGCAAACGCTGACGCTCGCGGACGAAAAGCTCTACACCGAGCTGCTCTTCAAGTTGCTTGAGCCGCGTTGACAGATTAGACGGCACCCGGTGCAACCGTTCGGCAGCACGGGTGATCGAGCCCTCTTGCGCCACGGCCTGGAAGATTCGTAACTGGCTGAACTCCACGATCTTCTCCAAATCAGAACAAGTTACTCACTATTATTCATTTTTAAAGAAAGTCAATCAGTCCTAGCCTGACGGTCATTGATCCTTTGCCGGAATCCAGACCATGTCTCCCTTGATTCGCTTACTCGCCAGTTTTATTGCCCTGATGATTGCCATGGGCATCGGGCGTTTCGCCCTCACGCCGCAAATGCCGCACTTGCTCAGCGAAGGTCAGATCGACCTGACTGCCGCCGGTCTGATTGCCGCCGCCAACTACCTCGGCTACTTCGTCGGCGCCGTGGACGCCATGTTCTCTCGCCGTCCCGAACAAGTTCGTCGGCGCCTGCTCGGTGGGTTGTGGCTGTGTGTGCTGCTGACGCTGGCGTCGTTCTGGGCCAACGGGTTCTGGTCGCACCTGGTGCTGCGATTCGGTACCGGCGTGGCCAGCGCCTGGGTGCTGGTGATGATCACGGCGTTGAGCCAGCCACTGGCAGCGGCAGCCGGCCGCCCACGACTGGGCGCCCAGGTATTTGCCGGACCTGGTTTGGGGATTTTTCTCACAGGAATGTTGGCGTTGGGCTCGCACCTGCTGGGGCAGACGTCTGCCACCTTGTGGCTGGTTTATGCCGGTGTCGCCCTGGCGATGTTGCTGGGAATTCTGCCGTTTCTGCCGCAATCGACCGCCGCAGTGGTTGCCGCACCGAGCGCGGGCACTTCGAGTCAGCAAGGCATTGGCCGCCTAGGTGTGATCTACGGGTTGTACGGCTTGGGCTACATCATCCCCGCCACGTTCCTTTCGCAAATGGCCAGCGCACAGTTCCATGGCCAATGGCAGGCCGACCTGTTCTGGCCGTGCTTCGGTCTGGCGTCGGCTATCGGGGTGGTGCTGGTCAGCCTGCGTCGACAAACCCCGAATGGCACCCGCCACTGGCTGATGGTGACGTTGTGGCTGCAAGCCGCTGGTGTCTTTGCCTGCCTGTTGGGCAGCGGCTCGGGCCTGGCGCTGGGGGTGATTCTTTGCGGCACGCCGTTCCTGGCCTGCATGCAATTGGTGATGCAACGTTCCCGGGAACTGGCGCCCCACGCTACTCAACGCAACGCCGGGATGCTAACGGCCTGCTTTGCGGTGGGTCAACTCGCCGGGCCGTTGCTGGCGGCGCTGAGCAGCCATTTCAGCGGCGGTTTGCAGCCAGCACTGGTGGTTGCCGGTAGCGGCTTGCTTGTCGCTGGTGGTCTGCTGTTGCGTCCGGTCACTGCTGCCCAAGGGCTTTGCGCAAACGACGGCGAACCCACTGCTCAGCGCTGACAAACGTGATGCCCAACAACACCAGCACGGCACCGATGACGAAGTTCAGGCTCAACTCTTCACCCAGCAACACCACGCCGAATGTGACACCGAACAGCGGTGTCATGAACGAAAACACCGCCAGGTTCGCGGCCAGGTAACGGCGCAACAGCCAGAACCACGTCAGGTAGCTGAAGAACGACACGACCAATCCCTGGAACAGCACGCTCGCCACCGCCACGGTGGTCAGGCTGACGTGGGTCACCTGACCGCTGAGGATCGCGATCAGCAGCAGCCCAACGAAACCGACGATCAGTTGGTAAAACAGGGTCAGCGTGACCGGGGCTTCCGACAGTCGCGAGGCACGCACCACCACCGTGGTCGCGCCCCAGGATGCCCCGGCCAGTACGCCCAACGCATCGCCCATCAACATGCGGTGGTCGAGGTTGTCCCAGGACACGCCGCCGGCAAACGCGATGGCGATCCCGACGAAGGCGAGGAAAATCCCCAGCCATTGCACCGGCCTCAGACGTTCGCTCGGCAGCAGCCAGTGCACGCCCAACGCGGTAAAAATCGGCGCGGTGTAAAGGAACACCGACATATGCGCTGCCGTGGTCAGTTGCAAACCTTCGGAAATGAAAAAGAACTCCAGACCAAACAACGCACCGGCCAACAAGCCACCGCGCCAGGTGCTGCTGACCTGGTCCCAGCCACCCTTCCAGCAGATCAACAGTCCTACAAGCAACGCGGAAATACCCGACCGCCCCGCCGCTTGCATGACCGGAGCGATGTCGGGCGCCGCCCATTTGATCATCACCTGCTGCACGCCCCAGATCAGGCACAACCCGACCATCACTTGCAGGGCAAATCCATCGGCGCTACGCCGGCTGGCGCTCACCGGAACACCTCGACAACAACAAACATGGCAGTGACTCGACAGTAAAAACAAAGCCCCGGCCTGCTTGCTGAACAAACGGTGTCGGGGCGAAAAGTTATGCTGTCGATTATTAACCAAACGGCCAGAAAATGCCGCCTGGACGGGACCTTTAAATTCCCGATTGCGTCATTGCAGGCAACGAGGATCACTGCACTTTTCGCGCAACCCAATACCCGACCGTGCAGGCAATGCAGGTGGCCAACGTGCCCCAGGCCATGTCCGTCAACGCCAACTGCGCCGACCATCCGTTCAAGGTTGCCCAGTTACTCAGGTCATACGTGCCGTAAGCCACCAGACCCAATAGCGCGCCCAGCACCGAAGCTCGTCGCCAGGTCTTCGCCGGCAACACCACGAACACCACGCAACCCAAGACATAAAGAAGATAGAACACCGCTGCCGGGGCCAGCAGCGGTTGGTCGAGCATCAGCGGACCGAGCAGCGCCCGATAAGTCGGCGCCATCAGCACGCCCAGCCATAGGCCGTCGAGCACAAGAAACGCGAGCAAGGTGCCCGCGTAGGCAAACAGCCCTTTTTTCATAACCCGCCCCTCTGTAATCGTTCTATATGGGGCCGGAGCGAGGTCAGCTTAGTTCAATGCGATCCGCATGAATGACGATCTGGCCATTTTTGTACAGCGCACCGATAGCCTTCTTGAAGTTGCCTTTGCTGACACCAAACAGGCTGGTGATCACGGTCGGGTCGCTCTTGTCGCTGACCGGCAGGGTGCCGTTGTTTTCACGCAACTTGGCGAGGATCTTCGAGTTGAGGCTGGTGGCGGCTTCTTCGCCCACCGGTTGCAGGCTCAGGCTGATCTTGCCGTCGGCACGGACTTCTTTGATAAAGCCCTTCTCTTCCTTGCCGGCGCGCATGAACTTGAAGATTTCGTTCTTGTGAATCAGGCCCCAGTGCTTGTTGTTGATGATTGCCTTGAAGCCCATGTCGGTCGCTTCGGCCACCAGCAAATCAACTTCCTGGCCAGGCGTGTAGCTGGCGGGAGTCTTGTCGAGGTAGCGGTCCAGGCGAGCCGTCGCGGTGATGCGGCGGGTGTGCTTGTCGAGGTAGACGTGCACCACGACATATTCACCGGCGGTCATCTGACGTTTTTCTTCGGAGTACGGCAGCAGCAAATCCTTCGGCAGGCCCCAATCCAGGAAAACACCGATGCTGTTGACTTCAACGACTTTCAAACTGGCGAATTCACCGACCTGAACTTTCGGCTTTTCGGTAGTTGCGATGAGTTTGTCATCGCTGTCCAGATAAACAAAAACGTTGAGCCAATCTTCATCTTCGCTGGGAATATCTTTGGGAATATAACGATTAGGCAGGAGGATTTCGCCATCCGCGCCACCGTCAAGATATAAACCGAAGTTAGTGTGTTTAACCACTTGCAAACTGTTGTAGCGCCCGACTAAAGCCATTTCCAATACCCTCATTGCGTGGGCGGCATTCTACCCGTTTTTCCGTGCGGCGTTCCCGTGGCCAGCCCGGTGACACCAGAAATTCTTCTGAAGGCCTTAATTTTCCTGGGTTCTGCCTTGAGTGTTTGGCCGCTCGTCAGGCCGAACGGGCGATCGTCACCCTCGCCAGCGGATCTGAAACCTGTGTTTTTCTACTGTCGTTCTTATTTAAAACAGCAGCTTAGGAACGTATTTCGAATAATAGCTTGTGATTAATGACGCCCCTGCGATGTGTATTTTGAGGGGATATTAGCCAAGCAATTGTCAAGTATTTCCTGTACGATGCCTGGCCAAGTTAATTTTCTACAGGTTAATGGCCGCCATGCGTGTAAAAGCATCCAACAGCAAAGCAAAGCCAGCTCCAGCCGTTGAAACCAGCGAATCGATCAACAACCAGATCGCTGCGTTCCTCAAGTCCGGCGGCGAGATCCAGCAAATTGCCAAAGGCGTGAGCGGCCAGACGTTCGGCCCGTCCAAGCAGATCACTTTGGGCAAGAAGTAACACTCACCCAAAGATCCGCCGCGTCACCTGGTCCGTAAGCGCTTTGAGCTTCGAAGCGCTTGGACTGGAACCTCCCCGCAACACCCCGCCAAACACATCAATATTTCAAAAATCGACGAACGGCCTTCAATGCCGAGCATTCGCCGGTATGCTTGCACACGTCTAGATCAAGCGTTTCAGTAGGTTTTTGTTCCTGCTCCTCGCGGTCATGGAGTGACGCATGCTCAAACCCTCCCATTTATTGCTCGGCACCCTGCTGTCGTGTTCGGTCGCCAACGCGCAAATCTTCCAGCGTGAATTGGGCGATTTCGATCTCAAACTCGGCACCACCCCCAGCCGCAGCATGGCCCAAGGGCTGGTCAAGCCCGCCAGCACCGGTTCGTTCCACGGTGGTCTCGACCTGAGCCATGACAGTGGCTTTTACGCGGGGCAATGGGCGCCGAGCATGGGTTTATCCCCTGGGGCCAACCTTGAAGTCGACTCCTACCTGGGCTTTAAACAGCCTTTCGATAATACCCTCGGGTACGAAGTCGGCATGATCCATTACAGCTACCCGAAAGTGGACACCCTCGACAGCCAGGAGTTTTTCGGCGGCCTGACCTTTCTCGGCAGCCGTTTCGGCGCCGCGTTCAGCAACGACCCGGACAAACAGAACAGCACCGTCTTCGCCGACCTGGGCGGCAATCAGCCGTTCGGCATCGGGATCAGCATGAAATACACCACCCACCAACTCAACACGCCAGCGTCCGTCGACGGCGGCTATATCGGCAGTTTCACCGATTGGTCGGTGCAACTTTCCCGGCCGTTCATGGGTGTCGACCTCAACCTGATCTACAGCGATTCAAGCCTCAGCGGCAGCGACTGTTCCGCCTACTCCGGGCACAACAGCCAGTGCGACGGGTTGGTCACCCTCAAGGCCGAGCGCCCCTTCTATTGATCGGCTGAACTGCCGGGCCCATTCTGCGTTCACATAAGAATCCACTAAAGAAGCCAGATCTTCGCAAGGATTCGCCCATGTCGCGCTGGTTAAAGTATCTCGCCCTCATCATCACGCTCAGCCTGGCCCTTGGCGCCTGTAGCCGCGTGGGCCTGGCCTATCGCAACCTCGACGTGATCATTCCGTGGACGCTCAGCGATTACCTGGACATGAACGGCGAACAAAAAGGCTGGTTCAACGAGCGCCTCAAGGAACACCTGAGCTGGCACTGCACCACGCAACTGCCGGGCTACCTTGACTGGCTGGACCGCTTGCAGGCGATGGTCGAGACCAACCAGGTCACCGACGACGCGCTGCAAACCCGCACTCAGGAAGCCAAGGACGCCATCGCACAGACCGCCCGGGAAATCACCCCTTCGGCCATCGAATTGTTACAGGGGCTGGATGACAAGCAAGTCGCTGAAATGAACGACGCCTTCGCCAAGGATCAGCGCAAGCGCCAAGACGATTACGTCAAACCGACGCTCGATCAGCAGATCAAGGAACGTAGCGAGCGCATGCAAAAACGCCTGAATGACTGGCTGGGCCCGCTCAGCCCGACTCAGAGACAACGGGTGGAGACATGGTCGAACGCCTTGGGTGACCAGAACACGCAATGGATCGCCAACCGAGCGCATTGGCAGAAGCAATTCAGTGCGGCCGTTGCGCAGCGTCAGAGTCCGGAATTCCCACAGAGAATCGAGACGCTTCTGGTGAATCGTGAGAGTTTATGGACGCCGGCGTACCGTCAGGCCTATGCCAACACTGAAGCGCAAGCACGAGGATTGTTTGTGGATTTGATGGCCGAGAGTACGCCGCCTCAACGTCAGCGGCTGTTGAAAAAGATTGGAGGGGTGCGCAAGGACTTCAACGATTTGAAATGCCTGAAAGCCGCGCAACAAGGCTAAGCCCAACACAGGTCAAAATGTGGGAGTGAGCCTGCTCGCGATGATGGAGTGTCAGTCGACATCGTCGTTGTCTGATACTCCATCATCGCGAGCAGGCTCACTCCCACATTGGTTTCAGGTGGTCTTCAGGCAATCTGCGCCTTCGACGCCACCTCATCAAACGTCAGCGCATCCAGAGCATCTTCCTGCTCATCCAATACCTGCCGCGGATGGTCATTACCCGGAATGCTGCTGTCGATCAGGCTCAACAAGCTCGAGCCACGCGGCGTCAAAATGTAATTGGAGCCGGTGCCGCCCTGCTCTTCGGGTCGAGACTCGATATAGCCGCGCTCCAGCAGTAATTTTTCATACTCGCCGGCCACCGCTTTCAGGTGATCCAGATTTTCAGTCTGTTCGCCTTCCGACGCTTTCTCCGCCGCATGCTGCTCGGCATACGGGCGCGGCGTGAAACTGGCCTCACCGCGTTGCACTTCGTGCAGCAAGCGTTCAATCAAATCCCAGTTGTAAGTGGTCATCCTGATTCAACCTCCAAAGCCTGTGAGAGAGGGCCTTCTTAAGTTGTGACCTACACGCTGCGCAGCCGTTCAGCCGAGTTTTTTGCGGCTGCCGACCGACGGCATGTCGAATTGGACGCAAGTCAAACGACTAGGCTCTGTAAGTCACCTCCCAGCCTTGCGAAGGAGAAAACCTGATGAACGTTCAGAATCATCCCGTCGTGTCCCGCGATGAATGGCTCGCCGCACGCAAACAACACCTGGCCCACGAAAAAGCCTTCACAAAGGAGCGGGACAAACTCAGCGCCGAACGCCGCGCCCTGCCCTGGGTGAAAATCGACAAGGACTACCACTTCCAGGGCCCGAACGGCGAACTGAAACTCGCCGACCTGTTTGGCGGCCGCAGCCAACTGGTCATCTACCACTTCATGTTCGCCGCTGGATGGGACGAAGGTTGCCCCGGCTGCTCGTTCCTGTCCGACCACATCGACGGCGCCAACCAGCATCTGGCCCATCATGACGTGGCAGTGGTCGCGGTTTCTCACGCACCGTTCGCCGAATTCCAGGCTTTCAAACGGCGCATGGGCTGGAAGTTTGATTGGGTGTCGTCAGAAGGCTGCGATTTCAACTACGACTTTGGCGTCTCTGCCCGGGCCGAAGATGTCGCTGCCGGCAGAGCCACCTACAACTACGAAAAATCCGACGGTGCCGAGGAAGAACTCCCCGGCCTCAGCGTGTTTTATCGCAATGAAGCGGGCGAAATTTTTCATACCTACTCCACTTATGCCCGTGGTCTCGACATGTTGGTCGGCACCTACAATTACCTCGACCTGACGCCGAAGG
Source organism: Pseudomonas sp. FSL W5-0299 (assembly GCF_005930655.1). Classification (NCBI taxonomy): domain Bacteria; kingdom Pseudomonadati; phylum Pseudomonadota; class Gammaproteobacteria; order Pseudomonadales; family Pseudomonadaceae; genus Pseudomonas; species Pseudomonas sp. FSL W5-0299. The sequence goes on from NZ_RXHX01000018.1 coordinate 39,046, forward strand.
GCCGTAATGAAGAAGAAATCATGGAGTGGGTGCAGCACCACGACAAATACGACGACAAGACGTCATCCAGCTGCTGCCACGGGGGATAGTGCGCTAGAACACATAACAACTTTCAGGCCGCGATGTCTCGAACCGCCACGACCGGATCACACCATCGGCCGTGGTGTACACCGAGTAACTGCAATCGAATAGCCAGTTGAAGTAGTAACGATTGCCATCGCCCTCGACCACTCGTTCATAGCGGTGTTCGTGATTGTTTGGGGACCACAGCATGAGCTGACAGCGAGCATCGCAAGGTTTGTTTTCGAGATCGGGCATCGGCTGCCCGACCAGGCTGTTGGCGCTGTCGATCCATGCTGAACGAGAAGGTCCGCAAGCTGATAGCGACAGGAAAAGTACCATCAACACTACTTTTGGAAGCATGTTCGATCCTTGGGCACAGGAAAAAGGGGAGGAAGGCTAAGCATCCACGAAATCCCGGTCGATCCACCACTGCGCCGCTGAACTTTTGCCGTACTTCGGCCCTCAACCGGTTAACCCGTCTTAACCCGGACTGAGGCGTGGGTCAGGGCCGCGACTTGTTCGGAGGTCAGGCTGACGCGGAGCGACAGGTTGAGTTCCTGTTTGCTGGCGACCGCGTTGTTCATCAGGTACTTGAACATGCTCTCGTCGGAGGTCTAACGAGTGCGCGAGAGCTGGTCGGCGGTTGCGGGCTGAATGAAAACAGGCGACCTTTTGGGTCGCCCGTTTTATGTAGCGAGCAATAGATCTCCTTTTCACACAGCCGGTGCACTCATCACGGGAACACGCTGCTGAGGCAGGGTCACATCGTAAACATGCTGTTCACAGCCCTGCCCGACAAACTGGAACTCCACCAAATAGACCTTACTTCGCTCTGGCGTAAAAGTGTTCTTCAGCGGGCCGCAACTATAATTGCCGCCGGCGCCCCTGCCATTCGAATATCCCGACACCTCAAAAGGCTTGTCGGCATCAGCCTGTACTTCCAACTGCGGGAAGCGTTTAACCGTGGCGCTATTGGCCACTTCGTTAAGTTTGGCGATCCAGCCGAACACCTTGCCCTGGCCGGAATCCACCACGGTCCCTAGCACTTCCATTCTCTGGTCAGTGTCGGCTGCACGGCGGACCGAAAACTCGACTGGAAATGTGTTGCCCGACGCTTTCATGATGACCTTGGCGTGCTGCGCATCGACAGCTACCGTGTTTTGGTGCAACTGGATACCGTCTTTCAGCAGGCTGGGGGAAGAGTCTCTGATGTTGGAGTGGCAGCCTGACAATGTGGAAATCAGGGTCAGCAGCAATGCGGTTTTGTTCACGTAGAATGTCCTTTTATTTCCATTAAATATCGAGTGTGAGCATACAAGATTCCAATATGCGTCCATTTTGGTGCTTATCACTCTTCATCCCAAAAATCCCCTGACGGAGCATATTCATCATTTTCTAATATTGAGCAACAACCCAATCCACCCATTTTATTGCATGCCCGAACAAGTAAATCGCTCCGCCTTACCGCTACAAATAGCCTGCCTACTTCAACATCGTTAACAGCTCAGCGTTTAGTGATTCGTCACTTATTCCTTCAGTTTTTTCTGCCCCCCGCCAATGCCAGATAAGGCGCAGGGCCAAGCTATCCAACTCGACAAACTGAAAAGAACGTCCATTTTTTGTTTCCAAATCCTCAGGAAGTCCATTGCGCTTTATCAGGAAAGCTTCCATTTTTCCAAAGGCGGGCCAACTTCATACCCGCTCTTTTCGACCATACCCCATTAACATCCAGAGGACATTCTCTCAACACGCGAATAGCTTCACCATTTTTCTCTAGCTGTATCAACCCAACTTCCAAATTCCGGCCGAACGTGCACACAACATACTCTTCAGTTTCTGCGACCTTATCCATCTCTATATAAAATGCCATACAACCCTTCTCAGTTACCTAATGGACTTGGGTATCTAATCTGGGGACAAAAGGGGACAGATTTATTTTCCGGTCACACAGCTGTCTAGTCCTGAAACGGGTGTAAACCTATTTCAGGACGGGACAAGATAGACAAATAGACAAATAGACAAATAGACAAATAGACAAATAGACAAATAGACAAATAGACAAATAGACAAATAGACAAATAGACAAATAGACAAATAGATCTGTCCCCTTTTCTATAGTCCCCTTTTCTATACCATCTACATAGCTTTAACCTCTGAAATCAGAGCCAAAAACTCTGACTCAGTTAACTCAAATTCCTCGCCCTCCTCCATTGCCATCAATGTGAGGAGTGCTCGTTCCATGGGGGCAGTAATTTCTAAGCCATGGTCTTGGTAGATTTCAAACGCCACTTTAGAGATCCTAAAAACATCGAAACCTCTAGCCAGTGTTCTTTCTAGATCCATAGCAAGATCAGCTTGTGAGTACATTATTTCCAGCTCTCCAACTCTGCACCTGAAGGAGGATAGTGCTGCGCACTAACCGGCTGTCCATTAATGCTTTTAGGGTGAACCCGTATGATATTCCCTGAATGGTCATAGCTTTCCATCCACTGTCTAGTGGAGCCGGTCGTAGGATTGTACTCGTGGCAAACGAAGCGCCACGAGTAACACCTTCAGTTCGAGCAGGGGCTTCCTGTGTGTAATATCGAATCCGTCCATCAGGAAGTGTTTTCGTAACAACTGCGTTCTCTTGTGCTTTCTGCAAGCCTGAAAGCTTTGCCCTCAAAGCAGCTTGAGCGTTAACACTTGCTGCTTCACTAGATATTGCTGCGGTTTCTTTTGCCCCATCACGCTAGTTTTTTACAAAGCTCATAGAGCTGAATTCTTAGCGTTTCAAATTCGTTATTTTCTGCGATCAATGGCTGACCTTTTTTATAGAATACGACATCATTCAGAGACCCCATCCCTCCATATAAGGACAACAATTTAGACGATTTAGATTTTGGGTCTCCGTCAAAATTCATCGTGATTTTTTCAAGCTCTACCGCCCAATCATCAAACGCCCCTATACGAAGCAGTTCAATCATTCGTTTCAGTACCGCGTCAGTATCATCTAGCTTTGTCATTTGATTGGGCTCGAGTTAATTACTTGAATCCCGTCAATTAACCAAGGCTTCTGGACCACAATTTGCTGCGTTCCACCGACGTAGAACCCACCTTGGGACCCAACCTCGCCAACATACACCTTGGTACCTGCGGGTATTTTTATCTCAAAAGCAGTGTCGATTGGAGACTTTGCACCACCTGGCCACTCCGGTAGAACAGCCTTGTCGATCCTTGTCTGTAAAATGCCAGATGGCGGTTCACTACTAAAAAACTGTCCAAGGGGCTTATCAGCGGTGCCAGCGCGGTAAAGAACAGTATCCTTCTCAAGGGTGACGACAGAGTACCGTCCGCCAGAAAAAGTTTCAGCAATGCTATCGGCCAATGGTCCAGGTTTGATTGCCGAATAGGCACCTTCAATTTGCCCAAAACCTTTTGCACCCGCCGTAGAAATAAGGTCTTTCGCAACCTGCCTCTTTGCCAGCACCTCCAGAACCGCATCGATAACTACCTTGCCACCTCGAAGCCCTGTCATCGAAAGGAGCACATCGTCGATAGCACTGACCGACAATATCCCTTTGCCCGCAATTGTCGACAATCGATCCGCTGCGTCCGCCACGCCAGACGCGTAAGTGGAAATATTGGACAACTCATTTCCATACTGAGCCGTCTGGTCTTTACCGAATTGACTCCACTGTTGGTAGACCGCTCCTGGACCATAAGTCCCTGCGGCGTTGAAGAGTGTAGAGTCGTCGAATTGTTCCTGCGTCGCATTGAACGCGTATGCCGGTGCGCCGTTAGCGATGATCGGTCGACCATCGCTCCAGGTTAGCGGGATTTTCTGAGCGGACAACTGGTTGATTGCGTCATACGCGTTGCCCATATCTCGAGCGAAGTTCTCGGACTCTGGATCATTGCCGACCGCCTTCTGCATCACGCTTTTCAGATTTTCCAGACCGGCAGCATCTACTTGAGCGCCAGCGGCGAGCATCAGCAGGTCTTCCCAGCGGGCGCTTGAGCGCGGGTTTCCAAGTGTTTTTTCAAGCTCATCCGCTTTCTTCTTAAGCAGCGGGATTTCCTGCTGCTTGTGCAATTGACGGTTGAACATTTCCACGCCGGATGCACTGTTGATCGCGGTGGTCGCCCCCGTTGCTCCACCAGACCCCGCTGCCGCGCCAAGACCGGAAGCAATCAAGGTCCCCAACGCATTCTGCTGCTGCTCACTCAACCCACTATTGCGCAGGGCCTCAGCAATCATTGGCATCAGAGCGGCGGAGACGCCGGCGCCCAATGCGCCAGCGGCTACACTGCTGCCCGACAACCCCATTACCGCGCCAACCAGCGAGTGCAGCATTACACGTGCGGCCCCACTTTCGGCCCACGCCGCTCGAGTCACGCTGTCGGTAGCATCGCGTGCTTGCTGGTCGGCGTAATCACCGATTTTTTTGAAAGCATCGTTAGCGGTGGCGTTGGCGACGACACCAATTGCAGTTGCACCACCCACTCCACCAAGGCCTACAGCAATCAAGCCCGAAGCAACATCCGCCATGATGTGTTTGTCACCGCCAACCGCCCAGCTGTTGTACTCATTGATCGCGGCCTGACGCTCCTCCTCCGTCTTCGCTGTTTTGACTTTGTCAGCGGCAGCTTGCTGCTGAGCGTTAGCCACTTTGCCGATAATGTTTCGCGACAGCGAAACCGTGCTCTGGATCAGATCAATCCGCTCTTGAATGGCTTTTTGATCAGGTTTGTCCAGTGCCTCATTCGCGTTTGCGGTATCGCGATTCAGCCCAACCAGATCATTCACGCCTGTAGTATTACGGACGATGATGGTGCCTTCGCTGACAGCGCTGCGCGTACTGCTGTGATCCGAATCTTCAAGCGCTAGCGGAATGCTTCCGCCGACACTCGTGCCGGACTTGCCGCCATAAGACAGCGAAATACCGGCCGATTGAGCACTGATCTCGCTGGTGTTCTTGATGTCACTGACGAACAGGCGATCGGTACTGAGCAGGTTCTTGTCTGGCGTTGCTTCACTTGCAATGACCGCACCTTGCAGGCTGGTGTTTTTGCCAACGGTGATGTCGTAACCGCCCTTGCCGGCGAACAGACCGCTCTGATCTGTCACCGCCTTGTAGTCGCTGTTCATGTTGCCAGCGGCAAGGCTTGCAGAACCGGTGACGGTTGCTCCGTAGCAAAATGGCGGAATACAGATACTGGCGCCGATACCGGCACTCCCCTGTTTGCTGCTCTGGGTCTCGGTGTCCTGACGCGAGGTAATGTTGAGGTTGCCGTCGATCAACGCCTTGATACTGTCGGCTCGCACTTGTGCGCCTGCCAGCGTCGTGTCATTACCGCTGTGCAAGGAGAGAGAGCCAGTATCCAGGGTTGTATTGACCTGGGTGACCGAGCTGCCGGTGCCTTTGTTTTTGGCAACAGACGCTCCGAGATCAAGGGTGAAGCCGTTCTGCTCGCCCAGGTTGAAGCTGGCCCCGATAGCAGTTTTGTTATTGCTGCCGTTGTTGGCCCAGTCAGCAGTGTTCTGTGCGCTTTCCAGGACGATGTTATTCTTTGCAATCAGCGCAGTGTCGGCGGCTTTCAAGCTGCTTCCGACGACATGAATATCACCGACAGCTCCCGGCGCACCGCCATCAGCGATGATCAACAGGCTCTGGCCCGCATTGATCGTGCTCTGTTTGGCGGTCTGACTGGAGTATTCGCTGGTGCTCTTGCTATGGGTGTTCGCCAGCTCAGTACCGATCTTTATCAAAGAGCCATTGCTGGCGGAACCTTGTTTTTTGCCATAATCGGAGCCCGCGCCTTCGGCGCTACCCGCCATACCGCCGAGGTCGTTCAACGCCATAGCTGCCTGAGCGTATTTGACTACTTTAAGTCGTGGATCATCGGCGTTTTTGGCAGCTTCGACCGAATTGTGAATCGTATTAACCGTATCAACGATCATGCCGCCAATGACCCGACCAACCCCCAGGCTGCTGGACTTGTCGGTACTGCTTTGGCTCGAGCTTTCCATACCCGCTGCGATGGTCACCTTGGAGCCAATCAGGCTCATGTTCTTGGTGCTGACCAGATCACTGGCGATCACATTCAGTTCACGACCACTGGAAAGAGTGACGTTGCCTGCGCCGGAGCCAATAGTGCTGCCAGTCAATGTAGTCTGGAATGACTTGCCCGTATGACTCCCGCTGCTGACCGACAAATGCTGATTGCCGGTGATGTCATCGACGCCAAGGTTGTTGGCGGTCAGTACACCGGTCAGATCACGGTTCTTTTCCTTGTATAGCTCATTGCGAGCAAAGGTGTTTTCCGCTGCGTTGATGGTCAGGTCACGGCCAGCCTGCACTGTCAGATCATCTGTACTTACCAGAGCTGAACCAGTGATCGTGACGTCGCGATTGGCGACCACATCTACGGTGTTACCGGAGATCATACTGCCCACTGCAGTGGTTTGTTTCTCTGAAACCTGATCTTTTACCTTGCTCGACTTCAAGCCACCCCAGCTACTTTTGCTGGAGCTGCTTTCATGACGGACACTTTGCGAGTCAGTAACTGCAACGATTTGTATGTCGTTGTTTGCAACCAGCTTCACACCACCTTTATCAGACGCAACTTCGCTACCTTTGATGAGCATGTCGTTGTTGGCTAGCAGGGTAATGTCGCCACCCGAAGTTACCGAACTGGCGATATTGGTGGTGCTGGCTACCTCATCGAGACGGCTCTTCTTGCCTGATGAACTTTTCTTGGTCTTGCTGTAGAAGCTGTAATCGCTATCTTCCGCCGACTGAAGTGCCAGATTGGCACCAGCAGTCAAATAAGCCTCATCCCCGGCGCTTACCCGGCTGGCAATAAGGCTCAAATCTTTACCTGCGTTCAGCGAGACGGTACCACCTGCATTAACGCTGGTAGACACCTGACTGACGTGATCTTCCTGACTGACAAACTTCTTGTTCGCGCCATAGGCATGCTGTTCATCCGCCGCAGAAGCCAGTGTCAAATCACCGACCGCACTCATGGTCACATCGCGCTTGGCGTCGATCTGGCTGGCGATAACGGTAAGGTCGCGCCCGGCATTGACCTTCAGGCTCTGCCCCACATCCACTTCTGAGCCGTATTGGGTCACGGTTTCATTGCGATGCAGTCCCCGCTCGCTGCTGACAACCTGTTCAGCGGAGACAAGGTTGACGTCACGACCGGCGTTGATCGTGGTATCGGCGCCGCTTTTCAGTACGCCCCCGGTGTTGTTGATATCGCGGCCGGCATTGAGGGTCAGGGCATTGGCGGCTTCGATACGGGCGGCGCTGTTGACGAAGTCCTTGCGCTCGTTGATGTTGCCCGTGCCACTTTCATGGGTGGTGATGCTGCGTTCGTTGATGACATCGCCACGGGTGGCGGTGAGGGTGACGTCACGGCCCGCGATGATGCCGCCGGCCTTGTTAACGAGGTTGTTCCCCGCCAGCAGGTCGAGGCGATTGCCGGCCTCCACCAGTCCGCTAGTGACCAGGTCGTTGCCCGCGGTGGCGGACAGGTTGTTCGAGGCGCGCAATGTCCCGGCGTTGTTCAAATCCTGACCGGCGATCAGGGTCACGTCGCGGCCCTGGATCAGGGCACCGTTGGCGGCGAGGCGGTTGTTGGCGTTGGCCAGGTACAGCACCGGTACCAGCACTTGCTCGCCGTTCACCACGGCGTTTTCCATCCAGACAATATCGTGGGTCAGGGCCGCGACTTGCTCAGAAGTCAGGGAGACGCCCAACGCAAGGTTGAGCTCGTTTTTGCTGGCGATGGCGTTGTTCATCAAGTATTTGAACAGCGCCTCATCGGAAGTCTGACCATCGATAAAGCGCTGACCGGTACGCGACACGACCGCTTGCTGTATCAGGCGCTGTTCATAGAGGCCATCACCCAGTCGCTTGGCGCTGTTGTCCGGGTCGTAACCGAGGTTGGACAGCAGGTAATCCGAGCTCATGAATTGCTTGAGGTCGGTGAGTACCGGGTTGGTTTCTATCAAGTATTTGTGCGGCTTGGACTGGCTGCTGGCCGGCAAACCTTGCACGCGATTGACCGTCAATGCCGTTGCACGTCCCGGTAGTGCGGCATTGGTCGAGTCGGCAAGCGGTGTGCTGACATCTATTGCGCTGGCCCCTGCAAACACGTTGGGTGCTTGACGATCAACCGGGTTCAGGTCAGCGGTGGTCGCTGAAACCTGAGCGTTGCCGGCCAGTTGAATATCCCGAGCCTTGGCATCAGGCAATGGTTGCTGACGCTGGATCGGGCTGACGGTGGCACCGCCCATTGTCCAGCTCTGCGGACCGCTGGCCACCGGGGTGCTGCTGTCTTGCCCGCTCAAGCGGAACAAGCCGTTCTGGCCCGTGGGCAGGCTGAAACCGGGAAGCGCCAACGGGTTGACTTGTTGCTGCGCCAGGTTGGGCGGGAGTTGCGCGTTGATGTAGATCGGCGTCGAGTAAGCGCTGCCTGCTCCGGTGTCAGCTTTGCTACGACCCGCCGCGACATAGGCGTAGTACGGACGCACCACGCTGTTATTGATGTTCTGTGCAGCGTTTAGGGATACGTTTCCGCCGGCCTGGATAATTGCATCCAGAGACTCACCATTAATGACGCGACTGTTGGCGGGCAGTGTTTCTCCCATCCATTTCAGAAAATTACTCATGTCCTGTTCGACCGTGGCCGAAGGCGTCGGGTTGTTTCGTTGGGTGAAGATGCCAGCCATGCTGATGGCCGAGGCTGTTTCATTGACCCAGCTCACGTACCTTCGAGTGGACAGGATTTCCTGCTCTTGCAGACCTTTGTTGTTGATCGTCGAAGCCGTGATCGCCAAATCACCAGAGGCCGTCACGTTGCTGCTAATGTTGTTCACTTCTCCTGCATTAATTGTCAGGTCCGAGCCGCTGTTGATCGAGGCAGCTTCAGAATGAAGCGTGACCTTCAAACGATCGGTTTCTGCAATTTCCCAAAGACCGTTTATGCGGCCACCGCCACGACTGTCACATCCGTACGCGATCAGTGCGCACGGCAGAGAGGTGATAGTGGCAACACTTTTCTCATGTTCCGTGTACTGCAAGACATCCATGACGTTGTTAACCGTCGTGGCTGCAATCGTCAGATCGCCCGTGCTATCAATCCCTGCGGACCTGTTGTCCAGCAGATCAGCCTTGGTCCCGTTTTTGTCCCGGGCAATCAGCGTACTGCCCAGGCTGTACACCTGCCCGTAGCTGTTAGTGAAGCTGGGGCTCAGGAGCTGCATGTCGCCGCCGCTGAAGATCAGCCCACGATTGTTGACCAACGTCCCCGTAGTGACCGTCAGCTTTTGAGCACCGGCCAGCGTTCCGAAGTTATTGATCCCGCCTGAGTTGACCGTCAGGTGCGCTGCAGATGTCAATCGACCGGCATTGTCCAATTGGCCGCTGACATTGAGCGTTGTGTTACCACCACCGGCAATGCTCGACGTGGCGGCATTGAGGCTCACTTGCGCGGCGCTCAGGCCAAGAGTTCCAAGACTGCTGAGACGCCCGCCGCCCCAGTAAGCACCGCTCAGACCCATGCTCAGGCTGCCATCACTGGCAATCAGGCCTTCGTTGAACCAATTGACGCCGGTCCCGACGAGGCTGTCGGAAGCCAGCAACTGGCCGCTTGCGGTCTGGGTGAAGTTGTTGACGTTGACGGTCAGGCGTCCGGCCTGAATGACGTTGCTGTTGCTCCAAGTATCGGCGTTAAGTGTCAGGCCGCCGCGAGTAACGATGGTGCCGCCGGCACCAGTAACGTTCGCAGTGGAGATGTCGAAGGTGCCGTTGCCCACGTGCAGCAGGCTGCCGCCGCCGTTGAGGAAACTGCCCACGGCCATGCCCAGGTCGGTGTTGGCGCTTTCCAGCGTACCGTTGCGGTTATCGAAGAGACCGCCAATCTGAAAGCTGGTTTTACCGCTGGTGCCCAAGGCGCGCAGTTGACCGGTCTGGTTGTCGAGGCTGGCGGCCTTGATCGCCAGGGTGCTGTCGCTCTCGATGATGCCCAGGCGGTTGTTCAGCGTGCCGGTGAGGTTGAGGTCGACTTGTTGACCGGCGATTTGGCCATCGTTGTCGCCGCTGTTGTCAAAATTGCTGCCCGTGACATTGATCTTGCCTTTGGCATACAGACCGCCGTTGCGGTTGTCGAAGTTGCCGGTGGCGATGATCGCGTCACCGCTTTGCGCAGAAATGCGCCCGCCATAGTTGTCGATTCCGCCCAGGGCGGTCAGATTCAGGCGTTGGGCCTGGGTGATGCCGCCCTGACGGTTGTTGTTCAGGTCATAGCCGTTTTTCAGCACGCCAGTCAGTTGGGTGGTGAACGCGGCTTGCAGGCTGGAGAGCACGCCGCCCCGGTTGTCGAGGTTGCCGGCAGTGATGCTCAGGTCTCCGGCCTTGGCGACGATCCGGCCGCTTTGGTTGTCGATATCGCTAGCTGCAATGAGGTTTAGCGTCCCGCCACTTTGCAGGGTGCCCTTGGCGTTGGCGAGGCTGGCGGCCTGGATTTTCAGGTCGCCATTCTGGCTGTAGATCAGGCCGTCGGCGTTGTTCTGAACGGTGCCCGGCGTGGTGATGGTCAGCAGGTTGTTGGCCGCGACGGTACCGCGATTGCGGTTGTCGAGGCCACCCGTGAGCAGCGTCATCAAGCCTTGGCTGGCGAGTTGGCCGCCCTGGTTATTGATCTGAGTGGAGCGCTGGATCAGCAGCGACCCGCCGCTCGCCAGTTTGCCATTGGTGTTGGTCAGGGCGCCGAGCAGATCCACGGTGACCGCGGCGTTGCCGGCCAGATTGCCTCCGATGTTATCCAGCGTGGTGCCGGTGAAACTCAGGGCCTGCTCTGCGTTGACTGTGCCGCTGGCGTTGCCCAGGGTCATGGCTTGCACGGCCAGGGTTGCGCCACTGGAAATCAGACCACCTTGGGCGTTGTTCAACAGACCGCTGAGGGTCAGGGTCTGGGCCCCGGCGCTGGAAAGGATGCCCGTGCTGCTGTTTTCCAGGTTCGCCGCGTTGACGCTCAGGTTCCCCAGGCTGACCAACGCACCGTTCGCGCTGTTGAGCAGGTCACCGCTGACCGTGACGGCCATGTCACCGGGAACGTTTATGCCGCTGTCGACATGACCACTCGACAGCGTGCCTTTATTGCGGTTATCCAGGCTGTTGCTGATCAGGCTCAGACCTTTCCAGCCGGAGATCAGCCCGCCCTGGTTGTTCACGGTATCGGCGTTTACCGTCAGCAGGTTTTTGCTGATCAGTCGGCCGCTGCCGTTATCCAGCGCACGGGTTTTCAGGTCGATACTCTGGCTGCTGGAGATTTCGCCGCTGCGGTTATTCAGGTCACGCAGGTGCTGGATGCTCAGGGCACCGGTCGTGGTGATCAACCCGCCACTGCTGTTGTTAAGGTCACCGGTGGCAGCGCCGAAATCGATGGCAATCGCACTGCCCAGCAGCGAACCATTCTGGTTATCGATACCGCTGCTGTTGATGGTCAGGCCGCTGGTGCCGTTGATCAGCCCCAGGTCCCGGTTTTTCAGTTGTCCGTCGAGGTTCAGGTCGAGACTGGCGAGACTGGTCAGCGTGCCGCCGCTGTTGTCCAGGCTGGCCGCTTTGACGTCGAGTGCCGCGGCGGCAATCATGCCTTTGATGCTGGTCAGCGCCTGCTCGATGCGCAGGGTCAGGCTTTGATTGCTCAGCACCTTGCCGGTGCTGTTGTCCAGGCTGCGCGCCGCCAATGTGAAGGCCTGGGCGCTGGAGATTTCACCGTTGCCGGTGTTGTTGACGTCCGCCAGGTTCTTGAGCATCAGCAAGGGTGCGCTGATCAACCCGTTTTGATTGTTCAACTGGCCATGGTTCAAATCCAGTTCCAGGGACGTGTTGCTGAACAGCTGCCCGCCTTGTTGATCCAGGCCCGTGACGCTGGCAGTCAGCGCACCGACACTGGCGATACGGCCTTTGTCCTGGTTGGTCAGTTGGGTGGCCGTCAGGCTCAGGCTGGCGCCGCTGTTCAGGCGTCCGTCGTGGCTGTTGTCGAGCGACCCAGTGTTGACGACGACGGCACCTTTGCCGCTGATGCTGCCCTTGTTGCGGTTGTCGAGGCTGGCGCTTTTTAGCGTGAGCCCGGCGTCCGTGACAATTTCGCCGCCCTGGTTGAGCACCACGCCTGTGGTGGTCAGGGTCAACGGCCCGGCAGCGGACAGGGTCCCGAGTGTGTTGGTCAGGCTGGCGGCCGTGACACTCAATGAGCCTTCGGCGCTCAGCACGCCCTGGCTGTTATCCAGATCACCCGTGAGATCGACCTTCAGGTTTTTCTGGCTCAACAGAGTACCGCCGCTGTTATCCAGAACCCGGCCGGTCAGTGTCAGGTCCGTCTTGCCGGACAGCAGGCCCTTGGCGCGGTTGATCACCTGATCCATCGTCAGGGACAGCGCGCCTTCAGCAAACACCCGGCCGCCATCGCTGTTGTTCAGCGTGGTGCCAACCAACGTTACGTCCGACTTGCTCGACAACTCGCCACCGCGGTTGTCGACGGATCCGATGTTCAGCTGCAGCGCATTGTTCGCGCCGACGAGACCGCCATCGCGGTTATCGAGGTGAGTGCCCGTCAGCGTCAAGGCACCGGTTGCGACCAGTTGGCCGCCGTGGTTGTCGAGCGTCGTGACGTTGGCCGTGACATCGGTTTTACCGGCGATCTGGCCACGGGTGTTGTCGAGGTTGTCGGCGCTGAGGTGCACATCACCGTCGGCGATCAGTGTGCCGTCCTGGTTGACGAGCTGACCCTCCACCGTCAGCCCGAGCGTGCCGCGACTGCTGATCAGCCCGCCGCTGGTGTCCAGACGCGCACTGTGCACATCCACAGTCTGGGCAGCGATCAGGCCTTTGATGCTGGCAAGCAGTTGTTCGATGCGCAGGGTCAGGCCCTGGTTGCTGATCAACCTGCCGTTGCTGTTGTCCAAGTTGCGAGCGGTCAGCGTGAAGGCCTGTGCGCTGGAGATTTCACCGTCCTGGTTGTTGACGTCCTTGAGGTTCTTCAACATCAGCAACGGTGCGTTGATCAGGCCGTTCAGGTTGTTCAGTTGCCCGTTATTCACATCCAGGCTCAGGGAGGTTTTGCTGAAAAGCTGACCGCCCTGTTGATCGAAACCGGTGAAACTGGCGGTCAACGCCTTTTCGCTGGCGATCCGGCTGCCCACGCCATTGCTGACTTGAGTCGCGGTCAGGTCGAGGGTGTCGCCGCTGATCAAGTGGCCGCCCTGGGTGTTATCGAACGCGCCGGTCGTTACGGTGATCGCGCCTTTGCCACTGAGCAGGCCGTTCTGGCTGTTGTTCAGGTTTTGGCTCTTGAGCGTCAGACCGCTGTTGGTGGTGATGGAACCACCCTGGCTGATCAAGGCGCCGGTCGTGGTCACTGCCAACGCGCCAGCGCTCGACAGGCTACCGCGCGTGTTGTCGAGACTGGCGGCATTGACCGTCAGCGTGCCTTCGCTGCTGATCAGCCCATCGATATTGCTCAAGGCATTGTCGAGACGAATGTCCAGACCTGACTGAGTGACCAGGCTGCCACCGCTGTTGTCCAGGCTCTGGCCCGCAACCGTAGTGATGCCTTTGGCGAATAACAGCCCTTTGGTCTGATTGATGATCTGCGCCACTTTCAGGCCCAGATCGGTGCCGGCCAGAATCTTGCCGTTGTCGCTGTTGTTCAGGTGCAGGCCTTGCAGACTCACATCAACGGCACTGGAGATTTCACCACCACGGTTGTCCATCTCATCAACGTTGAGTTTCAGCGCTTTTGTCGCGCCCACCAAACCGCCGTTGCGGTTATCGAGGCCCTCGCCGCTGAGCGTCAGCATCCCTTGGGCAACCAGTTCACCGGTCTGGTTGGTGAACTGTCCAACGTTCACCGTCAGATCGGTTTTGCTGGAGATGCGGCCACTGCTGTTGTCGACGCTGGCCGCGTCCAGACGCACCGGGCCTGCCGCACTGAGCAAGCCACCACGGTTGTCCAGATGAGAGCCGGTGAAGTTGATAGCCGCCTGACTGTTGAGCAGGCCTTGCAGGCGGTTATCCAATTGCCCGACGTTCAGTTGCAGGTCGTTGCTGGCGCGCACTTTGCCAGTGCGGTTGTCCAGCGAATCGCTGCGCAGGGTCAGACGGTCCTTGCCGGTCAGGTTGCCATTACGGTTGTCGAGGCTGCCGGTCTGCAGGTCGACCGCGCCTTTGGCACTCAGATCACCGTTCTGGTTATCGAACAAACCCGTGATGCGCGCCGTCAGGGTGCCATCGCTGACCAGGCTGCCGCCATGACTGTTGTCCAGGCTGGCCGCGTGGATGCTCACGCTCTGCCCCGAACCCAGTACCCCATTGCGGTTATTCAAGGCACCGATCAGGCCGATGTTCAGCGCAACGTCACCCGTCACCTGACCGTCACTGTTGTCTAGGGTGGTGGCGGATACGCTGTTATTGCCCGCGCTAGAGACTTCGCCATTGTTGTTATTCAAGTGCCCGAGGGTGGCGGTGAGGTTGCCGTTGCTGGTGATCACCCCCTGGGTATTAAAGACCTGAGCAGCGTTCAAATTCACGGCACCGCTGCCCTGCACCCGCCCATTGTTCTGGTTGTCCAGCGTGGCCGCTGTGAGGTGGGCATTTTGCCCGGCGCTCAACGTACCGCCCTGGTTATTCAGGGCCTGAGCGGTGGTCACCGTCAGATTACGGCTGGCAACCACACTTTTGCCGCTGTTGTTGAGATTCTGCGCGCTCAGGCTCACATCACCCGTGGCGTTACGACTGGTGTCAGCATTGACCCCGGCTTCGATGATGCCGTTGTTGGTCAGCACACCGCCGGCGCTCAGGGTGATGTTGTCCCGAGCGGCGAGGGTTTGCTGGTTGGTGAGGTTGCCTTGGGTTTGCACATTGACAGAGCTGCCGGCATAGACCGGACCCTGCGCGTCGAGGCTCGTGGCTTTGACGTTTACCGCGCCGGCGGCAGAAGTTTGCGCCATGCTCAAATGGCCATTCGCATCGATCTGGATATCACCGCCACTGGCGGCCAGGTTGCCGGCCAGCTTCACCCCGACGCCGGCCTCGGTACCAACCAGTTTGATCGCCCCGGCATACATCCCGCCCAACGCCGACGAGTCGATGGCCAGCTGCGGTTTCGCGCTGCCGTCATCGGCGCGTGCGGTGGCATTGAGGCTTTGCGCATTGACGTCATTGCGACCAGCCACAATCGTCAGGTTCTTCGCCTGAATCTCGGCATTGATCTTCGCGCTGCGGGTGATGATTTCGAAGCTGTCGACGTTGTTGGCATTCAGCCCGGCGCCGTCGATGGAGACGCTGCCCTGATCGACCTGAAAGCGATCCAGACGCCCGTTGTCCAGCACCGGTTTGCCGGTGGTCAACGTCACACGCGGGGTATTGATGAAACCGCACCCGTTGCAGCTGATGCCATAAGGGTTCGCCACGATGACCCGCGCCGATTGCCCCGCCACTTCCGTATAACCGCGCAACTGGCTCGGGCTGCCGCCGACCACTTCGTTGAGGATGGTTTGCGCGGCGACCCGGTTGGTGAGGTTGGGGTTGCCGACGATGATGCCGCCCAATTGCGTCGCGCCGGTCTGGTTGGCGACGTTGTTGAGGATGACGCCTTGGGTGCCGACGTTGTAATCGTGAAACTGGTTATGCGACAGGCCGGTGCCATTGGGCGTGGCGATGTTGACGATCGGCACGCCATTGCCCGCCTGGCCGAGGCTGGTGCCCGGCGAGGCCACGACGATCCCTTCCGCCTGCGCCCACATCGGTTGCCAGAACATCACGTTGGCCAACAGGAACGCCAGTCCGCGCTTGGGCATGCCCCAAAAGTGCTCTCGGGTTTTCACGGCAGAAGAAGGCTGACGGCTCAGGAAGGCGAATTGACGGGCGTCCATGTCGATGGTCTCGATGCAGCGAAATTAGAGGAAGAAATCCATGCGGAAATAGATCGGCGCTTCGCGCTCGGTCAGGGTGTCCGGACGTTCCAGGGAATGAGCAAAGGTCACACTGGCGGCCAGGTGTTGACCGCGAGCGAACACCTCCACCGAGTTGCTGGACAGGCGTCCGTGCTGGTCGCCGTTGTAGCGATCGCCACGGATCACGCCCTGGTCGTAACCGAGGCTGGTGCCGTACTCGGCGAACACCGGGCGCAGCCATTCCAGCGTTACCGGACGGCTCCAGCGCAGGTCGTTGCGCCAGTAACCACCGCTGTCGCCGGACAAGGATTGATCCTTGTAACCGCGGATCGATGACTGCCCGCCGAGGCTGGTGCGCTGCGGGCTGAACAGCACGTCTTCACTTCGCTGGCCGGTCATCAGGCTGCTGAAACTGAACGACTCGCCCCACAGCTTGAACGGCTGCAAATAACTCGCGGTGGCGGTGTATTTGCGGTAGCGCGCGTCCGGTTCGCCGGGGCCAGGGTGACCGTTGCCCTGGGCATCGAACGCGCCGATGCCTTGCTGCATGCCGAGGTCAAGGTTGACGAAGGCACTGCCGACTCGCCGACCGTGGTTGATGCCGAACTGCGCTTCGCTGAGGCGGTTGCTGCTCAGCTTGAGTTTGCTGTCTTCGATGAAATTGTTGGTGCGCAGGTAAGAGAGGCCGGTGCTGAGGGAGGTCTTGCTCACAGCGTCGCGATGGATCACCCGCTCAGCGCGCAGCTGGTGGTTTTCGCTGTCGCCGGTCTGCTTGAAGTTGAAACCGTTGGCTTGCGCCTGTGAGCGGTATTCACTCTGGCTGTAGGTGTAATTGAAGTTCCACCAGCCCCACGGCAGGTTGTAATT
Source organism: Pseudomonas sp. FSL W5-0299 (assembly GCF_005930655.1). Classification (NCBI taxonomy): domain Bacteria; kingdom Pseudomonadati; phylum Pseudomonadota; class Gammaproteobacteria; order Pseudomonadales; family Pseudomonadaceae; genus Pseudomonas; species Pseudomonas sp. FSL W5-0299. The sequence goes on from NZ_RXHX01000018.1 coordinate 55,928, forward strand.
GAGCAGCGCATTGTTGGAGGTGTGCTGGTGATCGGTCATCGCATCGTGACCGCCGCGCAGATTCAACTGATCGGCCAGGCCCAGCGGACTGTCCCAATCAAACGTGGTGCCCCACTGCTGCTCACCAGTGCTGCGCTGGCCGTCGTTGCTGCGGGACAACCCGGCACGCCAGGGCTTTTGCGGGGTGTTTTTGACCAGCACTTCGCTGCCGCCGACGTTCTTGCCCGGCGCCAATTCCATCTGCGCCTGATTCGAGGGCAAACGGTTGAGCTGATCGACCAGTTGCTCGATTTCCCGCAGATTGACCAGCTCGCCGGACTTGCCGGGAAAAGCCATGCCCAGTTCGCGGTCCGACAGCTTACTGCCGTCGGCACCTTTCAACCCTTCGAGCCTGCCTTCGACCACCAACACCTTCAGATGCCCGCCGGACAAATCCTGCTGCGGCAAGTAGGCACGGCTGGTGACCATGCCTTTTTCGATGTAGTGATCGGTGATGACTTTCAGCAGTTCGTTGAGCTGCGTGACGCCCAGGCATTGACCGATGTAAGGCTTGAGCAAGCGGTTTTTCTCGCGCTCGGAAAGACTGTCGGCGCCTTTGAGCTCGATGTCCTTGATCGGAAAACAACGGGTATCGGCGGGCGTCGTCGGGGCGGCGGGTTTGACTTCTTTGCCGGGTAATTCCTTGAGCTCTTCGAGACGCCGACGTTGCTCTTCGAGCAGGCGGTCCTGGCGTTCACGGATGAGGTCGGTTTCCCCGGGAGTCGGGGCGGCATGAGCAAGATTCAGCGGAGAAAGGCACAGCAAAGCCAGGCACAACCTCGCCACGAGGGCGGGTGGGTACATATTTCGATCCCTCGAATGGAGACTGATAGCACAATAGTGGCGCGATACTAGAGTGCCATCATTCTGACGTCAATTCTTGGATCCAGAGGAGATAAAAAGTCGACGAACGGTAATGTCTACCCGACTAAAGGATGATGAGTGAACTTTCATAGCCCAACAGCCTCAACCGTTTAACCGCCCGAAACGGAACCGAGGCTCACAATGAAAACCCTGCTGAAACTCACCCTCGTCACCACTCTCGCCTGCGCCCTCCCTGCCTGGGCCTGCACTCCCGAAGAAGCCACCGCCAAGCGCGAACAACTGGCCAAGGAAGTGACCAAACTCACCGAGCAGAACCCGGCCAAGGCCAAAGAGATCAACGCCGAACTGCAGAAGATGGATTTGGGCACCGCCAGCGCGGATCTTCCCGACAAATGCCAGCTGATTGATCAGCGGCTGAAAGAGCTGAAGACGGCGGACAAAAAGGCCGAGAGCTGAAACCAGGGATTGCAGCCTTCGGTCACTCCTACGCAAAAATGACGCTTCTTCCGGCGCTGCCAAAGGCGCCGTCCTTTCGATCTGGAATTTGCACTAGTGCATTTAATTATTTGCACAGACGCATATATCTGCCTAAGGTTACCCCGAGCCCGAATCGGAGCCGGCCATCCAACATGGCAAACCGCATACGCCGATCGCTCAGCCACACCGCTACATACCCACTAGCTGGACGCTAGTTTTCACTCATGGAGGATTGAAAATGTTAACCACTGAAGCCACGTCATTCACCGGCGAAACCCTGCCAAGGTGCCTGACCGGTCATCTGCTCAACCCGCAACTGTCCGATGTCGAATCGGCTGCCCCCCTCAGCGCACTGGCTGCTGCCAGCCTCAACTTCACAATGCAGAAGCAAACCCAGACCAACTGGTGCTGGGCGGCGGTTTCCGCCTCGGTCGGCAACTATTACGGCACCGGGTCCTGGACCCAATGCGGCGTGGCCACCACTGCGCTGGACCGCAACTGCTGTAATCAACCGGGGCCGTGCAACGTGTATGGCTATCTGGATACAGCCCTGAGGATCACCCGCAGTTTCAACGGCATGAATCAGGGTTCGCTGCAGATGTCGGCCATCCAGAACCAGATCAACATGGGCCGACCGATCGGTTTGCGCTGTGCCTGGTTCGGTGGCGGTGCGCACTTCCTGACGATCTATGGCACCAACGGCAACTACGTGCTGGTCGCAGACTCGATCTACGGCTACTCGACCCGAGCGTTGAACGCGTTCCCCGGTTCTTACAACGGCGGCGGCAACTGGACCAACACTTACTTCACCGTTAAAAACTAGGAGGGCGACATCATGCAACTGACTTATCCAAAGGCGCCTTCCAACGGCGTGCAGACATTGCGTCCGGCGCTGCAAGCCGCCCTGCAAACCCAAGGCTTCGGCGTCAATCGCCAGTTTGCCAGCGCCACGCCTGGCAACATCAGCCTGAGCGAGGCCTACCGTGGTTACTCGCTCAGCCTGGAGGACGTGACCCAGGGCAAAGGCCTGAAAGACGCCAAAGTCGGCGATTGGCATTACCTGGTGTTTTCCAATGGCGTGACGATTGCCGATGCTCAATTGGCCGACGTCCGCGGCCATGTCGAGTTCGCCTCGCTGAACCATGGGGCCATCGCCGCTGCGACGGTCGGGGCGTTGAAACTGGCGGAACAGTCGCCGCAACTGCAGGGTAAAACCGTTGAGCTGCGGGTGCTGTTTGTTTCGGCGCTGCACTTGGTGGCGATCTGGCTGCATGCCGACACTGAAGACGTGCTGATCCCGATTGAGCCGACGCCAAAGGAACTGGCGGTCACACGGTTGTACGGCGAGGCCGAGCTACTCACGCTACTCAAACCGAAGGCTGATCAAGCCAAACAACGCTTTGATGCGGACACCAGTGGGCTGTTGGGGAGCTGACAAACGCTGGAGATAAAAAAACCCGGACACTTGTCCGGGTTTTTATTGGATCGCTACGGCTAAAACCAGTCCCCCAGTCAGTCAGAAGCAACACGGATCCTGTGGCGAGGGAGCTTGCTCCCGCTGGACTGCGCAGCAGTCCCTTCTTTTCAGGGCCGCTTCGCGCCTCAGCGGGAGCAAGCTCCCTCGCCACAAGGTTTTGTGTTCGCCATACCTACCCTAACTGACCTGACAACGCCTTATTCAGCAGCCGGTGCTTCCGGCTTGCGGCGCTTGAGCGGCGCCATGCCGTCCTTGCTGACCAGCGACAGGGCGTCGGTCTTCGGGCGGTTGGCGATCTTGCGCTTGGTCGGGGCCTTGGCGCCGGTTTTCTTCTTATCGCCCTTGGCGTCCACTTTTTTCTTCTTCACGCCAACGGCTTTGCCCGAGGCCTTGACCTTTTTCGGTCCGCCGTAGGTGCCTTTGACTTCCTTGATGGTGCGGCGCTCGAAGCTCTGCTTGAGGTAGCGCTCGACGCTCGACATCAGGTTCCAGTCGCCGTGGCAGATCAGCGAGATGGCCAGGCCATCGTTGCCGGCGCGGCCGGTACGACCGATACGGTGAACGTATTCGTCGCCGCTGCGCGGCATGTCGAAGTTGATCACCAGGTCCAGGCCTTCCACGTCGAGACCGCGAGCGGCGACGTCGGTGGCGACGAGGATTTTCACACCGCCCTGCTTCAGGCGGTCGATGGCCAGCTTGCGGTCTTTCTGGTCTTTGTCACCGTGCAGCACGAACGCTTTGTATTCCTGCGCCACAAGACGACCGTAGATGCGGTCAGCCATGGCCCGGGTGTTGGTGAACACGATAGCCTTCTGATAGGTCTCGTTGGCCAACAGCCAGTTGACGATCTGTTCTTTGTGCTGGTTGTGGTCAGCGGTGATGATCTGCTGACGGGTGGTCGCGTTCAGATCGCTGACGTTGTTCAGCTGCAAGTGTTCCGGGTTGTTCAGGACCTTGGCGACCATCTCGCGCAAGCCCGAACCGCCGGTGGTGGCGGAGAACAGCATGGTCTGCTGACGGTTGGTGCACTCTTCCACCAGACGCTGCACGTCTTCGGCAAAGCCCATGTCGAGCATGCGGTCGGCTTCGTCGAGGACCAGCACTTCAACTTCTTTCAAGTCGAGGTTGCCGGCGTTCAGTTGCTCGATCATCCGGCCCGGCGTACCGATCAGGATGTCCGGCACTTTGCGCAGCATGGCGGCCTGGACCTTGAAGTCTTCACCACCGGTGATCAAACCGGACTTGATGAACGTGAACTGCGCAAAGCGCTCGACTTCCTTGATGGTCTGCTGGGCCAGCTCGCGGGTCGGCAACAGGATCAGGGTCTTGATGCTGACGCGGACTTTGGCCGGGCCGATCAGACGGTTGAGGATCGGCAAAACGAATGCAGCGGTCTTGCCGCTACCGGTTTGCGCTGTCACCCGCAGGTCACGCCCTTGGAGCGCCAGCGGAATAGCCGCTGCTTGCACAGGCGTTGGCTCGACAAATTTAAGCTCGGCCACGGCTTTGAGCAGGCGTTCGTGCAGGGCGAATTGGGAAAACACGGGTGCTACCTCGAAGAAATACAAAAAAACAGCTGCATAGGGTAACGGTTTCGAGCGCCGAGGCCGAGTTTCTTTATGCAAACGGCGGTAAACAGTGGCTTTTTTGTTGCCTGATTTGTCTCAAAACGTCATGCAAAGCGTCTTAGATGCTCTAATCGCCCCGTCGCGTCCTACAGAAGAACCGGTTTTACCCATGGATATCAAACAGCTCTGGCTCAACGCCCAAGACCTCTGGGGTGCCCTCGATCAGCACCCGCTCCTGCATTCCAGCCTGGCACTGATCCTGCTGCTGGTGGTGGCGCTGGTCCTCGGACGAGTGGCGCGCTACCTCATTATTCATGCGACCAAAATGCTTGGCCGGCAACCGGCCTTGCACTGGGTCAACGACTTTCGGCATAACAAGGTCTTTCATCGCCTGGCACAGATGACGCCGTCGCTGGTGATCCAGTTCGGCCTGCACCTGGTGCCGGGGCTGAGCAAGACCAGCCTGATATTCCTCGGTAACGTCGCGCTGGCGTTCACCATTCTGTTCCTGATGCTGTCGGTCAGCGCCCTGCTCAGTGCCCTGCTGGACATCTACGCGCGCACCGAACATGCCCGTACCCGGTCGATCAAAGGCTACGTGCAACTGACGAAAATGGTCCTGTACGTGTTTGGCGCGATCATCATCGTCGCCACGCTGATCGACCGTTCGCCCCTGTTGCTGCTGTCCGGCCTGGGCGCCATGTCGGCAGTGATTCTGTTGGTCTACAAGGACACGCTGCTGTCGTTCGTCGCCAGCGTGCAACTGACCAGCAACGACATGCTGCGGGTCGGCGACTGGATCGAGATGCCGCAAGTCGGTGCCGACGGTGACGTGGTGGATATCACGCTGCACACGGTGAAAGTGCAGAACTTCGACAAGACCATCGTTTCGATACCGACCTGGCGCCTGATGTCCGAGTCGTTCAAGAACTGGCGCGGCATGCAGCAGTCCGGCGGACGACGGATCAAGCGCAGCCTGTTCATCGATGCCAGCGGCGTGCGATTCATCCGTGATGACGAAGAGTTGAAGCTGAGCCAGGTGCATCTGCTGACCGACTACATCGGCCGCAAACAGGCGGAGCTCAAGGCCTGGAACGAGGCGCAGGGCAACGTCGCGGCGATGTCGGCCAACCGTCGGCGGATGACCAACATCGGGACATTCCGCGCCTATGCGCTGGCCTATCTGAAGAGTCATCCGGAGGTTCAGCCGAGCATGACCTGCATGGTCCGCCAGATGCAAACCACCGCGCAGGGTATTCCGCTGGAAATCTACTGTTTCACCCGCACTACAGCGTGGGCGGATTACGAGCGGATTCAGGGGGATATTTTCGATTACCTGCTGGCGGTGCTGCCGGAGTTCGGATTGAGCCTGTATCAGCAGCCGAGTGGCGGGGACTTGCGGAGCGGGTTGCTCCCGGCCATGTTAGGCGCGAGCCACATTCCCGAGCCCGAAAAACACATCATGTAGCCCACCGAACTGATCGCTCCCACGCTCCGCGTGGGAATGATCATGCGATAGCTGGCCTGCGTACACCCAACCGACTGATCCACACCGCCATCAAAATCACCGATCCGCCGAAGAACAACCGCCCCAGCTCTTCATGCTGATTCCAGATCAACAGATTGATCAGCAACCCCACCGGCACATGCAGGTTGTTCATCACCGCCAATGTTCCACCGTTCACCATACAGGCGCCCTTGTTCCACCAGTACAACCCCAACGCGGTCGAGACCAGGCCGAGGAACACCAGCACACCCCATTGCAGCGGCGCCTCCGGCAGGAAATTCTGTTTGCCGAACATCAGGAATGCCGGTAATGCCACCGCCAGCGCGCCCAGGTAAAAGTAGCCGAAGCGTCGGTAATGCGGCAGATCGCTCGGATGGCGCGCCACCAGATGTTTATAAAGCACTTGCCCGGCGGCGTAGGTGAAGTTGGCCAGTTGCAGCAGCAGGAAGCCCATGAAGAAATCCGGGTTGATCCGGTCGTAACGAATCACCGCCGCACCGAGCACCGCCACCAGTGCGGCCACCAGCGCCCACGGATTGAAGCGCCGATTCAAGGCATCTTCGATCAAAGTCACGTGCAGCGGCGTGAGGATGGTGAACAGCAACACTTCCGGCACCGTCAGCACCCGGAAGCTCAGGTACAGGCAGACGTAGGTCACGCCGAACTGCAACGCGCCGATCAACAGCATGCCGCGCATGAACGCCGGCTCAACCGAACGCCAGCGCGTCAACGGGATAAATACCAGCCCGGCCAACAAAACCCGCACCAGCACCGCGAAGTAACTGTCGACATGACCGGCCAGGTATTCGCCGATCAGACTGAAGGAAAACGCCTGGATCAGCGTGACAAAAAGTAGATAGCCCATGCTCGCCTCGTTTCGAATGGCGGCGACGATAGCGGGTTTTGCAGGCGATCACGAGAACACATTGATCCCTGTAGGAGCGAAGCTTGCTCGCGAAGACGCTGTGTCAGCCGCTATCTATGTTGGATCTGACACCGTCTTCGCGAGCAAGCTTCGCTCCAGGTTCGTGTTCAACCCCAAAAATCCCAGGCAAAAAAAAGCCCGATCTCGCTAAAGCGTTCAATCGGGCGACAGCACTCAGGAGCAACAAGTGCAAAGGGAGGTTCGATGCGCGTAAAGCCTTGAAGGGGTTGCGCCAGGCCACTTGAACATCAAGGGATTATCTGGCGATTAAAGCCTCAGGCCACCTGGGAAAGCTTGGCGTTGGCCTGGTTCAGTCCTTTCTCCTGGAAGTCACCGCCCAGGTTCATGCCTTCGGCGTGAATGAAGGTCACGTCGTGAATCCCGATGAAACCCATCACCTGACGCAGGTACGGTTCCTGGTGATCGGCGGTGCTACCGGCGTAGATCCCGCCGCGAGCGGTCAGCACGTAGGCGCGCTTGCCGCTGAGCAAACCTTGCGGGCCGGTCTCGGTGTACTTGAAAGTCACGCCGGCACGCAACACATGGTCGAGCCAGGCTTTGAGGGTGCTGGGGATGGCGAAGTTGTACATCGGCGCGGCCATGACCAGTACGTCAGCGGCCAACAGTTCGTCGGTCAACTCGTTGGAGCGTTCCAGGGAGACCTGTTCAATGTCGCTGCGCTGTTCGGCGGGTTTCATCCAGCCGCCCAGCAGATTGATGTCCAGGTGCGGCACCGGGTTGACGGCGAGGTCACGCACGGTGATCTGGTCGTTCGGGTGAGCGGCTTTCCACTGGCTGATGAACGTCTGGGTCAACTGACGGGAAACCGAGTCTTGCTGACGTGCGCTGCTTTCGATGATCAGAACGCGTGACATGGGATGTAGGCTCCATCTGAGAATGCTGTAAGGCGATGGAGTGAAGGTTAAACAGAGTCATATCGATGAAAAAGCGCAAATAACTGCTATAACCCATCAATAAATTCGTTTATAAGCTGATCATGCCCTGCACCTGCAGGAGCGAGGCTTGCCCGTGAAGGGGCCGGTGTCATTCAACATCCATGTCGACTGGCACACCGTCTTCGCGGGCAAGCCTCGCCTCTACAGGGTTTTATGTCATTTGGGGGTGCAGCTCAGGTTGATGCGCATCTTGATGATGGTGCGGGTGAACTTGGCGGTGGCATTTTTGTGTTTGCCAGCGGCCACTTCGATAGAGCGGGTGCGCGGCGCTTCCGGGCCATTGTTGAAAACCACCTTGCAGATCGCATCGGTATCGCCGTAGTTGTTGACCTGAATGGATGCGATGTCGTTATCCGTGTCGTAGGCGTTGTAGTCGATCTTCATACCGTTGAGGTTTTTCTCCACATCGATCGGGTAAGCAAACGCAGTCAGCGGCAGCAGCGCCAGCACCAAACAACAGAATTTTTTCATTCAGCAGTCTCCAATAAGGACTGCCAGCTTAGGACAAGAGGAGCTATTCATGAAAGCGCCCCGCGTGACCCTTGATCAATGGCGAACATTACAAGCCGTGGTCGACCACGGCGGTTTCGCCCAGGCCGCCGAAGCGCTGCACCGCTCGCAATCGTCGGTGAGCTACACCGTGGCGCGTATGCAGGACCAGCTCGGCGTGCCGCTGTTGCGCATCGACGGCCGCAAAGCGGTGCTGACCGAAGCCGGCGGCGTGTTGTTGCGCCGCTCGCGGCAACTGGTGAAACAGGCCAGTCAGCTGGAAGACCTGGCCCACCACATGGAGCAAGGCTGGGAAGCGGAAGTGCGGCTGGTGGTCGATGCGGCTTACCCGAGCGCCCGCCTCGTCCGCGCATTGACCGCGTTCATGCCGCAGAGCCGTGGTTGCCGGGTGCGTCTACGCGAAGAAGTGTTGTCGGGCGTTGAAGAAGTACTGCTCGAAGGCGTGGCCGACCTGGCCATCAGTGGTTTCAGCATTCCGGGCTACCTGGGCGCGGAGTTGAGCGACGTCGAGTTTGTCGCGGTCGCCCACCCCGAACACGCCTTGCATCGCCTCAACCGCGAACTTAATTTCCAGGACCTTGAAAGCCAGCTGCAAGTGGTCATCCGCGACTCCGGTCGCCAGCAGCCACGAGACGTCGGCTGGCTCGGCGCCGAACAGCGCTGGACCGTCGGCAGCCTGGCCACCGCGGCGACGTTTGTCAGCAGTGGCCTGGGTTTCGCCTGGCTGCCCCGGCACATGATCGAACGCGAACTCAAGGAAGGCACGCTCAAGCTGCTACCGTTGGACCAGGGCGGCAGCCGCAACCCGAGTTTTTATCTGTATTCGAACAAGGACAAACCCTTGGGCCCGGCGACACAAATCCTGATCGAACTGCTGCGCACCTTCGACACCGCGCCGCTGGATGCGCCGTTCGCCGCCCCTGAACAAGCCTGACACGGAGTATCCGCATGGCCTATTTCGAACATGAAGGTTGCAACCTGCACTATGAGGAATACGGTCACGGCACGCCGTTGCTGCTGGTCCACGGGCTGGGTTCCAGTACCCTGGACTGGGAAAAGCAGATCCCGGCGCTGTCAGCCCATTACCGTGTAATCGTTCCGGATGTGCGCGGTCACGGCCGCTCCGACAAACCCCGGGAGCGTTACAGCATTGCCGGGTTCAGCGCCGACCTGGTCGCCCTGATGGAACACCTGAACCTCGGCCCCACGCATTACGTGGGCTTGTCCATGGGCGGCATGATCGGTTTTCAACTGGCCGTGGATCAATCGCACATGCTTAAAAGCCTGTGCATCGTCAACAGTGCGCCGGAGGTCAAGCTGCGCAGCCGCGACGATTACTGGCAGTGGTTCAAACGCTGGAGCCTGATGCGTGCCCTCAGTCTGGGCGCCATCGGCAAGGCCTTGGGTGCCAAGCTGTTCCCCAAACCCGAACAAGCTGATTTGCGCCAGAAAATGGCCGAGCGCTGGGCAAAAAACGACAAACATGCTTATCTCGCCAGCTTCGATGCCATTGTTGGCTGGGGTGTTCAGGAACGACTTTCCAAAGTCGCCTGTCCAACCCTGATCGTCACCGCCGACCGCGATTACACGCCGGTCTCGCTGAAGGAAACCTACGTAAAACTGCTGCCCGATGCGCGGCTGGTGGTGATCGCCGATTCCCGCCACGCCACCCCGCTGGATCAACCCGAACGCTTCAACCAAACCCTGCTCGAGTTTCTCACCGCAGTCGACACCCCCTCACTCAGGATCACTGACCCATGCTGAAAAAAATTGCCCTCGTCGCCGGCTCCGTTCTGTTTGCCGCCAACCTGATGGCCGCAACGCCCGCCGCCAAGGCGCCGCACGTATTGCTGGAAACCACCAACGGCCAGATCGAAATCGAACTGGACCCGGTCAAGGCACCGATCAGTACCAAAAACTTCCTTGATTACGTCAACAGCGGCTTTTACAACAACACGATTTTCCACCGCGTGATTCCTGGCTTCATGGTCCAGGGCGGTGGTTTCACTCAACAGATGCAGCAAAAAGAAACCAAGGCGCCGATCAAGAACGAGTCCAAGAACGGCCTGCATAACGTGCGTGGCACGCTGTCAATGGCCCGCACCTCGAACCCGGATTCGGCCACCAGCCAGTTCTTTATCAACGTCAAGGACAACGATTTCCTCGACCAGGGCGATGGCTATGCCGTGTTCGGAAAAGTCGTCAAAGGCATGGATGTGGTGGACATCATCGTCAATTCCCCGACCACCACCAAAGGCGGCATGAAAGATGTGCCGGCCGACTCTGTTTTCATCAAGTCGGCCAAAGTGATCAACTAATCTGCACAGGAGTGCTTGAGCGGCTGCCGGCATCCGGCGCCGCTCATATCGTTTAAAGGAGAGCCCGCGCGCGGGCGGAGAACTGATGCTTTATCGCCGTTTCGAGAAACTGATCGACATATTCCGCGACGCTCCGACGGCGGCTCCGCCAGATCGGGTTCTCCCCTTCTATACCTATTACTTGAAGCAGGTCTGGCCGAGTTTCGCCGCCCTGCTGATTGTCGGCCTGTTCGCCTCCTTGATCGAAGTCGCGCTGTTCAACTACCTGAGCCGCATCATCGACCTGGCCCAAGGCACGCCGAACCCCGATTTCTTCCAGGACCACGCACTTGAACTGACCTGGATGGTGGTAGTGACCCTGGTTCTGCGACCGATTTTCTTCGGCCTGCACGACCTGCTGGTGCACCAGACGCTGAACCCTGGCATGACCAGCCTGATTCTCTGGCAGAACCACCGCTATGTCCTCAAACAGAGTCTGAACTTCTTCCAGAACGACTTCGCCGGGCGCATCGCCCAGCGCATCATGCAGACCGGCAACGCCCTGCGCGATTCCGCCGTGCAAGCGGTGGATGCCCTGTGGCATGTGCTGATCTACGCCATCAGCGCGCTGGTGCTGTTTGCCGAAGCCGACTGGCGCCTGATGATCCCGCTGACGACCTGGATCGCCGGGTTCATCGGCGCGCTTTATTACTTCGTGCCGCGGGTCAAGGACCGCTCAGTGCAATCCTCCGATGCGCGCTCCAAACTCATGGGACGGATCGTCGACGGCTACACCAACATCACCACCTTGAAGTTGTTCGCCCATACCAACCATGAACAGCAATACGCCAAGGAAGCCATCAAGGAGCAAACCGAAAAAGCCCAACTGGCCGGGCGCGTGGTCACCAGCATGGACGTGGCCATCACCAGCATGAACGGCCTGCTGATCGTCACCACCACCGGCCTGGCCCTGTGGCTGTGGACGCAGTCGCTGATCTCGGTGGGCGCGATTGCCCTGGCGACTGGCCTGGTGATTCGTATCGTCAACATGTCCGGCTGGATCATGTGGGTGGTCACCGGCATCTTCGAAAACATCGGCATGGTCCAGGACGGTTTGCGGACCATCGCCCAACCGGTCAGCATCACTGACCGCGATCAGGCCAAACCGCTGGCCGTGCCCCGAGGCGAAGTGCGTTTCGAGCACGTGGATTTTCACTACGGCAAGAAGAGCGGAATCATTGGCGACCTTAACCTGACGATCAAGCCCGGTGAGAAAATCGGCTTGATCGGGCCATCCGGTGCCGGCAAATCGACCCTGGTCAACCTGCTGTTACGCCTCTATGACGTGCAGGGCGGGCGAATCCTCATCGATGGGCAGAACATCGCCGAAGTCGGCCAGGAAAGCCTGCGCGAGCGCATCGGCATGATCACCCAGGACACCTCGTTGCTGCACCGTTCGATTCGCGACAACCTGCTTTACGGCAGACCCGATGCCACCGACGCCGAGCTGTGGGAAGCGGTGCACAAGGCGCGCGCCGATGAATTCATTCCGTTGCTGTCGGACGCCGAAGGCCGTACCGGTTTCGATGCGCACGTGGGTGAGCGCGGGGTGAAACTCTCCGGCGGCCAGCGTCAGCGGATTGCGATTGCTCGTGTGCTGCTCAAGGACGCACCCATCCTGATCATGGACGAGGCGACCTCGGCGCTGGACTCGGAAGTCGAAGCGGCGATCCAGGAAAGCCTGGAAACCCTGATGCAGGGCAAAACCGTGATCGCCATCGCCCACCGGCTCTCGACCATCGCCCGGATGGACCGGCTGGTGGTGCTGGAAAAAGGCAAGATCGCCGAAACCGGCACCCACGCCGAGCTGCTGGCGCATGGTGGATTGTATGCGCGGCTGTGGCAGCACCAAACGGGTGGGTTTGTCGGTATCGACTGATATCCTGAGATCACCACCGAACCTGTGGGAGTGAGCTTTTGTGGCAAGGGAGCTTGCTCCCGCTCGGCTTCGCAGCAGTCGTAATTTCAGGCGGCCTGGTTTTTCTGACACTGTGGAGTTTTTGCCATGGGGACAGCTTCGCTGTCCAGCGGGAGCAAGCTCCCTCGCCATAAGCGCCCTCTAAATCCACCAAAAAACCGCCACAGCCTGCTAACCACAGGCCCTGGCGGTTTTTTGTGGCCGCTGGAAATCCGCAGAAACCCTGCTGTACTCAGCCAAGGTTCTGGAGATGAGCCTGTCGTAAGTCTGCAGGATGCATCACGCGATACAGTCTCGATAGGTCGCCTATCAAGGACGCTCTCATGTCGCTGTTCAAACGTTCTGTCACTGAGTTGTTAGGTACGTTCTGGCTGGTATTGGGGGGTTGCGGCAGTGCGGTGCTCGCTGCTTCTTCGCCCCTCGGAATCGGGGTACTGGGTGTGGCCATCGCGTTTGGTCTTACCGTGTTGACCATGGCCTTCGCCATCGGCCATATCTCCGGTTGCCACCTCAACCCTGCCGTCTCCGTCGGCCTGTGCGTCGGCGGTCGGTTCCCGGCGCGGGAATTGCCCGCGTATATCATCGCCCAGGTGATTGGCGCCATTATCGCCGCCGCGCTGATCTACTACATCGCCAGCGGCAAGGAAGGCTTCGACCTCTCCGCCGGCCTGGCGTCCAACGGCTACGGCGAACACTCCCCGGGCAAGTACTCGATGGCCGCGGGCTTTGTCTGTGAACTGGTGATGACCGCGATGTTCGTGCTGATCATCCTCGGTGCCACCGACAAACGAGCGCCCGCCGGGCTTGCACCGATTGCCATCGGCCTGGCCTTGACGCTGATTCACTTGATCTCGATTCCCGTCACCAACACTTCGGTCAATCCGGCCCGCAGCACCGGTCCGGCGCTGATGGTCGGTGGCTGGGCCATCGCGCAATTGTGGATGTTCTGGGTGGCACCGCTGTTGGGCGCGGTGATCGGCGGCGTGACCTATCGCTGGCTAGGCAAGGAAGGCACTTGAGGCCACGGGCGAGGATCATGCTTGCCGATAAGGCAACGCGGTCCTCGCTTCCTCGGCATAGGCCAACACCCCAAGACGCTCCTGGTGAAGGAAGTCTTTGACCGCGGCTTTCAGTCCCGGATGACGCAGATAGTGCCAGGAATGGGTGATCACCGGTTCGAACCCGCGAATCAGCTTGTGTTCGCCCTGGGCGCCGGCGTCAAAACGCTGGAAGCCATTGGCAATTGCGTAGTCCATGCCCTGGTAGAAGCAGGTCTCGAAATGCAGGCGGTCGAACTCCGCCAGGCAGCCCCAGTAACGCCCGTAAAAACTGTCGCCGCCCACCAGACTGAAGGCCATGGCCACGGGTCGTGAACCTTGCTTGGCCAGCACCACGCGAATGGCTTCGGGCATGCGCTCGGCCAACAGACTGAAAAATTCCCGCGTCAAATAGGGCCGTTGCCTACGCACTGCGTAGGTATTGGCGTAGCAGGCATAGACAAAATCCCACTGCGCCTGATCCAGCTGCTTGCCTTCCAGCCATTCGAACTCAATACCCTGCCCCGCCACTTGCTCGCGCTCTTTGCGCATCTGTTTGCGTTTGCGCGAACTGAGGACGTCGAGGAAGTCTTGAAAGTCCCGATATCCGCGATTCTGCCAGTGGTACTGACAGCCGATCCGCTGCAACCAGCCGGGTTGTTCGGCCAATGCCGCATCGGTGAAAGGGTCTGTGAAGTTGATGTGGGCGCTGGAGAGTTCTTCGATTTCAAGGTAGCCCGGCAGGCTCTTCAGTAGTTCAAAACCGTCCTCGACATTACGCGCCAGCAACCGTGGCCCACTGACCGGGCTGAACGGCACGGCGGTCAACAGCTTCGGGTAATAGTCGATGCCGGCACGCTCGCAGGCATCGGCCCAGGCGTGATCGAACACGTACTCGCCGTAGGAATGCCACTTGCGGTAACTGGGTAACGCGGCGATCAGACGCCCTTCTTCGAGGTGCAACAGATGCTCGGGCTGCCAGCCGGAATGGGGGCCGAGGCTGCCGCTGTCTTCCAGTGCACTGAGAAAGGCATGGCGTAGAAACGGCTGATTCTCCGGCACCAGGGCATCCCACGTGCGCGGACCAATATCGGACAGGCTTTCCAGACGTTGCAGCGGCATTGACACCCTCTCGACTTCTTCGCGTAACAGCCCGGCGAGTATCGCCTATCGCCCGCCATTACACATCCGTCAAAACCGCCTGACAGGGTTCTGGATCAAAAGTTCATACGGTCTTTGTATCGTCATCGAGACGCCATCACTTTGCCACCGCTCTGTAATAAACCATCGCGATACTGGCGCCAGTTTTTAGAGCGTCGGGTTCTACCCGGCCACTGTTTCCGTCCCTCAACGGTCGGTTGTGTCCCGGATGGCTCAGTCATCCCCTTACATCTTCGGAGATTGATATGCGTCTTGCTTCCACGAAAACTGCGGCGGCCCTGTGTGGCGGTCTGCTGCTGGCCATGAGTGTTCCGGCCAGTGCCGCAGTCGACGCCAAACTGCTCGACATGCTTAAGGCAAACGGCTCGATTACCAATGCGCAATACAGCGAACTGCAAGCCGAGCTGGCCAGGGATCAAAAAGATCAGCAAATCGCCCGTCAGGCTCAGCAAGAGACCAACGAGCAGATCGCGGCCACCGCGAAGAAAACCAATGAGCTGAGCACCTTCGACCAGAAACTGGCCTGGGCTGCCAAGACCCAATTCAAGGGCGACGTGCGTTTCCGTCAGGAAACGGTCAAGAACGATGGTGTCTCGAACAACCGGGACCAGGACCGTCAGCGCGTTCGTGCCCGTCTGGGTGCCTATACCGAAATCAACCCGCAAGTCGACACCGGTATCCGTATCGCCACCGGCAACAACGACGACGCGCGCTCCACCAACCAGAGCCTGGACAACTACTTCGACAAGAAGTCGATCTGGCTGGACCAGGGTTACGTCGACTACCACCCGGACGCGATCAAGAACCTGCACATCGTTGGCGGCAAGATGCCACAGCAATGGGTGAGCATGGGCGACATCATCTGGGATAGCGACATCAGCCCTGAAGGTCTGTCCGTGTCGTATAAATACCCGCTGGGCGCCAGCACCGAGGTGTTCGGTAGCGCCGGCCACTACACCCTCAAGGACAACGTCGACGGCGACGGCGTGCAGTTCAAGCACGACTTGCGTCTGTACGCCGGCCAGTTGGGCGCGCGCTTCGCCCTCACCGACAACCTGAAACTGACTCTGGGTGGCAGCGTCTACGGCTACGACAACGACGACGACATCACCGCCGGCGGCACCAGCATCCCGTCCGTACTGGCCACCAACGGCAATACCCCGAACGAGCAATTCAAACTGTACGAAGGCTTCGGTCAGATCGACATCACCGGCCTGCCACTGCCGCTCTCGCTGTACGGTCAGTACGTCAACAACAAAGACGCCAGCAACGATCAGGATTCTGCCTGGCTGGCCGGTGTAAAGACCAAGTTCTATGGCTTCGCCGTGGACTACAACTACCGCGACGTGCAGCGTAACGCCGTGGTCGGCGCCTTCACCGACTCCGACTTCGCCAACGGTTTCACCGGTTCGCGTGGCAGCAAGTTGAAAGTGAGTTACGAGCTGGACAAGAACTTCGCCCTGGGCGCGACGTACTTCATGGCTAACTCTGACTACACCAACGCCAACCTCAAGGATTCGGACATCAACACTCTGCAACTGGACGCCGAAGCCAAGTTCTAAGCAGTACCGCTCCACGCCTCAGGTCATGGACGCTTGAGGCGCTTTACAGTCTGGCGTGGATGGATCGATCCCCATCATCCGTTCGATGCATCCACGCCGGCCTGCTTCTGTTCCCTGCGATAACGCCACGACTTTACGGAATGTCCTTGCGACGCTCCGCAGCGAGACGTTCGGCGAGTGCATCGACCTCCGGCACAGCCTCCTCCGGCAAGACGCGCAGCGTCTGCTGCATCAAACGCATCTGACGAATGAACCGCCGGCAATTGGGGCAGAACATTAAATGATGCCGCACCAGCAACTTCTCCCGAAAGCTCAACTGGCCATCGAGATAATCACTGGCGCGCGCCACTTGCTCCTTACAGGTCAGCATTCGCCGGTTTCCTCAAAATGCTCCACGGTCGCAAAGACCTTCAACCGTGCCCGATGCAGCAGCACGCGAACATTGGAGAGCGATATGTCCAGAAGATTACAGATGTCTTCCAGTTCCAGGCCCTGACGCTCGCGCAACAGCAAGACGCTGCGTTGCAGTTCCGACAGGCTGAGCAACGTGTGTTCGAGACATTCGCGCAACTCGCGTTCGGTGAGCAACGCCTCCGGGGTGTCCTGGTGCCAGGCGAACGGCGCCACCAGCCAATGGCCATCAGCGGACGAAAAACGATCATCATCAATCGTGCCATGGGGCGATGGAAGGTCATCAAGCAGCACCTCGCGACGGTTCTGCTTGTAACGGCCCTTCGCCGCATTGGCGGTGATGGTCAGCAACCAGGTCTTGAGGCTCGAACGCGCCTCGAACTTGCTCAGGTTGCGCACGACCGACAGCCACGCATCCTGCACCACTTCGTCAGCATGCCGGTTGCCGACGATCGCATAAGCGACTGCACGCATCGGGCTCTGGTAAGTGCTGACCAACTCTTTGAAGGCTTGTTGTTCACCTGCCAGCAATCGTTGCAGCAGTTGCGCGTCGTCAGCCGCCATTCACAAACCCCTTGTCCTGACCTCGAAAAATGAGTCAGCAGGGCGTCGCCGTCGGCAACGTCCTGCTGTCATTTCCGAAAACTACAGCGTCCCGACTGCTTCGGCTGTAGGAAAAACCACCGCAAATCAACGGAAATAGCGACAGCCTTCCCCTCAACGCTTGCGCAACAGCACGCTACCAATCGAGTAACCCGCGCCGAACGAGCTGAGCACGGCCAGGGAACCGGCGGGCAGATCATCCTGATGCTTGTGAAAGGAAATCACCGACCCGGCGGAGCTGGTGTTGGCGTAGGTGTCGAGAATCACCGGGGCTTCTTCTTCGGTGGCTTCACGGCCCAGCAGCTTCTTCACGATCAGGTGGTTCATGCTGAGGTTGGCCTGGTGCAACCAGAAACGTTTCACGTCACTGACGTTGAGCTTGTTCTCTTCCAGGTGCGTAGCGATCAGCTCGGCCACCATCGGGCAGACGTCGCGGAACACCTTGCGGCCTTCCTGCACGAACAGTTTGTCCTTGGCTCCGATGCCCTCTTCCGCCGCGCGGTTGAGGAAGCCGAAATTGTTGCGAATATTGTTGGAGAACTTGGTCAGCAGTTTGGTGCTGACGATGTCGAACTGGTACGGGGAGGTCGCCAGGTCGGCACGCTCGATGATCACCGCCGTCGCCGCGTCGCCAAAAATGAAGTGGCTGTCACGGTCGCGGAAGTTCAAGTGACCGGTGCAAACTTCCGGGTTGACCATCAGGATTGCCCGGGCCTGGCCCAGTTGCACGCTGTTGGCGGCCGCCTGGATGCCGAAGGTCGCCGAGGAGCAAGCCACGTTCATGTCGAAACCAAAGCCCTGGATACCCAGCGCTTCCTGGACTTCGATGGCGATGGCCGGGTAGGCGCGCTGCAGGTTGGAGCACGCCACAATGACGCCGTCGATGTCGGCGGCGGTCTTGCCGGCACGCTGCAAGGCCTGTTCGGCCGCGCCGATGGCCATCTGGCAAAGCACCGACCATTCGTCGTTGGAACGCTCAGGCAGACGCGGCGCCATGCGTTGCGGGTCGAGGATGCCATCCTTGTCCATCACAAAGCGGCTTTTGATACCGGAAGCTTTTTCGATAAACGCAGCGCTGGATTCGGTCAACGCTTCGACTTCGCCACGGGCGATGGCGTCGGCGTTATCGGCGTTGAATTGCGCGACGTAAGCGTTGAAAGACTGCACCAGCTCTTCATTGGAGATGCTGTTGGCCGGGGTGTACAGGCCGGTGCCGCTGATGACGACGTTATGCATGGTCGTTTCTCTAATCTGTTCAGGCAGAAAGCGTTGGCACCGACGTACCAACACACAAAGGGTCTGTTCCCGTCACGGAAAGCACACCTGGCATCGCTTTATTCCGTACCGCCCGAACCTTGAGAGGCTCAAAACTGCGGGACCGGCGTTTATAGGCGCGAAGTTTGCCATAAACATTGGGTTTTGGCGCCATTTTGCTCGATGACTCCCACCTGCCAGGCAATACAAAAACCTGTGGGAGCGAGCCTGCTCGTGATGGGGCCATCACCTCCAACATCTATGTCGACTGTGATGCCGCCAGCGCGAGCAGGCTCGCTCCCACAGGTATTGCACAAGTCTCGGGGTCAGGGTTCGACCTGGGTCCATTGCTTGTTCAGGCGCTTGTCGGAGATTGGCACTTTGGTCCCCAGTTGCTGGGCGAACAGCGAAACCCGGTATTCCTCCAGCCACCAGCGATAGAGCTCCAGTTGCGGATCGCGCTTGCCTTCCTGGGCGTGTTTGTTGGCGCGGGTCTGGTATTGGGCCCAGAGACCGGACAGTTCGCCACTCCAGACCCGATCCCTCTGCACCTGTGCGCCAATCTTCTCGAAGCGTTGCTCGACAGCCTTCAGGTAACGCGGCAATTCCTTGAGCCACTGCATCGGCGTCTCCCGGACAAACCCCGGATACACCAGATGACTGAGCTGTTGCTTGATGTCGTTCAGGGCCACGGCTTGCGCCAGATCAATCTTGCCCTTGAAGCGCTTTTGCAGGCCGTGCCAGTGCTTGAGAATCTCCAGCGTCAACTTGGCCAGGCGCTCGGCGTGCTCGGTCCAGCCACCGCGCTTGCGCTCGGCCAACGAGGCCAGCCCGGCGCCATCCCGTGGCAACGGGTCTTCGCCCTCGAGAATGCAACTGTCGAGGCTGGCCAGCAGAATGTCTTCCACCAGCGCATCAATGCGCCCCAGTTCACGGTACATCAGCCCCAGCTCGGTCAGCCCCGGCAGCTTGCCGCGCAGGAACTTCGCCGGCTCGGCCAACTGCTGCATCAGCAATCGCTGCAAGGCGCGGCGATGCTGGAACTCGGCTTCGGCGGGGGTCGAAAAACGCCCTTCCTTGACTGTCCCGCTCTCTTCCACCAGCGCCGGATACACCGTCATCGACAACCCGGCGATCTTCTGCTGGGTTTTCTCGGCGACGGCGGCAAAGACTTTCGGCTCCACCGGCTGTTGGTTTTTCGCGGTTTGCGGCACGGCCAACGCGGCTTGGCTGGCTTCGGCAAAGCGTGCGGTCAACTCGGCCAGATCTCGCCCTTCGCCGAGGAACTTGCCCTGGCCGTCGACGATTTCCAGGTTCATGCGCAGATGACTGTCGACTTGCTGTGAAGCTTCCGCCCACGCCTCATCGCTGACCCGCGCGCCCGTCATGCGCAGCAGCTCGCGGCCCAACGCCTGCGGCAACGAGCCCTCGGCGAAGGTCATGCGCTGCAACGCGGCTTTGACGAAGTCCGGCACCGGCACGAAATTCTTGCGCAGGGCCTTGGGCAGGTTGCGCACCAGCGCGATGCACTTGGCCTCGATCACGCCCGGCACCAGCCATTCCAGACGTTCCGGCGGCAACATCGGCAACAGCGGCGCCGGCACGCGCAGGGTCACACCATCGCGGGGGTGATTCGGCTCGAAGTGGTAACTCAGGGCCAGCTCCAGATCGCCGATGTGCAAGGTGTCCGGGTAATGCAGGGCGGTGACTTCGCTGGCCTCACGGGCCAGCACGTCTTCTTCGCGCATGATCAGCAGCTGCGGGTCTTTCTGGCTGTTGACCCGGTACCAGCTGTCGAACGTTGCGGTCTGGTGGATCTCCGCCGGCAATCGCGCATCGTAGAAAGCGAACAGGGTTTCTTCGTCAGCGAGAATGTCGCGACGCCGAGCCTTGGCTTCCAGCTCGTCGAGTTGTTCCAGCAGTTGCGCATTGGCCGTCAGGCACTTGGCCTTGGATTGAATCTCGCCGCGTACCAGGCCTTCGCGAATGAAGAACTCACGAGAAACGACGGGATCGATCGGCCCGTAATGCACCGGCCGACGACCCACCACGATCAGCCCGAACAGCGTGATCTGCTCGAAGGCCACGACCTGGCCGCGCTTTTTCTCCCAGTGCGGTTCGAAGTGGTTTTTCTTGATCAGGTGCCCGGCCAGCGGCTCGATCCAGTCCGAGTCGATCTTGGCCACCATCCGCGCATAGAGCTTGGTGGTTTCCACCAGTTCGGCGGTCATCAGCCATTGCGGGCGCTTCTTGCCCAACCCGGAGGACGGGTGAATCCAGAAACGCCGCTGACGGGCGCCGAGGTAATCGCCTTCATCGGTTTTCTGGCCGATCTGGCTGAGCAGGCCCGAGAGCACGGCTTTGTGCAGCTTCGGGTAGTCCGCCGGCTCTTTGTTCAGGCTCAACTGCATGTCGCGGCAGATCAGGCTCAACTGACGGTGCGAGTCGCGCCATTCGCGCAGACGCAGGTAATTCAGGAAGTTCTTGCGGCACCAATTGCGCAGCGGGCTGGCGGTCAGGGCCTGACGCTGTTCTTCAAAACCACGCCACAGATTGACCAGCCCGGCGAAATCCGAGTCCACGTCCTTCCACTGTGCGTGGGCCTGATCCGCCGCTTGCTGGCGCTCCGGCGGACGCTCGCGCGGGTCTTGAATCGACATGGCGCTGGCGACGATCAACACTTCCTGCAAGCTGCCGAGTTTCGCCGCTTCCAGCAGCATGCGGCCCATGCGCGGGTCCACCGGCAGGCGCGCCAACTGGCGGCCGAGCGGGGTCAGCTGGCTGTTGCGGTCCACGGCCGAGAGTTCTTGCAGCAGGTTGAAACCGTCGCTGATCGCCTTGCCATCCGGCGGTTCGATAAACGGGAAGTCGGTGATCTCGCCGAGGCGCAAGTGCAGCATCTGCAAAATCACGGCGGCGAGGTTGGTGCGCAGAATTTCCGGGTCGGTAAATTCAGGGCGACCGATGAAGTCGTCTTCGCCATAGAGGCGAATGCAAATACCCGGCTCGACCCGACCGCATCGACCTTTACGCTGGTTGGCGCTGGCCTGGGAAATGGCTTCGATGGGCAGACGCTGAACCTTGGCGCGGTAGCTGTAACGGCTGATGCGCGCGGTGCCGCTGTCGATCACGTAACGGATGCCCGGCACCGTCAGCGAAGTTTCCGCGACGTTGGTCGCCAGCACCACGCGACGGCCAGGGTGCGACTGGAAAATCCGCTGCTGTTCGGCCGGCGACAAGCGCGCGTACAGCGGCAGAATCTCGGTGTGCTTGAGCTGGGCCTTGCGCAGCATGTCGGCGGCGTCGCGAATCTCGCGCTCGCCGGGCAGGAACACCAACACGTCGCCGGGGCTCTTGCGCTCGCTACGTTCGAACGCGGCAATTTCGTCGAGGGTGGCGAGGATCGCCTGATCCACGGTCAAGTCGTCCTCGACGCGGTTGCCCTCCTCGTCCTGCTCAAGCGTCAGCGGGCGATACCAGGTTTCAACCGGGAAAGTCCGGCCCGAAACTTCAACGATGGGTGCGTCATCGAAATGCCTGGAGAAGCGTTCCAGATCGATGGTCGCCGAGGTGATGATGACTTTCAGGTCCGGGCGACGCGGCAGCAGGGTTTTCAGGTAACCGAGCAGGAAGTCGATGTTGAGGCTGCGTTCGTGGGCTTCGTCGACGATGATCGTGTCGTAGCGTTCGAGGTAACGGTCGTTCTGGGTTTCCGCCAGCAGGATGCCGTCGGTCATCAATTTGATCAGGGTGTTGGAGTCGCTCTGATCCTCGAACCGCACCTGATAGCCGACCAGCGCGCCCAATGGCGTCGCCAGTTCTTCGGCAACCCGGCTGGCCACGCTGCGCGCAGCGATTCGACGCGGTTGGGTGTGGCCGATCAAGCCATGCTGGCCGCGGCCGATTTCCAGGCAGATCTTCGGCAACTGGGTGGTTTTACCCGAGCCGGTTTCGCCGGCGATGATCAGCACCTGATGCTTGAGCAGCGCTTCCTTGATTTCGTCGCGCTTGGCGGCGATCGGCAAACTGTCGTCGTAACGAATCACCGGCAGGCTGGCACGCCGCGCCAGCACCTGGTCACAGGACGCCTGCATGCGCGTCACCCACTGGGCCAGCTTGGCCTCGTCAGGTTTCTTGCGCAGCTCAAGCAACTGCCGCCGCAGCCGGTGGCGGTCGGCGAGCATGGCGTGATCGAGGTTTTTCAGCAGTTTGTCGATGGAAGGCGATTCGTCAGTCATCAGGTACGCAAAAGTCGTCTAGTGGCGCAGGGGCCGGATTGTCGCAGATTTGGGGGCTCGGCGACGAATTCAACCTGCCTTTGTGGTGAGGGAGCTTGCTCCCGCTCGGCTGCACAGCAGTCGTAATCCGGTCATCGAGATTTGTCTGAAGCTGCGCGGTGGATGGTTTTGGGGTCGCTTCGCGACCCAGCGGGAGCAAGCTCCCTCGCCACAGGGGGTTCACTCAGGGGTTTATTCGTTATCCAGGCCTTTGCGGCGATAAGGGAACACGTCGATGATTTTGCCGGCACGAATGGCTTCCTGCAGGCTTTTCCAGTAATCGGCGTTGTATAGCTCGCCATGCAACTGGTCAAACAGCTTCCTTTGCCCGGAATCGGCAAACAGGAACGGCGGAAACTCCTCGGGAAACACATCCAGCGGCCCGATCGAATACCACGGCTCGGAGGCCATCTCGTCTTCCGGCGTACGCGGTTGCGGGATGTGGCGGAAGTTGGCTTCGGTCAGGAAGCAAATCTCGTCATAGTCATAAAACACCACCCGCCCGTGCCGGGTGACACCGAAGTTCTTCAACAGCATGTCGCCGGGAAAGATGTTCGCCGCCGCCAGTTGCTTGATCGCCAGCCCGTAATCTTCCAGGGCCTCGTGGACCTGCGCCTCATTGGCGTTTTCCAGGTACAGGTTCAGCGGCGTCATCCGCCGCTCGGTCCAGCAGTGACGGATCAGCACGGTGTCGCCTTCCACCGACACCGTGGACGCCGCCACCTCAAGCAGCTCTTCCAGGCACGCCGGGTCGAACTTGCTCAAAGGGAAGCGAAAATCGGCGAACTCCTGGGTATCGGCCATGCGTCCGACGCGGTCGACGCTTTTCACCAAACGGTATTTTTCGATCACCGTGGCACGGTCGACGTTTTTCGACGGCGAGAAACGGTCCTTGATGATTTTGAACACGGTGTTGAAACCCGGCAGGGTAAACACGCTCATCACCATGCCGCGCACGCCGGGAGCCATGATGAATTGGTCGTCGGTGTTGGCCAGGTGATTGATCAGCGCCCGGTAGAACTCGGACTTGCCGTGTTTGTAGAAGCCGATGGAGGTGTACAACTCGGCGACGTGCTTGCCCGGCAGGATGCGCTTGAGGAAGCCGATGAACTCCGCCGGCACCGGCACATCCACCATGAAATACGAACGGGTGAACGAAAAAATGATCGACACATCGGCTTCGTCGGTAATCAGCGCATCGATCTGAATCCCGCGGCCTTCACGGTGCAGCAGCGGAATCACCAGCGGCCATTGTTCGTCCCGGGTATAGATGCGCCCCACCAGGTACGCGCCTTTGTTGCGGTAGAGCACCGAGGAGAACAGCTCGACGCTCAGTTCAGGGTCCTTGCACACCCAATCCGGCAGGTTCTCACGGAGTTGGGCTTCGAGGCGGTGCAGGTCGCCGGCCAGGTCGGCGTAATCCTCGCTGAAGCTGTAATCGGCAAAAATGCTCGCGAGCATGCCGGACAACTGGCCCTGGGGCTTATAGGTTCGGGTTTGCGCGGCGCGGGCCCGGCGCAGGCTGGGCCGGGTGGTGTGGATAAACATGCAGCCGTCGCTGATCAGGTCATGGCTGAACAGCCCGCAAAAAATCGAGTTGTACCAAGTCTCGGACAGTTCATCATCGAAACGCAGGTCGATCAGCGTGATGTAAGCGCTTTTGACCAGAGGCCAGCAACTGACGTCCAGTGTGTCGCTGTCAAACGCGACGCGCAGCCGTTCCACGGTTTCGCTGACTTTTTCTTCGTACAGATTGATCCGCGCGGCCGACGCGACCTGCGCCTCCTGCCACTGGGCCTGCTCGAAGCGGGCCCGAGCGCCGTCGGTGATCTGGCGGAAATGCTCGCGGTAATCGTCAAAGCCATCGAGGATCATTCGGGCGATGTCGGCGGCTGGCCATTGCTGCGGCATGGGTGAGACCTCTGCGGGAATTCGTGAGCCCTGAGCTTAGCCAGTGAACCGGGTGCAGGAGAAGCGTAATTTTCGGCTCGAGTTAAATGCTCGTTTTTCGGTTGCCATGGATAAGGCGCTCGGCAACACTCTCGTCCCCATCAAGGAAGGAGTGCACCGTGAGTCCTGTCGATATTTTCCGATTGCTGTCGCTGGCCGCGATCTGGGGCGCGAGCTTTCTGTTCATGCGCATCATCGCCCCGGTGATTGGCACAATCCCCACGGCCTTTTTCCGCGTGTCGATTGCCGCCGTCGGCTTGCTGGTGATTCTCGGCCTGATGCGCATCAGCTGGGACTTCAAAGGCAAGCTCAAGACGGTGATGCTGCTCGGGGTGATCAACTCCGGGATTCCGGCGACCCTCTATTCCGTGGCCGCCCAAGTGCTGCCGGCCGGTTACTCAGCGATCTTCAACGCCACCACGCCGCTGATGGGCGTGTTGATCGGCGGCCTGTTCTTCCATGAAAAACTCACCGCGGCCAAGCTTGGCGGGGTGTTCCTCGGGCTGTTTGGCGTAGGCGTGCTGACCCGTGCCGGTCCGGTGGCGTTCGACATGGAATTGTTGATGGGCGCCGCCGCCTGCCTGCTCGCCACCACCTGTTATGGCTTTGCCGGGTTCCTGGCCCGCCGCTGGCTTGACCACGCCGGCGGTCTCGACAGCCGTCTTTCAGCGCTGGGCAGCATGCTCGGGGCGACGCTGTTCCTGTTGCCGTTGTTCGGCTACAGCGTGATCAGCCAGCCACCGGCAAGCTGGGGCGGCTGGAATGTCTGGTTGTCGTTGCTTGGATTGGGGCTGATGTGTACCGCCCTGGCGTACATTATTTACTTCCGCTTGCTCAGCTCGATCGGGCCGGTGAGGTCGATGACCACGACCTTCCTGATCCCGCCGTTCGGGGTGTTGTGGGGAGCGCTGTTGCTGGATGAGCCGTTGTCGATGGCGCATATCTATGGCGGGGTGTTGATTGCGGCGGCGTTGTGGCTGGTGTTGAAGCCGGCGGTGGTGAAAGTGGCTGAGGTGACTGCCAAGTAGTTTGGCGGTGTGGCTGATGACGCCTTCGCGAGTAGGCTCGCTCCCACAGGATTTTGTGTTCACCGCAAATCCAATGTGGGAGCGAGCCTGCTCGTGAAGGCGGTAGAGACTACAACGCTGACTGACTCACCTCCCCATCCACCAACCGCCGAATCCCCAGCGGATTGGCGTTCTGCAACGCCTCGGGCAACAACGCATCCGGGTAATTCTGGAAGCACATCGGCCGCAGGAACCGGTCAATCGCCAAGGTGCCAACCGATGTGCCGCGCGAATCAGACGTCGCCGGATACGGCCCGCCATGCACCATCGCCTCACACACCTCGACCCCGGTCGGGTAGCCATTGAGCAGAATCCGCCCGACCTTTTCCTGCAGCAACTCCGCCAGCCAACGGTACTCCAGCAACTCGTCCGTCTCGCCAATCAGCGTCGCCGTCAATTGCCCGCGCAGACCGTGCAACGCTGCCGCCAGCTGCGCCCGGTCCTCAAGCTCGATGATGATGGTGGTCGGTCCGAACACCTCTTCCTGAAGCAGCTCATCGCCCTTGAGCAACAGACTGACGTCAGCCTTGAACACCTGCGGTTGTGCCTGATTGCCCTGTTGCGGCCTGCCCGCCAAGTGCGTCAGCCCCGGATGTTCGTGCAACTCGCCAAGGCCTCGGCTGTAACTGACCAGCGCGCCGGCATTGAGCATGGTCTGGGCCGGTTGCTGGTTCATGCTAGCGCAAAACGTTTCCAGGAACTGGCTGAACTGCGGCGAACGCAAACCCATGACCAGGCCCGGGTTGGTGCAGAACTGCCCGCAGCCCAGGGTCACCGACCCGGCCAGTTGCGCAGCGACTTGCTCACCGCGAACCTTGAGCGCTTCGGGCAGCAGGAACACCGGGTTGATGCTCGACATCTCGGCAAACACCGGAATCGGCTGTGGCCGGGTCGCGGCCATGTGGCTCAAGGCATTGCCGCCCTTGAGCGAACCGGTGAAGCCCACCGCCTGAATCGCCGGATGCTTGACCAGCCATTCACCGACACCCCCGCCGTAGATCATGTTGAAGACGCCGGGCGGCATTTCGGTGCGCTCGGCGGCGCGGATGATCGCGTCCGCGACCCACTCGGCCGTCGCCATGTGCCCGCTGTGCGCCTTGAACACCACCGGGCAGCCGGCGGCCAGCGCCGAAGCGGTATCGCCACCGGCGGTTGAAAATGCCAACGGAAAGTTGCTGGCACCGAACACGGCGACAGGCCCCAGGCCGATGCGGTACTGACGCAGGTCCGGACGTGGCAACGGCTGGCGATCCGGCAGTGCCCGATCAATGCGCGCGCCGTAGAAATCGCCGCGACGCAGGACCTTGGCAAACAAGCGCATCTGGCCGCTGGTGCGTCCGCGCTCACCCTGGATACGCCCGGACGGCAATGCGGTTTCGCGGCACACAGTGGCGACGAAGTCATCGCCCAGAGCATCGATTTCATCGGCGATAGCGTCAAGGAACAGCGCACGTTTTTCCTCGCTGAGGTTGCGGTAAACCGGGTAGGCAGCGGCCGCAGCGCTGGCTGCCGCGTCCACTTCCGCTTCAGTGGCCTGGAAAAAACGGACCGGCAGCGCTTCGCCCGTCGTGGCATCGAGGCTTTGCAGCTGTTGCGTACCGTTGGCGCTGCGGCGACCGCCGATGTAGTTGTGTCCGAGTAGCGTGGTCATGAGTGATCCCTTGACCGGCCGACAACGCCGGTGATTGAAGACTTAAAGCGTGCGCACCTGGCCGATGGCCAACGGCTGGGCACTTTCGCCGATGCCGTTTTCCAGGGGCGCGCCAAACTCATCGAGGCTGATCTGGAAGCGATCGCCCGGCTGGGTTTTTATCCCGTCGGCAAACGACAACGTTGCGGTGCCGAAGTAATGCACGTGGACATCGCCGGGACGCAAAAACTGCGCGTATTTGAAGTGGTGGAATTCGAGGTTGGCGAGGCTGTGGCACATGTTGTCTTCGCCGCTGAGAAACTCCTTTTCCCAGATCGTTTCGCCGTTGCGCTTGATCCGACTGGTGCCTGCAAGGTGCTTGGGCAACTCGCCGACGCGCAGCTCCGGACCGTAGGCGCAGAAACGCAGTTTCGAATGGGCGAGATACAGGTAATTGCGCCGCTCCATCACGTGGTCGGAGAACTCGTTGCCCAAGGCATAACCGACGCGGTACGGCTGGCCGTCGTCGCCGATCACGTAGAGGCCGGTCAGCTCGGGTTCCTCGCCGGCGTCTTCGGCAAACGGCGGCACAGGGAAATCCGCGCCGGGGCGCACGACGATGCTGCCATCACCTTTGTAGAACCATTCCGGTTGCGCGCCGACCTGCCCGGCCGCCGGTTTACCACCCTCCAGGCCCCATTTGAAAATGCGCATGGTGTCGGTCATGCTGGCTTCGACCGCGCCCTCCTGCTGGTGCATTTTGTCCCGCGCCGAGGCGCTGCCCAAATGGGTCAGTCCGGTGCCGCTGATCAGGCAATGGGCCGGGTCTTCGTGGTCCAGCGGTGGCAGGACTTTGCCCTGCTGCAACAGCTGGGCGTAATCCGGTCCCGGTTCGGTGCCGCGCAGTGCGACTTCTTCTTGCAGGCTGCGTTGGGCACGAATCGCCGCGAGGGCCAGTTCACGGGTACTACGGGTGCCTTGCAGCACCTGGATCTGCGAGCCCTCGACGAGACCCACCTGGCGTTCACCGGCAGTGTTTTCAAATTGAATCAGGCGCATGACGGCCTCCAGAAAGTCGTGGATGTGTGGGAGGGGATTAGCGAAACGTCGCACCGCCCTTCACCACCGGATCACTCGATGATGTTGAAGTCGCTCAAGTACTCATCGGAGATTTCCAGGCCCAGGCCGGGCTTGTCATCGTCGAGCTGGATGTAGCCGTTGACCGGTTGCGGTTCGCCCTTGAACACGTAGTAGAAGAGTTCGTTGCCGACCTCGACGTCGAATACCGGGAAGAACTCGGCCATCGGCGAGGCGGTGGTGGACATGGTCAGGTGGTAGTTGTGCATCTGCCCGGCGTGCGGGATCACCGGCACCGACCAGGCTTCGGCCATGGCGTTGATCTTGCGCGCTGCGGTGATACCGCCCACGCGGTTGGTGTCGTACTGGATCACGTCGACGGCGCGGCGTTCCAGCAGGTCTTTGAAGCCGTAGGAGGTGAACTCATGCTCGCCGCCGGAGATCGGCATGATCCCCATCTTCTTCAGCTCGATGTAACCTTCGATGTCGTCGGCAATCACCGGCTCTTCCAGCCAGCGTGGTTCGAATTCAGCAAGTTTGGGCAGCATGCGGCGGGCGTATTCCAGGGTCCAGCCCATGTAGCACTCGAGCATGATGTCGATGTCGGGACCGGCCAGGTTACGCAGGGCACGCACTTGCTCTATGTTCTTGCGCATACCCGCCGGGCCGTCTTTCGGGCCGTAGCCGAAACGCATTTTCAGCGCGGTGAAACCCTGGTTCAGATAGCCCTGGGCCTCTTCGAGGAACAGGTCGAGGTTGTCATTGGCGTAGAGCTTGGAGGCGTAGGTCCAGATCTTTTCCTTGGTGCGACCGCCGAGCAGTTTGAACACCGGTTTGTTCACGGCTTTGCCCATGATGTCCCAGATCGCGATGTCGATCGCCGAGATCGCCGCCATGCCGATGCCTTTGCGGCCCCAGGCGTGGCTCTGGCGGTACATCTTCTGCCAGATGTATTCGTTGTCGAACGGGTCTTCGCCAATGGCAATTGGCGCCAGGTAGGTGTCGATGATTTCCTTGGCCACACGCGGCGCCAGGGCACAGTTACCGATGCCGACGAGGCCGGTATCGGTCTCGACTTCCACCACCAGCCAGCCATGGAAACGGAACGAGCCCATGGCGTCGCCACGTTCGAACAGGATGTCGCTGGCGTTGGTGCAGAAGTGTGCTTGAGGCGGAACGACTTTGCCTTTCCACTCAAAAACGCGGGTACGGATGGCTTTGATTTTCATGAATACAGTTCCTTGCGCTGCCGGCTTTTTGTAGTTGTCGGGTCGCTGCACAAAACCGCACGGGGGCGGGTTCCGGCATTCGATGGAGCGACTTTAGCCAGCGCTCGGGGGTGCGGATAATCACTTATGCGTATCCGGCGATAACCTGCGGTGATAGGAAAAACCGAATAGTGAGTGGATAGGGTTATCAGCCACACACAAAACAAATGTGGGAGCGAGCCTGCTCGCGAAAGCGGTAGTGCAGCCACCTTTTTAGTGACTGTCAGACCGCTATCGCGAGCAGGCTCGCTCCCACAGTGGATCAGTGTTGTGTCAGTAGTTGTTGGTGCCCATTCGGCAGGCGATTTCGAAGGCCTGGCGGATCGCGCCGACGTTGGCCTTGCCCTGCCCCGCGATGTCGAAGGCGGTGCCATGGGCCGGCGTGGTAATCGGGATCGGCAAGCCACCCTGCACCGTCACGCCTCGGGAGAAGCCCATCAACTTGATCGCGATCTGCCCCTGGTCGTGATACATCGTCACCACCGCGTCAAAGGCACTGGCATCGCCCTGGACCTTGAGGAAAATCGTGTCCGCCGGGTATGGCCCTTCGGCCGCAATCCCCAGCGCCTGGGCCGAACGAACCGCCGGGCCGATGATGTCCAGTTCTTCGCGTCCGAACGAGCCGTTGTCGCCGTTGTGCGGGTTCAGCCCACACACGCCAATGCGCGGTTTTTCCAGGCCGTTGCGCTTGAGTGCGGTGTCGATCAACTGGATCGCTTCCACTACCCGCGTCTGGGTCAGCATGCCTGGCACTTGCGCTAATGCCACGTGGGAGGTCACGCGGGAGGTCCAGAGGTTGTCGAGCACGTTGAATTCGCAGAACGGCCCGTGAAAATCCAGCAGCTCGGCGAACCAGTGCAGCTCATCGCTGTGGGCCATGCCGGCCATGTGCAGCGAGGTCTTGTTCAACGGCCCGAACAACACCGCGTCGGTGGTCCCGGCCTCGGTCAGGCGCAGGGCTTGTTCCAGCGTGTCGAGGCTGTAGCGACCGCCGATGACACTGGCTTCACTGCGTGGAAATTCACCGACGGTGTCTCCGCGAAAGTCATAGAACAGCGGCGTGTCATCATGAAACTCCAACTGATCCAGCGACTCGACGCGACGGTAAGGAAACTCCGTCCCGGCGATGCGCATGCCGCGACGCATTTCGGCCTCGTCGGCGATCAGGATCACATTGGCCTGGCTGCGCACTTCAGGCTCCGCAAGCAAACGTGCGATCAGTTCCGGGCCGATGCCTGCCGGGTCACCCAGCACCATCGCGATGGTTGTTTTGTTCATGCTTCACTCCTCAAGGGTTCAGGCCATTGGCGGTCAACGGCGCAAGGCTCGCAGCGATAAACCCGCTGCGCGTTGCTGTAGAACAGTCGCTCCTGATCGGCGCTCGGCAGATCAGCAACGATGGATTTGAAACCGCTGTAGATGTCGTCGAACGAGCCGCACAGGCTGTCCACCGGGAAGTTGCTGGCGAACATCGCCCGGTCAGTGCCGAACATGGCGATCACTTCACGCACGATCCAGGCGTTGTCCTTGGCGCGCCATGCCTGCCCCCTCTGGCCAAGGCCGGAAATCTTCACCTGCACATTTGGCCATTTGGCCAGCCGAGCCATCGCCAGGCGCCAACCGGCCAGGCCTTCGGCGCTGCGGTCATTGGGCAACCCTGCGTGGTTGAGAATCAGCGTAGTGCCGGGAAAGTCCCGAGCCAGCCGTTCGGCTTCGTGCAAGTTCCACCAGGGGGTCTGCAAATCGAAGTGCAACCCCAGCCCTTCGAGGGCGGCAAAACTGCGCCGCCAGTGTTCGTCGCTCATCAGGCTGCGCACATGACCAACCTGCGCCGGTGAAGTCGCTCCACCCGGTTTGTGACGCACGCTGCGCACGCATTTGAAACTCGCTTGTTCGGTCAGTACCGCGAGGGCGTCCGGGTGGTCGAGCCAGGCCTGCGCCACGACCGCATTGGGTACGCCGTAACGGGCCGTCAGACTTTCGATAAAAACGGTTTCGCCAATCGGGTCTTGCGGGTCCCATTCGGTCTCGACGTACACCGTTTGCACCACACGGTGCGGGCCGGCGTCAGCGAAATAGTCCTCAGGAAAATAGCGCCGTTTAATCGCGCTGTAGTCGCCGTAGCGGAACGGGATATTGGCTTCGGGCGCCAGCCACGGATGGTCATTGATCGTCGGGTCCCAGAAGTGATGATGGGCATCGATGATCGGACCGTTCCATGCTTCGCCAGATAAGTGTTCAGCCATGGCGCACCTCGTCGAGACTGATGAACAACGTCGCCAGCACAAAGACTGCCGAGCACACGGCAAAGAACCCCAGCACCGGCGCAAAACCTCCGGTCATTTGCACAATGATCCCCACCAGGATCGGCACCGCGATCCCGCCGGTGCTGCCGGCCATGTTCATCACGCCGCCGATCAACCCGACCCGCGCCGGTGCCGCCAGCAATGCTGGGAAGCTCCAGTAGAGGCTGCCCCACATCAGGAAAAACGCGGTCATGGCCAACAACGCCACGGCGGCAAACGGATTGCTCAGCGTCGGCAACAACAGAAAGGCGCCGAGGGCGACCACACCGGAAAACGCCAGCAGGCTCTTGACCGCCACGCCACGGCTGACACCTTTGCGGATCAACCCGTCACAGAGGAAACCACCGGTCAACGACCCCAGGGCCCCGCACACGAAAATCACGAAGGTGGCCGCGCCGATGCCTTTGATGTCGAAGCCGCGAGCCTGGGCCAGATAGCTCGGGCCCCAGGTCAGCAAACCGAAATACACCATCGCCCAACTGGCACGGCCGATCAGCAAGCCGCTCAGGGAACGGGCCGCGATGCCCAGGCCTTTGACCGGCACACGGGCGGCTTCGGCAGCCGGCGTCGCGCGCCCGGCGTTGATCTTCTCCAGTTCTTCGGCATTCACTTGCGGGTGAGTGGCCGGGTCATCGCGCAGATAACGCCGGGCCAGCCAGGCCAGCACCAGGGTCGCGATACCGGCAATCACGAACGCCAGGCGCCACGAATCCAGGGATGCAATCAGGTAAGCAATGATCAACCCGCCCAGCGCCACGCCCAACGGGCTGCCGCTGTCCATCAGCACCGCGCCGCGACTGCGTTCGCTCGGCGCCAGCCACAGGGAGATCAGCTTGCCACCGGACGGGAACAACGGCGCTTCGGCGGCCCCGAGTGCAACGCGGGCGAACAGCAATGACAAGCCGCCGGTCGCAAACGCCGCCAACACTTGAAAGGTGCCCCACAACCCGGTGGACCAACTGATGACCCGATGCGGGCCGAAGCGATCGATCAGCCAGCCACCGGGAATCTGCAACAGCGCATACGCCCAGAAGAAGCTGCTGAGGATCAGCCCTTGCATGCTTGGCGACAGGGAAAATTCATGGGCAATGGTCGGCATGGCGATCGACAGCGAGACCCGGTCGATCAGGTTGACCATGGTCAGCGCGAAGACGATCGCAAAGATCCGCCAGCGCACGCTGCTGGCTTTGGTGGTGCCGGCCAGGGGTGTGGCCGCGTTGATCGGTTGGGCAGCTGCGCCAGGCAGATGCAGGGAAGCACTGGGACGAGCCATGGTGCGTACCTCGTTTCTTATTGTTGTGAATGCCGTGCGTGGTCGGTTCGCCGCGCTGATGAGCACTATCGAAGGCTCGGTGATAACCGTCTAATCAATGATTGAGATACGGCGATAGCCTCGGGTTATGGCATACCGCGCTTTCAGGGGGCTTTCATCGCCGGCCGCCTTGACTGACTTTTCTCTCAAAACGCTCTGGCACACAGTTTCCAGCCCTCGTCACGTATTTGCCCCTGATGACCTATAACCGCAGGCTATCGGTGTATGTATTGTTTTGACTAGACGCCGAAGCGGAGGCTTCCCACACTCAGTCCAGGCTTGCAGCTTTTGAGCACCGACAAGTCATTCATAACAATTACAAAAAACGAGGCCCTTCCATGCGAAATGCATTCGTCCGTCGCACATCCCGTCTGTTTCTTGGCTGCACACTGGTCGCCGCCGGCGCCCTCCCCGCACTCGCCAACGCTGCCTGGCAGCCGGACAAGAACGTCGAAATCCTCGTTGCCGGCGGCCCCGGCGGCGGTACTGACCAGCTCGGTCGGCTGATCCAGTCGATCATCACCACACACAAGTTCCTCGACGTGAATACCATCGTCCTCAACAAGGGCGGCGGCAACGGTGCCGAAGCGTTCCTTGACCTGAAAATGAACAAGGGCGATCCGGAAAAACTGGTGATCGGCACCAACAACATCTACCTGTTGCCGCTGGTTTCCAAGCTTGGCTATCAATGGCAGGAGCTGACTCCCGTGGCGGCCGTTGCAGAGGACGACTTCATTCTCTGGAGCTACAAGGATGCCCCCTGGAAAGACGCCAAAGGCTTCTACGAAGCGGCCAAGACTGATCCGTCGAAACTGCGCATGGGCGGCAGTCAGTCCAAGGATGTCGACCAGACCCTGACCCTGCTGCTGAACCAGACCAACAACAGCAAACTGGTGTACATCCCGTTCAAGAGCGGCAGCGAAGCCGCGACCCAACTGGCCGGCAAACACATCGCCGCCAACGTCAACAACCCCAGCGAAAGCATCAGCCAATGGCGCGGCGACCAGGTCGAACCGCTCTGCGTGTTCAGCAAGGAACGCATGAGCTACACCGAGAAAGTCGCGGGTGATAAATCCTGGGCCGACGTTCCGACCTGCCACGAACAAGGCCTGGGTATCGATCAATACCGCTTCCCGCGCACCGTGTTCATGCCCGGCGACGTCACCGCCGAACAGCGGGCGTTCTATGTCGAGCTGATGCGCAAAGTCACCGAGACTCCAGAGTTCAAGGCCTACGTGAAACAGAACGCTTTGGTACCCACCTTCCTCGAAGGCGAGCCGCTGACTGCCTACATTGAGAAAGACACCGCCCGCGTCACCCCGGTGTTCAAAGAAGCCGGCTGGCTGAAAAACTGAGTTGTTCACGGCCGTGCGCGTGCGCACGGCCGTCACCTCTGGAGGTGCTTTGATGTCCCATTCTTCGGATTCACCGGCGCTGGTCGGTACCCGCTGGGTCGAACTCGGCCTGACACTCTTCACCACGCTGATCGGCGCGGTGGTGATGTTCGGCAGTCTCGAACAAGGTATCGGCTGGGGCGATTCCGGCCCCGAGCCGGGTTACTTCCCCTTCTACATCGGCCTGCTGTTGAGCGCCGCGAGCGTGGGCAACGGCGTGTTGACCGTGGTGCGCTGGCACGCCCTGAGCATTGCATTCGTCAGCCGCAGTGCATTCAAGCAAGTGCTGTCGGTGTTCATCCCGATTGCGCTGTTCGTCGGCGCCATGCCTTTCACCGGCATTTACGTGGCCTCGGCCTGCTTCATCGCCTGGTTCATGTGGCGTGACAAGGTGCGCGCCAAGCCTTACGGCAAATGGATGATCGGCACCGTGTCCCTCGGCGCGGTGCTGGCCAGCTACCTGATTTTCGCGTTGTGGTTCAAGGTCCCGCTGGATGCCGGCCCGATGGGCGACTGGATTGCACTGGCCGGGAGAAGTTTCAAATGAGCGAATTCGATTCCCTGCTGCAAGGCATGAACCTGATCCTCACCCCGGGCCACATCGGCCTGATGGTGATCGGCGTGCTGCTGGGCATTCTGGTCGGCGTATTGCCCGGCCTCGGCGCCCCCAATGGCGTGGCGTTGTTGCTGCCGCTGACCTTCACCATGTCGCCGGTGTCGGCGATCATTTTGCTGTCGTGCATGTATTGGGGCGCGCTGTTCGGCGGCTCGATTACCTCGATTCTGTTCAACATCCCCGGTGAGCCCTCATCGGTGGCGACCACGTTCGACGGTTACCCGATGGCCCGCGAAGGTCGCGCTGCCGAAGCGTTGACGGCCGCATTCAGTTCGGCGCTGATCGGCGCGCTGGCCGGGGTGTTGCTGCTGACCTTCCTGTCGACCAAGATTGCCGCATTCGCCATGTCTTTCAGTTCGCCGGAGTTCTTCGCGGTGTACCTGTTGGCGTTTTGCACCTTCATCGGCATGAGCAAGAATCCGCCGCTGAAAACCGTGGTGGCGATGATGATTGGTTTCGCCATGGCCGCCGTGGGCATGGACACTGTCTCCGGCAACCTGCGCCTGACCTTCGATCAGCCCGCATTGATGACGGGCATCAGCTTCGAGGTGGCCGTGATCGGCTTGTTCGGGATCGGCGAAATTCTCTGCACCGTCGAGGAAGGCCTGGTGTTTCGCGGCGAGCATGCGCGCATCACGCCGATGGTCATCCTGCGCACCTGGGCCAAGTTGCCGCGTTACTGGTGGACGATCCTGCGCAGCACCCTGGTCGGTTGCTGGATGGGCATCACACCGGGTGGCCCGACGGCGGCCTCGTTCATGAGCTACAGTCTGGCGCGGCGCTTTTCGAAGAACCGCGAGAACTTCGGCAAGGGTGAACTCGAAGGCGTGATCGCCCCGGAAACCGCCGACCACGCCGCCGGCACCAGCGCGCTGTTGCCGATGCTGACCCTCGGCATTCCCGGATCGGCGACCGCAGCGGTCATGCTCGGCGGGTTGATGATCTGGGGCCTGCATCCTGGCCCGACGTTGTTCGTCGAGCAGCACGATTTTGTCTGGGGCCTGATCGCCAGCATGTACCTCGGGAACGTGGTCAGCCTGATCGTGGTGCTGGCCACGGTGCCGCTGTTCGCCTCGATCCTGCGCATTCCGTTCTCGATCATTGCGCCGATCATCATCATGGTCTGTGCCATCGGTGCCTACTCGGTGCACAACTCGTTCGTCGACGTGGTGTTGATGCTGGGCTTCGGCGCGCTGGGTTATCTGTTCAAGAAACTCGGTTACCCGATTGCGCCGCTGGTGTTGGCGGCGGTACTGGGCGACAAGGCGGAAGATGCGTTCCGTCAGTCGATGCTGTTCTCCGACGGCCACGTGGGGATTTTCTGGTCCAACCCGTTAGTGGGCTGCCTGACCACGGCGGCGTTGCTGATGCTGTTCTGGCCGTTGATTTCCAAGGCGCTGGGCACCCTGACGGGGCTGCGCAAACCCCAGGTCGCCAAGCCTAAATCGGTGCTGTAACACGGCAATGCTGGCAACGCCTGGCATTTGTTGTCAGGCTTGCCGCAGTCCTAATTGCGAGCACGGCCCATGACCCGAATTCCTGCTGCCAATGTGATCCACAGTCGACTGCGTCTGCGCCAACTGCGGCTGATGCTGGCGTTGCAGGAATTCGGCTCGTTGCGTCGCGCCGCCGACCACATCGGCATGACCCAGCCGGCAGCCACCAAGATGTTGCACGAAGCCGAAGACTTGCTCGGCGTCGAACTCTTCGAGCGTCTGCCCCGGGGCATGCGCTCGACCCCGTTCGGGGAAACCGTCATCTACTACGCGCGCATGGTGTTTGCTGAACTGAGTGGCATGCGTGAAGAACTGGTCGCGCTCGAATCCGGCAACCTTGGCCGGGTTGCGGTCGGTGCGATTCCGGCGCTGGCCTCGGGGCTGTTGACCCGCACCATCGCGACCTTGAAGCAAAGCCATCCACGCTTGTCGATGAGCATTCAGGTCGACACCAGCGACGTGCTGGTGCAGGCGCTGTTGCAGGACCAGCTGGATATCGTATTGGGCCGGATTCCGGCGGGCGCACGGGCCGAAGAGTTGCTGTTCGACAGCCTCGGCGAAGAAGCCTTGTGCGTCATCTCCGGCGCGCAGAACCCGTTGGCGAAAGAGAAAAACCTGAGCTGGGCCGAGTTGCAGAACATGACTTGGGTGCTGCAACAGCAACCGAGTCCGATGCGCGCGATCATCAATCAGGTATTCCACAATGCGCGGGTCGACATCCCCAGCAGCATCGTTGAGACCACCTCGATCATGACCTTGCTGTCCTTGATCCAGCAGACCGACATGCTGGGCGTCACACCGGTGTCGGTGGTGGAGGATTACCCGGGCCGTGATTTGCTGGCGGTGTTGCCGATCAAGTTTGAAGCACGGCTGCCGCCGTACGGGCTGATTACCCGCCGTCACCGCATTCAATCGTCAGCGATGCAGGCGTTCATGAATTCGGTGCGGGCCGAGCACGCGCTGACCAAATAAAAAAGGCCCGGAGCCAATGCTCCGGGCCTTTCATTTTCACGCTGCTTTACGCTGCTTTACGGAACACAAATACCAGCCCGACGATGATCAGCAGCATGCCGAGCATGCTCAATACCGCCAGCCGATTACCGAAAATCAGGTAGTCCATCACCGCCGTCACGGCCGGCACCAGGTAAAACAGACTGGTGACATTCACCAGATTGCCCCGGGCGATCAAGCGGTACAGCAGCAACGTTGCCAGCACCGACACCACCAATCCCATCCACAGCACCGGCACGATAAACCCGCTGCCGTGTTCGAAATGAAACGGCTGGAACGGCACGAAGATCCCGCAGAGCAGCAGCCCCGCGAGGTACTGCACCGGCAGTGTGCCGAGGGGATTGTCGGTGATGCGCTTCTGCATGATCGAGCCAAAGGTCATGCTCGCCAACGCCAGCAAACCAAAAAGCATCCCGGCCAAAGACATGCCGGCCAGACCGATGCCCTGGTAAACCACCATGATCAACCCGACCAGGCCCAGCGCCAGACCGAACATCCGGCTGGCCGAGCGCTGACGCTCCATGATCACCACCGTGAGAATCGGCTGCACACCCATGATGGTTGCCATAACGCCCGGTGTGACTTTGAGGTCCAGAGCCAGCAGATAAAAAATCTGATAAGCCCCCAGCAACACCACGCCCGTGGCCATCGCATACAACATCGCTTTGCCACCCTTGGGCAATTTCAGCTTGAGCAACGGCACCAGCAGCATCAATCCGCACAAGGCGATGGCAAAGCGAATCAGCAGAAAGGCAAAGGGCGATGCGTGGGCCAGGCCCCATTTGGAGAAGATCGCACCGCTGCTCCACAGCAGAACGAACAGGCTCGTGGACGCCGCCGCGAGCGCGGATTTTTTCGACAGGACAAACATGAATACCACCTGTAGTCAGGCAAGAAGCCAACTCAGCCGAAGCTGAAATTCAGTAGTTTTTTTCAGGCGGGCGCGCAGAACAGCAAAGAACGCTGATCAGCCCGAAACGCCAACGCCCGGCGGTGATACGACTGCGTACACCGGCGTGCTACTGACAGGTGGGGGGTAATGACTGATCTGCGCAGGCTGCTTATTCCCGCACGGCACGACGCCAGCGTTGACCGCTGAATCGACTACCGCATTGATGAGGGAAGCTGGCATGGGCTGATCTTTTTTGATGGGGTGGGCGGTGGGTCAGAGAACCACCGAGCGCCGACTATAACCAGCGGCGGACATGGATTGCAATGACTTGGACAAAGGGCCAGTCACGACACCTCGTCGCGGGCGCGCCATTTAAATTCTGCTCATAAAAAAACCGCTCCCAAGAGCGGTTTTCTTTTGAATCCAGTCACGCAAACAACCAATACCCCAACAACGTCAGCACCACCACCGCCAACACCGGCCGCAGCACGCGGTACGCCTTGGGATTACGACGCTTCCAGCGTTTGACCACGCCACTGACCTTGTCGCTGGAATTCTTGCTCCAGGCATACGCCTGGTTAATCCCGCCGACACGTTCATCATCAAGGTTCTGAGGTGCGGTGGCGCGACC
The DNA here is from genome assembly GCF_005930655.1 of Pseudomonas sp. FSL W5-0299. Lineage (NCBI taxonomy): Bacteria > Pseudomonadati > Pseudomonadota > Gammaproteobacteria > Pseudomonadales > Pseudomonadaceae > Pseudomonas > Pseudomonas sp. FSL W5-0299. The sequence goes on from NZ_RXHX01000018.1 coordinate 95,442, forward strand.
GAGCAAGCCGCTGAGCCAGCGGTTGATGAAGGTCATGACGCGGTTGCTCAGCGGTCGTTCGATGTCGCAGAACAGAATGACGCGGGTTTTCTCGGATTCGTTCTTGACCCAATGCACGTAGGTCTCATCAAACATCACATCTTCACCATCACGCCAGGCATACACCTGGCCGTCGACAAAGATACGGCAATCGTCGGAGTTCGGCGTCGACAGCCCCAGGTGATAGCGCAGCGAACCGGCAAACGGGTCGCGGTGCGGGTTGAGGTGGCTGCCACCCGGCAGCAACGCGAACATTGCACCCTTTACGTTGGGAATACTGCTCACCAGCGCCACGGTTTTCGGGCACAAGGCTTCAGCGGATGGCAGGGGTTTGTCGTACCACTTGAGGTAGAAACGTTTCCAGCCTTTCTTGAAAAACGAACCAAACCCCGCATCGTTGTGTCTTTCGGCGGCGCGGATGTAACCCTCGTCGAACAGGTGCATGGCTTCGTCGCGGATGACTTCCCAGTTGTCTTTGAGCACGTCCAGTTCCGGAAACTTGCTGCGGTCCAGATAGGGTTTGGACGGCACCCCGGAGAACAGGTACATCAAGGCGTTGTAAGGCGCAAACAAGGCCGAGTGATTGACGAATTGACGCAGAACCGGCAATCGCGCCTTCCCGCGCAAATGCACATAGAGGGTGCTGCCCAGGAATAGCAGCAACACTGACGCTTTCGCGGCAAAGGAAAAGGTCATCTACGGCTCCTTGAGGTTAGGCTCTTCGCACAACGCCATTTACCCGACGTGGCAGCCGGCCATGATAAACACTACCGGCCTCGGGAAAAACCCGCAAAACTCGACATTCAGTATTAAGGTTTGTGCAATAAAGCACTTATTAACATAAGGTTCCTGAACGGGGGCTGACCTGAATCAGCCCTCTCACCAAAAGATCAAACCATCGCAGGCAGCGCCTACTGCTGATTTTCCTGCTCGGTGAACAGGTCGCTGAACAACATGCTCGACAAGTAGCGCTCACCGGAATCCGGCAGGATCACCACGATGGTCTTGCCCTGCATTTCCGGTGTTTCGGCCAGACGCACCGCCACCGCCATCGCGGCGCCACAGGAAATACCGCACAAAATCCCTTCTTCCTGCATCAGGCGCAGCGCCATGGCCTTCGATTCGTCATCGGTGACCAACTCAACCCGATCGACGATCGACAAGTCCAGATTCTTCGGGACAAAACCGGCACCGATCCCCTGGATCTTGTGCGGGCTCGGCTTGATCTCTTCACCGGCTATCGCCTGGGTAATCACCGGCGACACCACCGGTTCCACAGCTACCGAGATAATCGGTTTGCCTTGGGTATTCTTGATATACCGCGAAACACCGGTAATGGTTCCGCCGGTTCCAACGCCCGCGACCAGCACATCGACTGCGCCGTCAGTATCGTTCCAGATTTCCGGACCGGTGGTTTTCTCGTGAATGGCCGGGTTGGCCGGGTTGTCGAACTGCGACGGCATGAAGTATTTGGCCGGATCGCTGGCCAGGATCTCGGCAGCCTTCTCAATGGCGCCCTTCATGCCTTTGGCCGGTTCGGTCAGCACCAGTTCGGCGCCCAGTGCCTTGAGGACTTTGCGTCGCTCGATACTCATCGACGCGGGCATGGTCAGCATCAACTTGTAACCACGGGCCGCGGCAACAAAGGCCAGGCCAATGCCGGTATTGCCCGACGTCGGTTCGACGATGGTCATGCCAGGCTTGAGTTTGCCGGAGCTTTCGGCGTCCCAGATCATGCTCGCGCCGATCCGGCACTTGACCGAGTAACCCGGGTTGCGCCCTTCGATCTTGGCCAGGATGGTCACACCGCGCGGGGCAATGCGGTTGATCTGCACCAGCGGCGTATTGCCAATGGAATGGGCGTTGTCAGCGTATATACGGCTCATGGCTGGGTCCTTGTACAGCGTTGAATAAGCCCCCAAAGGTATGCCTGTTGCCAGTGGTCGTCCAGTCAGGTCGAACGTCCGGTAAACACCGCAGTCAATGGCTTTACATCGTCAGAGATTTGCCGCCATGAAACGTCGATACCGTTGGCCCCTGTGGACCCTCGCCGGTCTCGTTGTGCTGCTGATTGCCCTGCACTTCGCCCTGCCCTACCTGGTGCGCGATTACTTGAACGAGAAACTGGCGGACATGGGCGATTACCGGGGCCAGGTCACCGACGTCGACCTCGCGCTGTGGCGCGGCGCCTACAAGATCAACGGGCTGAAAATCGTCAAGGTCGACGGCAAGGTCCCGGTGCCTTTCGTCAATGCACCGCTAATCGACCTGTCTGTCAGTTGGCACTCACTCTGGTCCGACCGCGCTGTGGTGGCCGAAGTGCAGTTCTTCAACCCTGAGGTGAACTTCGTCGACGGCGGCGCCAACAAACAAAACTCCCAGACCGGTCAAGGCACCGACTGGCGCGCGCAGTTGAGCAAACTGGCGCCGTTCACCTTTAACGAAATACGCATCTACGACGGCAAGATCAACTTTCGAAACTTCAATTCCAAGCCCCCCGTCAACATGAACGCCACTCAGGTCAACGCCAGCCTCTATAACCTGACCAACGTGGTCGACACCGAAGGCAAGCGCGACGCGCGCTTTGAAGGCAAGGCCCTGTTGCTGGGCCACGCCCCACTGGAAACCACGGCCACCTTCGACCCCTTGAGCAATTTCGAAGACTTCGAATTCCGCCTGCGCGCCAAGGATATCGAGCTCAAGCGCATGAACGACTTCGCCTCGGCCTATGGCAAATTCGACTTCAACGCCGGTCACGGCGATGTAGTCATTGAAGCGCAGGCCAAAAAAGCCCAATTGACCGGCTATATCAAGCCGCTGCTCAAAGACGTGGACGTGTTCAACTGGCAGCAGGACGTGGAAAACAAGGACAAAGGGCTGTTCCGGTCCATCTGGGAAGCCATTGTCGGCGGCTCCGAAACCGTGCTGAAAAACCAGGGCAAGAACCAGTTTGCCACTCGCGTAGAACTGAGCGGCAACGTGCATCGACAAGATATCAGCGCGTTCCAGGCGTTTTTGCAGATTTTACGCAATGGTTTCGTTCAGGCATTCAATGCCCGGTATGAGCGGCCGAAACCGGATCAGGGTTAAGTCACCAAGTGACGCCCCATTCAGAGACTGAATAAGCCGTCTGCGTTCACAGTCGACCGGCCTGCGCGTTATAGTCGGGCACTACACTTATTGCGCCCCGCCCTGCCTGATTCAGGTCGGCTTACCGTTCGAGGATTAGCAGATGAAGTTCGAAGGCACCCAGGCCTACGTCGCCACCGATGACCTGAAGCTGGCGGTCAACGCCGCCATTACCCTGGAGCGTCCACTGCTGGTCAAGGGCGAGCCAGGCACCGGCAAAACCATGCTCGCCGAGCAATTGGCCGAATCCTTCGGTGCGAAATTGATCACCTGGCACATCAAGTCCACCACCAAGGCGCATCAGGGCCTGTACGAGTACGACGCGGTCAGTCGCCTGCGTGACTCGCAACTGGGCACGGAAAAAGTCCACGACGTTCGCAACTACCTGAAAAAGGGCAAGCTCTGGGAAGCGTTCGAGTCCGAAGAGCGAGTGATTCTGCTGATCGACGAAATCGACAAGGCCGACATCGAGTTCCCGAACGACCTGCTGCAAGAACTCGACAAGATGGAGTTCTACGTTTACGAGATCGACGAAACCATCAAGGCCAAGAAACGCCCGATCATCATCATTACCTCCAACAACGAGAAAGAGCTGCCGGACGCCTTCCTGCGCCGCTGCTTCTTCCACTACATCGCGTTCCCGGATCGCGTGACGCTGCAGAAAATCGTCGACGTGCACTACCCGAACATCAAGAAAGACCTGGTCAGCGAAGCGCTGGACGTGTTCTTCGACGTGCGCAAGGTCCCGGGCCTGAAGAAGAAGCCTTCGACCTCGGAACTGGTGGACTGGCTGAAGCTGCTGATGGCCGACAACATCGGCGAAGCGGTACTGCGCGAACGCGATCCGACCAAAGCGATCCCACCCTTGGCAGGCGCCCTGGTGAAAAACGAACAGGATGTTCAATTGCTTGAGCGCCTGGCGTTCATGAGCCGTCGCGGCACCCGCTAAGAGGCTGATCGCCATGCTGCTCAACCTGTTCAATGAAATGCGCGCAGCCAAGGTGCCGGTCTCGGTGCGTGAGCTTCTGGACCTGATCAATGCGCTGAAACAACGCGTGACCTTCGCCGACATGGACGAGTTCTATTACCTGTCCCGGGCGATTCTGGTGAAGGACGAACGGCATTTCGACAAGTTCGACCGCGCGTTCGGCGCCTACTTCAATGGCCTGGAGAAACTCGACGATCACCTTCAGGCCTTGATTCCTGAAGATTGGCTGCGCAAGGAATTCGAGCGTTCCCTGACTGAAGAAGAGCGGGCCGCGATCCAGTCCCTCGGCGGTCTGGACAAGCTGATCGAAGAATTCAAGAAACGCCTCGAAGAACAGAAAGAACGCCATGCCGGCGGTAACAAATGGATCGGCACCGGCGGCACCAGTCCGTTTGGCTCCGGCGGCTTCAACCCGGAAGGCATTCGTGTCGGCGATGCCGGCAAGCGCCAGGGCAAAGCGGTCAAGGTGTGGGATCAGCGCGAGTACAAGAACCTCGACGATTCGGTGGAACTGGGCACGCGCAACATCAAGGTCGCCCTGCGCCGCTTGCGCAAATTCGCCCGTCAGGGCGCGGCGGAAGAGCTGGACATCGACGGCACTATCGACCACACCGCGCGCGATGCCGGCCTGCTGAATATCCAGATGCGGCCGGAGCGGCGTAACACCGTCAAGCTGTTACTGCTATTCGACATCGGCGGCTCGATGGACGCGCATGTGAAGATCTGCGAGGAACTGTTCTCTGCCTGCAAGACCGAGTTCAAGCACCTGGAGTACTTCTACTTCCACAACTTCATTTATGAGTCTGTGTGGAAGAACAACATGCGCCGCACTTCCGAGCGCACGTCGACCCAGGACCTGCTGCACAAGTACGGCGCCGACTACAAAGTGATCTTCATTGGTGACGCTGCGATGGCACCGTATGAAATCACCCAGGCCGGCGGCAGCGTCGAGCACTGGAACGAAGAAGCCGGTTATGTGTGGATGCAGCGGTTCATGGAGAAGTACAAGAAGGTCATCTGGATCAACCCCTATCCGAAAGATACGTGGGGGTATACGTCGTCGACCAATATTGTGCGGGACTTGATTGACGACCAGATGTACCCGTTGACGTTGCGGGGGTTGGAGGAAGGGATGAGGTTTCTTTCCAAATAGAGATTTTTGTTGTCTGTGAAAACGTCTTCGCGGGCAAGCCTCGCTCCTACAGGTTTCTGTGTTCGTGCATCGTGCACCAACCCTGTAGGAGCGAGGCTTGCCCGCGAAGCTTTTAGCGGTTTGAAAATCGCTGCAAATACTCGACCTGTTCGCGATGCGCCACCTCCTGCACCACAGGCCGCAACCGCACTTTCGCCCCCGGCAAGCACTGCGCCAGCCGCGCGAGTGCCAACGGCGTCAACGCCCCCAATCGCGGATAACCGCCAATGGTCTGCCGATCATTGAGCAACACAATCGGCTGCCCGTCCGGCGGGACCTGGACCGCGCCTAGCGGGATGCCTTCGGAAATCATCGGCTGGCCCTGATACTGCAACGGCGTTCCCAGCAAGCGAATGCCCATGCGATCGGCACGGCTGTCGAGGGTCCAGACGCTGTTGAACGCATCGAACAGGCTCTGCCCGCTGAACTCACCGATCTGCGCGCCGAGGACCACATCCAGTGGCGAATCGACTTTGAAATTAGGCCGGTGTTCTGCCGGTAACTCCCGCAGCAATAACAGCGCACTCCCGCGATAGCTCAACGGCGCGCCTTTGGCCAATGGCCGGCCCATACCATCCAGGCCGCCGAGTTCTTCACGGACCACCGTCGCGCTGCTGCCCAACACCTTTGGCGCGTCAAACCCGCCCGGTGCCGCCAGATAGGCTCGCGCCCCGAGCAGCGGTTGAGTGAATTGCAATCGCTGGCCCTTGTTCAGCCGGAAACTGCGCCACGGCGCCAATGCCTCGCCATCCACTTTCGCGCCCAGGTCCGCCCCGGCCAGCGCCAACACGCAGTCTTCCTCGGCTACGACGCTGAAACCGCCGAGGGTGATTTCAATCACCGGCGCATCAAGGCCATTGCCCAACAACCAATTGGCCCATGACATCGAACGCCAATCCAGCCCGCCGCCCTGGGTCACACCCAGATGCCGCACGCCGAAACGACCCGCGTCCTGCAACAGGCACAGCGGCGTACTCGCCTCAATCAATAGACGGCTCATGCCTGGGCCTCCAATGGCGTGTCGTCACCGCCCAGGTTGATGAACTGCGCATGGTCGACCGCTTCAAAGCGCACGGTGTCACCCGGTTGCATCAGGCTGTAACCATCGCGTTCGCGGTCGAACAATTTGGCGGGCGTACGGCCGATCAGGTTCCAGCCGCCGGGGGACACCACCGGGTAGGCGGCGGTTTGCCGCTCGGCGATGCCGACACTGCCGGCCGCCACCTTTTTACGCGGCGTATTCAGACGCGGCGCGGCAAGCACTTCTTCCACCAGCCCCATGAAAGCGAACCCCGGCGCGAAACCCAGCGCGAACACTTGATACTCGCGCTCGCTGTGGCGGCGGATCACCTCGTCCACCGACAGCCCGCTGCGCTGAGACAACAAGCTCAACTCCGGACCGACGCTCAAGTCATACCAGACCGGCAGCACATGGCATTTACCGCGAGTGCTCGCGTTGGGTGACAGGTCGATCAGCGCCTGGGCGATCAATTCCCGGGCTTGAGTCGGACTCAACGCCGTCAAGTCGTAATGCACCATCAATGTCGTGTAAGACGGCACCAGATCAATCAGATGCCCGGCAAACGCAGCGCGCAGGTTTTCGCTGGCCGCCAGCATCCACGGCATGTTGGCTTCGGCAATTTCATCGAACAGACGCACCATCAGGCAATCCAGCGCCACCACCTCAACCCGCGGTTTCATGGTGCGCTCTGCTGATCAAGGGCTTCGCGAATCCGGCGCACGGCGGCCACCGAACTGGCGTTGTCACCGTGGACGCACAGGGTGTTGGCCTGCAAGTGCAAGGCGCTGCCGTCGCTGGCGATGAGGTTGTCGCCACGGGCGATGGTCAGCGCTTGCTCGATAATGGTTTCGGGATCGTGGTGTACCGCCCCCGGCAGTTGCCGCGAAACCAACATGCCGGCACTGTCGTAGGCACGGTCGGCGAAGGCTTCGAACCACAAGGTCACGCCGTATTCATCGCCCAGTTGCTGGGCGGCGCTGTTGTCGCGCGTGGCCATGAGCATCAGCGGCAAGGTCCGGTCATACGCCGCCACGGCCTGAAGCACCGCGCGCAATTGCGCCGGGTTGGCCATCATGTCGTTGTACATTGCGCCGTGGGGTTTGACGTAACTGACGCGCCCGCCTTGGGCCCGGCAGATGCCGTCGAGGGCGCCGATCTGGTAATGCAAAATGTCCTGAAGTTCCTGGGCGGTGTAGGCCATGGAGCGGCGGCCGAAACCCACCAGGTCCTGATAGGCCGGATGCGCGCCGATCTGCACGCCGTTACTCAGGGCCAGGCCGACGGTCTTGCGCATGATGCTCGGGTCGCCGGCATGGAAGCCGCAGGCGATGTTGGCGCAATCGATGAAGGGCATGACCTCGGCGTCCAGACCCATGGTCCAGTTGCCGAAACTCTCGCCGATGTCGCAATTCAATAGCAGGCGGCTCACGGTGAACACTCCTGTAGGCATTTTCTTTTTTTGCTGTCGGGCAGATGCCCGCAGATTATCAGCTACTCGGCTTCAAGTTGTTTGCCACGGGTTTCCGGCAAGCTCAACGCAGCAAGGATCACCACACCGTAGGACACCGCCGCAAAAGCCCCGATGCCTACGCTCAATGGCACCTTCTGGCTCATCAAACCGATCAGCAACGGAAACAACGCCGCCAGTGCCCGGCCGATGTTGTAGCAAAAGCCCTGCCCCGAACCGCGAATACGTGTCGGAAACAGCTCGGTCAAAAACGCGCCCATGCCACTGAAAATCCCCGAAGCGAAGAAGCCCAGCGGGAAGCCCAGCCACAGCATCACGCCGTTACTGACCGGCAACTGGGTGTAGAGCAACACGATGGTGAACGAGCCGACGGCGAACAGGATGAAGTTTCGTTTGCGGCCGAGGATGTCCGTCAAATAGGCACTGATGACGTAGCCGACGTAGGAACCGACGATCACCATCGCCAGATAACCGCCCGTGCCGAGTACGCTTAAACCGCGTTCGTTTTTCAGAAACGTCGGCAGCCAGGACGTGATCGCGTAGTAACCGCCCAGTGCGCCCGTGGTCAGCACCGAAGCGCGAATCGTGGTGAAGAGGATACCGGGGGCGAAGATCTCGTAGAACTTCGCGGCGTTGCCCGGCTCCTGCTTGGCCTTGGCTTCGCGGTAGATTTCCGGGTCCTTGACCAGTCGACGGACGAAGATCACGAAAATCGCCGGCACGATGCCGAGGATGAACAGCGCACGCCAGGCATCTTCCGGCGGCAATACCGAGAACAGCAGCGCATAGAGAATCGCCGTCAGCCCCCAACCCAGCGCCCAGCCCGATTGCACCATGCCCACGGCCTTGCCGCGGTCCTTGGCGCGAATCACCTCGCCCATCAGCACTGCGCCGGCGGTCCACTCACCGCCAAAACCGAAGCCCATCAAGGTGCGGCTGATCAACAGTTGCTCGTAGTTTTGCGCGAAGCCGCAGAGGAAGGTGAAGAAGGCAAACCACAGCACCGTCAGTTGCAAGGTGCGCACACGGCCGATGCGGTCCGACAGAATCCCCGCCACCCAACCACCGATGGCCGACGCAATGAGCGTGCTGGTATGGATCAGCCCGGCCTCGCCAGTCGTGATGCCCCACATGGCAATCAGGGTCGGCACCACGAAGCTGAGCATCTGGGTGTCCATGCCGTCCAGGCCATAGCCGATCTTGCAGCTCCAGAAGGTGCGGCGTTCCTGCTGATTGATGTTGCGGTACCAGTCGAAAGGTCCCGGCCGAGACGTGGCTTTGGGGATGTCGAGCGTGTCGGGCGCACTCATGGCAACTCTCCGTGCAAATTTTATTGGTATTGTTCTGAGCCCCGACGACGCCTATCGTGGGAACCGGATGGCCTGATTTTTGGTTGTCCGGCCCTGCTGCGTCCAACTAATAAAAACCCGCCCTAGGCATAAGAAAAACTTAACGCCATGAACCTGAAATTTCTCGAGACCTTTGTCTGGGTCGCCCGACTCAAGAGTTTCCGCCTGACGGCTGACAAGCTCTTCACCACCCAGGCATCGATTTCCAGCCGCATCGCGGTACTCGAAGGCGAGCTCGGGGTGAAGTTGTTTCTGCGCGACTCGCGGGGGGTGAGCCTGACGCCCGAAGGCTTGAAAGTGCTCGAGTACGCCGAGCAGATGATGGACACCATGCAAGCCCTCAAGCAGTCGATCGAGACGCGCTCAAGCAAGGTCGGGCGCGTGCGGATCGGCGTGATGGACACGGTGATTCACACGTGGCTGAGCCCGTTGGTGGCACAGATGATGGATCACTATCCGCGGGTGGAAATCGAGCTGGTGGCCGATACGGCGCTCAACCTCTGCGATCAGCTGCAAAAAGGCTTTCTCGATCTGATCCTGCAAACCGATCTGGTGCGTCAGGAAAGCGTGCGCAGCCTTGAACTGGCGAGCCATCCGATGGGCTGGATTGTCGCCAGCAATTCGATCTACAACCGTGGGTACACCGGCATTGCCGATCTGGCGCGCGAGCGGATCATTACCTACTCGAAAAACTCACATCCACATCAGGACATTCTGAGTCTGATGCAGGCGAACGGGGTCATGACGCCGCGGCTGAACTGCGTGAACTCGGTGTCGGCGATCACCCGATTGCTGCGCGACGGATTCGGCATTGGTGCGTTGCCGCCGGTTCTGGTAGCCGAGGAACTGGCGCGGGGGGAATTGACCTTGCTGGCCATCGATCAACAGCTGCCTAATTTGCAGGTCGTGGTGTCGTGGCGGGTGGGTGTGGAGTGGGTCGAGGAGATTGTTGCGTTGTGTCAGCAGGTGCTGGAGGGGTATGCGCGCAAGGTGGGTGAAGACTACATCGTCCTCGCACGCTGATCGGCGCTGATGATGATCGCTCCCACGCTCTGCGTGGGAAGGATCAGTGTTACAGGCCGCGCACATCCCGATCTTCGATCGGCCGGCTCTGGCGCAAGCGTTTGCCGCCCAGCACCACCCAGTCGATCAGACGGAACAGGCATTCGATGCCGAAGGACAGCAGCAACGCACCGCTCATGCCCCAGATCATCGCTTCCGGTGTCAGCAGGATCTGGTAGCTGTAGCCATTCCAGGTTTCCTTGCGAATATCCGGATCCGCCGCCAATGCGACCTGCAAGACACGGATGTACCACGGGCCCTGCATGGCGTGGAACTGTTTATCGAGCGCCACCTGACGGCTGAGCAAGGTGCTCAGGCTCTCGGCGTCGCTGCGGAAAATCGGGTCCTCACTGGCGCGGTAATGGGCGACCAGCGCCTGCATATCGCCCTTGAAGAACTGATTGGCGGTGCCCTGGAAACCGCTCAGGCTGGTTTGCGCCTCAATCAGATGCGCTTCGACCCGTTTCGCGTAATCGCTGATGAACCCGGGCACCTGGACACCGATCAACAGGCCCGCCGCAAACAACACCAGCCGTAGATAACTGAGCAACATCGGGTGAGATCCTTATTCGGTCTTGCCCTGGCTGACGCATTCGCCGCGTCGCCAGAGGCTCCATTGGCCCGGTTCGTAGCGGGTCCAGGTTTCGTTTTCGGTCAAAGGTTCGGTGGCGATCACCGTGACCACATCGTTGGGCGTGGTTTCGGCCTGGAAGTCGACGATCACATCGACATCCTTCAACCGCGCCGGGCCGAATGGCGCGCGACGAGTGATCTGGACCAATTTGGTCGAGCAATAGCAGAACAGCCAGTCGCCGTCACTCAACAGGCAGTTGAACACGCCTCTGCTGCGGTATTCGGCGCAAGCGGCGACCAGGTCCGGCAGCAGCGCTTCGATCTCGACCGGTTCTGGAAACGCTGCGCGCACACGGTTGAGCAGGTCACAGAACGCCGCTTCGCTGTCGGTGTCACCGACGGGGCGATAAAAGCTTTTGATCGGCTGAAAATCCGCCAGCTGACCGTTATGGGCGAAACACCAGTTGCGGCCCCACAGCTCACGCACGAAAGGGTGCGTGTTGGACAGGCAGACCTTGCCCACGTTGGCCTGACGGATATGCCCGATCACCACTTCGCTTTTGATCGGATAGCGCTGCACCAGGTTCGCCACTTCTGACTCGCTGCTGGCCGCCGGGTCCTGAAACAACCGCAGACCGCGCCCCTCATAGAAAGCGATGCCCCAACCGTCACGGTGCGGACCGGTGCGGCCGCCGCGCTGCATCAGCCCGGTGAAGCTGAACACGATATCGGTCGGCACATTGGCGCTCATGCCCAATAACTCACACATGCTCGGACTCTCGCTTCAAGGCCGGATTACAACCGCGGTTCGACCCGCAATCGCTGAGGGTTGCTCGGCACTGGCGGACGACCGTAACGATCATCGCCGGCACCGCCGAACGGATGATCGTCGTCAGGATCGTCGGCCCGGGCGGCGGCCTTGGCGGCGGCGGCCTGTTCCTTGCGAGCGTTGGAAGCCCGTTCAATAGGGAACCGGATCGCCACGAACACCAGATAAATGCCAAAGGCGATCATGCCGTACATGAACAGGTCGGAAACCGCCCGCCAGGCGTTGTTGCCCACCTTGAACAGCAGATCGAGCGCAGTGATGGCGATGGCCGGGGCCACTTTTTCCTTCACCGGGTCGATGATGGTCGGGCTGAACAGCAGTACGGCGACCAGCAGCCGCAGCGGTTCACGCAGCCAACGCCACATCCAGCGGGTGATGCGCATCCACACCAACAGGCAGCCTAAAGCGGCAAAGGCGTATAGGCCCCAAGCGATCAGATAGTCGTTCTCGGTCATGGTGTCCATGGCAAGGCAGGCAAAGAGGCGCTTATAGTAACGACTTTTCGCCCGTCAGGCGTAATCCATGTGGGAGCGAACTGTGGCGAGGGAGCTTGCTCCCGTTCGGCTGCGAAGCAGTCGCAGAGCTTTTGGGGTCGCTTCGCAACCCAGCGGGAGCAAGCTCCCTGGCCACACAGGCTCACTCCTACAGGGTCTGCACAGGCATCAATATTTGCATTGCGCCTGCAAAACCCTATTTTTCGTACAACGTCCGAGAGTCCTTCATGCCCTTATCCGCCAACGTCACCAGCGCCCCGATTGCCCACAAGGCCGACGGCCCTGACCCGTATGCCTGGCTGCAGGAGCGCGACACCGACGCGGTGCTCGACTACCTCAAGGCTGAAAACAGCTACCAAGAGGCGCAGACCGCCGATCAGGCCGGGCTGCGCGAAACCCTGTTCGAGGAGATCAAGGGCCGGATTCTCGAAACCGACCTGTCGCTGCCCTCCCCTTGGGGCCCGTACCTGTATTACACGCGCACCACCGCCGGTGACGAATACGCCCGCCACTACCGCTGCCCACGCCCGGCCGATGACAGCCTGCAACTCGACGAAAGCCAGGAACAGCTGCTGCTGGACCCGAACGAACTGGCCAATGGCGGCTTCTTTTCCCTCGGCGCGTTCAGCGTCAGCCCGGATCACCAGCGCCTAGCCTACAGCATCGATTCCACGGGCGATGAGATCTACACGCTGTTCGTGAAGGAATTGTCCAACGGCCGTGTCAGCGAACTTGAGTTCCAGGATTGCGACGGCAGCATGACCTGGGCCAATGACAGCCTGACGCTGTTTTTCGGCGAACTGGACGACACCCACCGTCCGCACAAACTGCTGCGCTATCGACTGGACGGCACGGCGGCCGAAGAAGTGTTCAACGAGCCGGACGGCCGCTTCTTCCTGCATTGCTATCGCTCCAGTTCCGAACAGCAATTGCTGCTGTCGCTGGGCAGCAAGACCACCAGCGAAGTCTGGGCCCTCGACGCCTCGCAGCCGCAGCAGGCCTTCACTTGCCTGGCGCCACGGGTTGAAGACCATGAATACGACGTCGACCACGGCACGCTGAACGGCGAGTGGGCCTGGTTCATCCGCACCAACCGCGACGGCATCAACTTTGCTCTGTACACCGCCGTGGATACCGGTGTTGCGCCCACCGAGGCCGACTGGCAGAACCTGATCCCCCACAGCGACAGCACGATGATCGAGGGCATGAGCCTGAACGTCGGCGCGATGACGTTGAGCCTGCGGGTCGGTGGCTTGCCGGTGATTGAAGTCCACCCGCAGGATTTGCCGAGCTACCGCGTGCAACTGCCGGATGCGGCGTACAGCCTGCATGTGCAGAACAGCCTGGAGTTTGTCAGCGAGCGGATCCGCCTGCGTTACGAAGCCCTGAACCGTCCGGCGCAAATTCGCCAGCTGGAGCTGGACAGTGGCGAGCAGAAAGTACTCAAGGAAACCCCGGTGCTCGGCCCGTTCGACGCCGACGCCTACGTCAGCCAGCGCCTGTGGGCGACGGCACCCGATGGCACGCAAGTACCGATCAGCCTGGTGGTCAAGCGCGAAGCCCTCGGTCAGCCGACGCCCCTGTATCTCTACGGCTACGGCGCTTACGGCGAAAGCCTTGACCCGTGGTTCTCTCATGCCCGCTTGAGCTTGCTGGATCGCGGCGTGGCGTTTGCGATTGCCCACGTACGGGGCGGCGGTGAACTGGGCGAGGCCTGGTATCGCGCCGGCAAGCAGGAACACAAGCACAACACCTTCAGCGACTTTATAGCCTGTGCCGAGCACCTGATCGACAACGGCTTCACCACCTCAGCACAATTGGCGATCAGCGGCGGCAGTGCCGGCGGTTTGCTGATCGGCGCGGTACTCAATCAGCGACCCGAGCTGTTTGGCGCGGCCATTGCCGAAGTGCCGTTCGTCGACGTGCTCAACACCATGCTCGACCCGGACCTGCCGTTGACCGTCACCGAATACGACGAGTGGGGCAATCCTGAAGAACCGGACGTTTATGATCGGATCAAGGCCTACGCCCCTTACGAAAACGTCACCGCGCAAGCCTATCCGGCGACCCTGGTGATCGCCGGCTACAACGACAGCCGCGTGCAGTACTGGGAAGCGGCGAAGTGGGTGGCGAAATTGCGCGCGACCAAAACCGACACCAATCCCCTGTTGCTCAAGACAGAACTAGGCGCCGGGCATGGCGGGATGAGCGGTCGTTACCAGGGATTGCGTGACGTAGCACTCGAATACGCATTTGTTTTCAAGGTTTTGGGGATTGCCTGAGGAACTTGGCCCGGTGTTTCGGTCTTAAGACCAGACACCGGGCCCAATACAACACAACTCCCTTGTGGGAGCGAGCCTGCTCGCGATAGCGGACTTTCAGTCAATAATTGCGTGACTGACACACTGCAATCGCGAGCAGGCTCGCTCCCACAGGGATTGGGGATGTCCCGAACAACCGGAACCAGACACAAGAAAAAGACCGTGCCGACATGTCAGAACCGACCTTACTGAACAACGAAATCCGCGACTGGCTGATGGACTGCGGCCTGTTCGATCAATTGCTGCCGGCAGACTTCGCCGCGGCCTCCGGCTACTTCAGCATCAGCACCATCGCCGAAGGCGAAGAGATTTTCCATGAGGGTGATGCCGGCAGTTTCATGTGCATCATCCATACCGGCCAGGTGTCGGTGCAGAAGACCAACGGCGACGGGCAGCTGGTGACCATGGCCACCCTGCGCAGCGGTCGCTCGTTCGGCGAAATGGCGGTGCTTGATGGCGAACGCCGCTCGGCCAGTTGCGTGGCCGCCAGCAACTGCCAACTGCTGAACCTGGGTAAGGACTCTCTGGAAAAAATGATCAACGAGGCGCCGAAAATCGCCGCCAAGATCATCCGCGCCCTCGCCGTCGCCCTTTCCAAACGTTTGCGCATGGCCGACGGGCAACTGCTCTCGCAGCAGGTTTAACCGCCTGGGGTTTTGGTTTTCGTGCTGTTCGGCTCAATCCCCGGCACCGGTTGATCCTTGGTCGGCGGACTGGGCATCTCGATCGGCACCAGCGGTGGGCCGCCACTGCCAGGCCCGGCCTTGGGCAAGGTGGTCGGGGTGATGGGCGGATACGGCGTCGGGGTCGCCGTGCCGGGCGAACCGGGGATCGGCGCAGGGCTTGCTGGAATGGTTTGCAACTGCTGGGCCTGCACTGCACTTATCGAGAGCGCGGCCAAGGCAATGACCGTTAGAATGGTGCGCTTCATCAATGGCTCCGTTGGCCTTGTTGTCATTGGCAGGCTACTCCCAACTGCCTCTGTTTGCCTTCCCCCAATTTGAGATTTCCATGAAACGTTTCGTTCTGCTCGACACCGCCCCTATCCCTGAAAACGGCGGCGCCTTGTGCCTGTTCGAGTATGGCGAGGATTTCGTCATCAAGATCCAGGGCGGCGACGGCGGGCAATTGATGAACACCCGCATGCACGGCTCAGAAGATGCCCTGGCCGAGATCCCGTGTCGCAAAGTGGCCGGCCGGCCGAACTCGCGAGTGCTGATCGGCGGCCTCGGCATGGGTTTTACCCTCGCTTCGGCCCTCAAGCATTTGGGCAAGACCGCTGAAGTGGTGGTCGCCGAGCTGGTGCCTGGCGTGGTGGAATGGAATCGCGGGCCGCTGGGCGAGAAAGCCGGCAATCCGCTGCTCGACCCGCGCACCGTGATTCGCCTGGAAGACGTGGCCAAAGTCCTGCAAGCCGAGCCGCAAGGTTTCGATGCGATCATGCTCGACGTCGACAACGGCCCCGAAGGCCTGACCCAACGGGCCAACAGCTGGCTTTACTCCGCCGGTGGCCTGAGCGCCTGCGCCAAGGCCCTGCGGCCCAAAGGCGTGCTGGCAGTGTGGTCGGCCAGCGCCGACAAGCAGTTTTCCGACAAGCTGAAGAAGGCCGGTTTCAAGGCCGAAGAAGTCCAGGTCTTCGCCCACGGCAACAAAGGCACCCGCCACACCATCTGGATTGCCGAGAAGCTCAAGGGCTGAGCTAAACTCACGCCATAACCGTCATTAGTCTTTTACAAAGGTGAACCCATGAGTTCGTCAACGCCGACCAATACCTCGAAGCTGGATCGCATCCTCGCCGACAACCAGCGCGACAAGGAAATGGGTTACCGCGACAAGGCCCTGAAGATGTACCCGCACGTGTGCGGCCGCTGCGCCCGCGAGTTCTCCGGCAAACGCCTGAGCGAGTTGACCGTGCACCACCGCGACCACAACCACGACAACAACCCGCAGGACGGCTCGAACTGGGAATTGTTGTGCCTGTATTGCCACGACAACGAACACTCGCGGTATACCGACCAGCAGTATTTTCACGAAGGCTCGCTGAGCACGCCGAAAATCGCCAAGGCGACGCATAACCCGTTTGCGGCGTTGGCGGGGCTGATGAAAAAGGAAGACTGAGCCCTTTCGCCCACACAAAGGCACGCTACCAGCGCTTACTTGGGCGATGACTTGAAAACAAAACTGACCCGCAGCATGGGGCAAATCCTGCTGGGGGAGCTGGCGCGGTGAAGAATGCACCCGGGAAATATAACGATGCGCCCTGGCAGAGGGGCCACTGACTTTATGATTTCCCCACCCTCACCGTAAAACAGGAGCTCGGCCCCCCAGTCTTGTTGCCAGTCGTCATGGGCAAAATAGATCGAAGACAGATAGTCCTCTCGGCTACTGTCTTTATGCGCATACCCTTCCGTGCCGTAGGTATGTCCATTGGCGTACGCCCTAAGCAGATTCTGCGATGAACCAATGGCTGCTTCGATCTGTAGCCATAGCGCGCTGACCGATTGCAGCCCCTGCCTGTCGGCTAAAATAGCGGCGCTGTCCGTCTCGCTACTGGTATCTCCACCGGCAAAGTGCGAGTGCCAGAAAAAATAATTATCGTTTTGAACATTAGAACGCCAGCCGTACTGCCAGATCGGTTTTTTAGCCAGCGAGCTCAACTGACTTGCCAACTCTGTCGATATTATCCCGTCGTAGATTTTTACATCGTCAGCGCCCAGACTCATCTCAATCTCCCTATCCAATCCATAACACGTATTCAATATTTAGCCCGCCATACGCTTCACTGCTCGGATGTTCATGACCATGACTGGCAAAACTGCCGAGTCCGCCGTCAGCAGCAATGACACTGAGTTGTTGAGCCATGAACCCCGCGCGCAACCAATTCACCCGCTTATCCGATTCGACTGAACGTGTCGATATAAACAAAAATAATAAAGCCTGCCTTCCCACATTGACTTCATCTTCAAGTGATTTCTGTAACTGCTGAAATATCACGTCCTCCGAGGAGACTTGAACAATGTCCAGCTGGGGGTCACCCCACTTTTCTATCAGTGCCATGCAACGATGCTTCACTTCATCCAGACGCCAACTACTTGTTTCGTATCCCAGCTCGCGTGATGTTTTACGCTGCAACCAGGTACTATCAGACACGTCGATCATCCGTCGAGTCAGTTGTACAAACTCCCGCACATTCAACGTACGCGCCTCTCGCCAGCAACTGTAAATAATCGAATACAGCGGCATATCAAGCTCAATAAACCCAACCGTCGCTTCGTCCAGTTTTATCAGCTTATGCATGCGCACTCCTTATAGCGTGATGATCGCCATGGATGAGCAGCAATAATTCATGGTCGGTTTAAAACCGCTCAGTTCGAGCGACACCGGGTTTTTATTTCTGACCTGCAGCGCATGAAATAACGCCGCTATCGAATGGCCCAACTCGATATAAAGTGCGCTGAGACTTCTCACGTCTCGATAGCGTTCGGCCAGCCGTTCGAAATCACATTGAATGACCAGCTTTCCTGGACGTTCACCGATCGTCGTGGCGTCGTGTATCACGAAAAACCGATCATGGTACGAGTCATAAAGAAAACAATGGCCGTGCCTATCTGTATATCGACATTCCAAAGAATGGACCGCGCCATTAGAGGGATAGACACGCCGAACACCTGGCCCCAGATCCTTGATTGCCCACGACGTGATTGCGTTGTTCCTGAAAACAAATCTGATGGCCTCGAACACACAATCCGCAACCGCTGGGTCACTGGCTTCTTCAAGCTGGGGCGTACACCGGAGTCGAGGTTTACCAAACAATACAGATTGGGTTCGCATTCGTTGATTGATGGCGGTTTTTCCCCCGCTCGAGTAGTGGGTTCTGCAGCGCTCACATTCATAAATCGCGCCAGCCATCAAATTCGCAGCCTGCGCCCTGCTGTCGACTCCCTCGTCCGTCAGCCTTTCGAACAAACGCTCATTCTGTGAAAACAGCAGCCGACCCGTATCCGCGTCATACCTGTACAGTGATTTTTTTGACTCAAACAAGGCATCGATTATCATCCAGAAAAATCCTTTTCCTGTACAAGTGATACATCAACAACAGCCTGGCCATATAACTGATGCCCACGAAATGGATAATCTGCGCCGCTCCAATATAGCCAAAATAGATCAACGCACTCAAAGGCACAAAATAGAAAACCAACAGCCATTTATTGGCGGCGGAAATAACCCTGTTCATCGCGTTCAGCCGAAACACCCCATTCAGCGAGATAACAATGACCATGGCCGGGTAGTAGGTCATCGCCACCAGCGAATGAATGAATTGCCCCGGCGATATTTGATTTACCAGAACACTGGCGATCAATGCCAGGCCGAACGGAACAAACCAGGTGACCTTGAACGTATAAATAATCGCCCTGAAAAACAGCGCAGAGTCTTGCGCTGAATTTCGACGAATGATCAACACGGCAGCACGCGCACAGATCATCCAGCAGGCCATTTGAAACGCAAAGGGAATGCGAAAATCAGCGAAGTCTTCAGGCGCTATCTTGAACGCCACAACGCTCAACAATAAACCGGACAGTGAAATACTGGCCACCGTGGACAATTCCGGCAAGACAATCCGTCTGATTTTCAAACTGAACATCAACGAGGGTCTTATCGGTTTAATGCTGATATTTCCGGAGGTTTTAAGTATCGACATGCCGACCACAAATAACGCCAGGTCGATTGCCACCATCCCCAGGCCTGCCACGACATACGAAAACCCCATACCGCTCAGCCACAGCGTCAAGTAAAGTCCGATGTTGCACAACCACACGCCCATCTGCAGCCAGAACACTGTCCGACCATACCCCAGCAACATCAAGTAGGCCTGATTGAGTGAAGCGAATACCAGAACGCAGACGGATACCATTCTAAGTAACAGAAATATCAGCAGACCCGCGTTATCGCGACTCTCCTCAATCATGCTGAGTGAAAGCAGCATATACACAATGGAAATAAGTGTCCCGACGACTAACAGTGCGGCCGCGCATCTACTGTAGGCACGATGCCTTGATACTTTTGACAACTGTAAAAAAGAAATGACCCAGGGCGATGCAAACGGAATCAACGCGGACATAATGTCTATGTTTACACTCAACACACTGAACTGATCAGGAAAGGCGACGGTCATCAACATCAGCACGCTGATACCTTTGATGACATCCACGGCCCCGGTGATGACAAAAAAGATATCGCTGAGGACATCGTCACGCGTCGGCATTTCTGCTTCCGACTTTCCCCATCGTTGCCGTGTACATAGGAATCTCGTCGCTGGCCAGATCGATGGACAGGACCGCTCGAAGTTCATCATCCCTTGTCGCCGGGGTGGTAACGCCCTGCACATTGAACTCACTGCACGCGTTGACATGCATGTGCATGATTCTCCCGGCCTCGATAAACAGGTTTCTCAAGGCTTTGTCGTGTCGGTAACGCCAGGCATAGGAACTGGGTGTTGCGGTTAGCACCAGCGTGTAATTGGCTGTCCTGGGCGCGACCATGCCCCAAATGATGCGAGACATTGGCTCTCTGAAATCTCCCTCTTTGATCAACCCCAAGCGCTGTTTCTCGAGTTCGAGAAAGTAAACCCCCGGTGTCAGACCGACAACGTCATACACCACGACATACACGGAAAATGCCGCACCGAAATTCTTGGTGTATTTCAAGCGACTGCCTTCCAGACGCCGACACATGTCCAGTGTTTCCAGCAACCTCGATACCGAGTGTGCCAATATTTCCAGAAACTCATCAACTTCAAGAGGGAGTGCCTTGAATTGTCGATGACTCCTGCGCTTGAGTGCTTTTTCCGGAAAACCCGGGATCCAGTCGTTACTGGCTGATGCAATTTTTCGCAGCGCAAGAACGGGTTGAACGCTGTCGATAAACACCGGAACTTTCGGTACCGGGCACAATGAAGCCGACTCATATTCAAGATACTTGTTATCGAGAATCTTCACCCGATCCTTATCATCATCAACGTACTTGATGGTTCTGGACAACAAGTAGAACGGGATACACGCTTCCCATCCTCTGTCAGACCAATGCAAGATACTCTGCGGATTAATCAGGGTGTCCGTCGCCGGAGTACTTTCATTTCGTACCGCGGCGAGCCGGGCGGCATGGTCGGGACGGATAAAAAAAGAGGGCGCGACTTCGAAACTTCTGCCACTGCTAAAGTCACTGAACTCTAGAATATGGTCACAATTTTTGGCGAACGATATATAAGCGTTTTTCAGGCTTTCATGCAGCATTCGATTGCCCTCCGATCATGACGGCACTCATCACCCCTTCCACAAGTGGATCGAGTTCCAACATACGTTCGAAATTTATCACCTGAAGGTTGTATTGAGCTTGATTTCTGTACTTCATCTTCAGCAGTGCCGTTTCGACTTGCATCGAAGCGTGCCCGGCGTCCAGATGAACCGATCTGAATGTTCTCGGCTCGCGATAACGGAACATATTGCGTTCCCAGAGACAGGTAAAGACAACGGCGAAATTGACAGAAAAATCAATATACGAATCCCGGACGCCAAACAGCGGCGTATAGAGATCCGGGGTCTCAACATGTTTGACGGTATTAAAGCTATACGTCACGGCATTGAAGTGAAGGACCGTCTGATTGGCGAAGTCCACCAGATAAGCCTCGACTGGATGCCGCCCGCCGCCGCTGGGTACAGTCTTCTTGAATACCCGACCACCCGTATTGAGTTGCGCTTCCTTTTGTACACCCAGGCTGAGACTCACTGCACTCAGGATGTTCTCCAGGTCGCTTCCCGTGCCGCCAGCGCTGATGAGTGCTGCACTGCGTTGCGGGTTAACGCCCTGCACCGAGATCGGGGCGTCAGGGTAGGCTTTGAAACGCTCCATTTCCTCTTCCATGGCCAGATACGCTTGCATCCGGTTATTGTCTTTGGTGCGACCGTCCTTGTCGTATTCAAAAAACGGATAATTGTGCGTGACGTTCAAATAGTCTGAAGCACTTTTCCAGTTGTAGCTTTCCAACTCAGCGGTTCTATCTTCACTGACAGTGGCGCTATCGCTTAGTTTGACAAACCCGCTACCTATCAACTTTTCCAGCAAATCGGATAACGACCCACTGTCTGTTTCAGGCGGGATTGAACGCGCGGAAAAGCCAAGTAGATACTCGACAACGGGAAAGGAAATTCGAATTCTCTTGTGTGAGCCTATCAGATAAGCCAACGCATAGTTTTCAAGCGTAATAATTCTTAAATCGGAATTTACCGACAGACTGGCAACCATGCCTGCTTACTCCTGAACAATGGAACAGGGCAATTTTACTTGCCCTGTTCCGACACAGCTTATGACAAAAGCGGGTTAACTCAGTTAACGCCACCGTCACCATGCTGCAGGCAAGCTTCGTTTCGTTCGATTTCCACGAAATCTGCAACATCATACTGTTCGCTGATTTTCTGGCAGTTATCTACAGCAGTTTTGATCGAGGTTTCGGTAGATGCTATGGAAGTTTTTTCGATAGGCATGATTCATATTCCTCTATTAGTTATTTATGTCCGCTGATAACGAACGCCCCCAATCTAAACAAATGAAAATCTGTGTCAACATGCAACTTTTCGTTATAAACAAATAATGGATCCAACCTGATTATTAAATTTGACGACCTGCGGGTCGACTGCTACCCGAAAAACCGATGATTGTTTACTCACCTGTTTATTAGCTAAACGTCTGTAAGAAGCTGGCTATCTGGCCGATTGCCATCCGCCCCAAAAAGAGAAAACCGCTGTTATTTATATAACTTTTTAATATTAAAAAAGAATTAAAACTATTATTTTTATTTCGTTTGAATATTAAAAACAATCAACATTTTCGTTTGTGATTCATGACTTTTGGAGAAGAGAGGCCTTTAAACCGGCCGTTTCAGTGTTTCCAGAAGGGCTTTGACAGACCACGAGGCTGGTGTTGCTCAAGCGGCCCCTTGAGATAGCGGGGCCGGAAGGAGTTGAGTCACCAGCGCCCGTCATAAAGGCTGGCGCTGGTGTAATGGAGCAAGGAGCGAGCACTCCCTGCTTCAGATTGTTACAGAACGATGTTGACCAAGCGACCCGGCACAATGATGATCTTTTTCGGAGTGACCTCTATAAACCGCGCGACCGCTTCATCCTTGAGCGCACAGGCCTCTATCTCGGCCCGGTCGGCCTTGGCAGGCACCACAATTTCTCCGCGTAGCTTGCCGTTGACCTGCACCATCAGTTTCAACTCCGAGCGAGTCAATACGTCAGGTGACGCAACGGGCCACTGCGATTCGAGAATGTCCCCGGCGAACCCCAGTTCGGTCCAGAGCACATGGGCGATGTGTGGCGTAATCGGGTTGATAACTTTCAACAGGATCTCGAGCCCTTCTCGAATGACGGTACCAGAGGCAGCCTTCTCGCTCTCCAGCAGGTTGAGGATTTTCATCACGCCGGAGACGATCGTGTTGTAGTGCAGCTTTTCATAGTCCTTGTTGATGCTCTCCAACACGCTATGAATCTCGAACCGCAGTTGCGCCGAGTGCTCGTCCAGACTGCCTTGCTGCACTGAAGCCACGAGGGTGTCCCGGTGCTTGAAGGCGAAACTCCATAACCGCCGCAGGTAGCGATAGGCGCCCTCCACGCCGCTGTCACTCCAGACAATGCTTTGCGTGGGCGGGCCAGCGAAAATGGTAAACAGGCGAGCCGTATCTGCACCGAATTTCTCGATGATTTCCCGTGGCTCGACGACGTTGTTTTTCGACTTGGACATTTTTTCGATGCCGCCCATCGTGACGGGCAAGCCATCTTCCTTGGCGAGCGCCTCAAGCGCCTGACCACCATCGCCGAACCTGACATCGACTTCCGCCGGGTAGAACCAGCGTTTGGCGCCATCATCCGCTTCTCTATAGAAGCACTCACGCAGCAACATGCCCTGCGTGAACAGGTTCTTGAATGGCTCATCGATCTCGATCAGCCCTTCGTCACGCATCGCCTTGGTCCAGAACCTCGCGTACAGCAAATGCAGAACGGCATGTTCGACGCCGCCGATGTAGTGATCCATCGGCATCCAGTATTTCGCCGGCCCGGCGACCATCGCTTCTTGATTAGCCGGCTCGCAGTAGCGCATGAAATACCAGCTGGAATCGACAAACGTGTCCATCGTGTCGGTTTCACGCCGTGCGGGGCTGCCGCAGGACGGACAATCGACATGCAGGAAATCAGGGTGTTTGAGCAAGGGATTGCCGGACCCGTCGGGTATGCAGTCCAGAGGCAAAATGACCGGCAGGTCCTTGAGCGGCACCGGGACATCACCACACCGGTCGCAATAAATCATCGGGATCGGCGTGCCCCAGTAGCGCTGGCGGGATATGCCCCAGTCCCGAAGTCGCCAATTGATTTTTTTCTCGCCGCCGTGGTTGGCGAGTTCGGCACTGATGGCTTCGCTTGCCTCTTTCAGTCCCAGGCCGTCGAATGCGCCAGAATTGATCAACACACCCCGATCCTTCGCGGCGTATGACGCATTCCACGCACGGGCGTCGTACTCCAGCCCTTCAATGGCGATGACCGGTCGGATCGGGAGACCTTTTTTACGGGCCAATGAAAAATCACGCTCATCGTGAGCCGCCACTCCCATGACCGCACCCGTGCCGTACCCCGCAACCAGGTAATTCACCACCCAAACCGGGATCGACGCACCGCTGACGGGATGCTCGACAGTGAGGCCTGTGAAGACGCCGTCCTGATCAATGCCGGACAATTGTGCTTCGCTGGTGCCACCACTTTGGAACTTCCCGATCACCTGAGCCAGTTCAGGATTGAGTTCCACTGCCCGCAGGGCGATCGGGTGTTCCGGGGGGATTGCGCAGAACGTCACGCCCATCAAGGTTTCGGCGCGGGTGGTAAACACCGACAGCCGCCCTTCCTCGATGAGGGTGCCGTTTTTATCCTGTATTTGATGAGTGAACGCGAAGCTCACCCCTTCACTTTTACCAATCCAGTTGCGCTGCATCGACTTGACCATTTCCGGCCAACCATCCAGGTCATCAATATCCTTGAGCAGTTCCTCGGCATATTGAGTGATAGCAAAGTAATAGCCAGGTACTTCTCTCTTTTCGACCAGCGCGCCTGACCTCCAGCCCCGGCCATTAATAACTTGTTCATTGGCCAGTACGGTTTTATCAACAGGGTCCCAATTAACAACCTGAGTATGTTTGTAAGCAATACCTTTTTCAAGCATCTTCAAAAAGAACCATTGGTTCCATTTGTAATAGTCCGGATCACAGGTTGCAACTTCACGGCTCCAGTCGATACTAAGCCCAAGGGGGCTCAACTGTCCCTTCATGTCCTGAATGTTCTGACGCGTCCAGTCGGACGGCGACTGACTGGACGCCAGGGCCGCGTTCTCAGCGGGCAGCCCGAACGCATCCCAGCCCATTGGCATCAATACGTTAAAGCCCTTCATGCGCATTTGCCGCGCCAGTACATCATTGATGGTGTAGTTGCGAACATGCCCCATATGCAGTTTCCCCGACGGGTACGGCAACATGGAACACGCATAATACTTGGGGCGCGAAGGATGCTCGGAAACTTCAAATGTTTTTCTGGCAGCCCAATCGGCTTGAGCGCTAGTTTCGACCTCGGCCGGATTGTATCTTTCCTGCATAAATACCTTCTCTGTACTTATCTATAAGAAGAAAGATCTCATGACCTTCCATTAGTCAGCCAACCCGTACTCCGTTAACGCCCTACCATACAATACAAACCCGAAGGCTTTCCAGTCGCGGGCCAAGCCTGCCATTGCGATCAAAATCGCGCCTGCTGGCAAAACGGGCGGCAGGCATGACCGCGTTCCGGCTCGGTTTACGTCGGCACCCGCGGTGTCTTTTCTGAACAGTGCCGGACATTCCCGTATAATCGTGCCTTTTGTTCAAAGGCACCCCGCTCGTGGCAGACAAACGGTACAGCTGCATTGGTTTGTATAACCCCAAATCACCGGAAAACGTCGGCTCGGTGATGCGCGCCGCCGGCTGCTATGGTGTGGCGTCCGTGTTCTACACCGGCAAGCGTTATGAACGCGCCGCCGACTTCGTCACCGACACCAAGCGCGTCCACTACGACATCCCGCTGATCGGCATCGACGACTTGAAGAAAATCCTGCCCTTGGGCTGTGTGCCCGTCGCGGTGGAACTGGTCGAAGGCGCCCGCTCGCTGCCGGAATACACCCACCCTGACCGCGCCCTGTACATCTTCGGCCCGGAAGACGGTTCGCTGGATAAAGAGATTCGCGACTGGTGCGAAGACGTGGTCTACATCCCGACCGCTGGCTGCATGAACCTGGCCGCCACGGTCAACGTCGTGCTCTACGACCGCATGGCCAAGGGTCTCAACACCCGCTCCGGGGCAAAATTCCGCTGAATCACCGCACATTCGATGGAACAAGCCGACCGCCCCGGCAGTCAGCTTATCTATCTATTGTTGAAGCAGCCTTGCCTGCCAGGAGACAGATCATGAGCGAACTCAAGCGCGTAGAACGCATCGAATCCACCCCGTT
Organism: Pseudomonas sp. FSL W5-0299; assembly: GCF_005930655.1. Classification (NCBI taxonomy): domain Bacteria; kingdom Pseudomonadati; phylum Pseudomonadota; class Gammaproteobacteria; order Pseudomonadales; family Pseudomonadaceae; genus Pseudomonas; species Pseudomonas sp. FSL W5-0299. The sequence goes on from NZ_RXHX01000018.1 coordinate 121,484, forward strand.
CCAGACTCATTCCGAGCAGAACGTTCACGGCTGGGAACGTGTCGGCTCCCTGGCCGGCGGCGTGCTGATGATGGGCAAGGGCCTGCGTCGCGGCGGTTTTTTCGGGTTGATCCAGGTGGCCATCGGCGGCGTCGCGCTGGCTCGCGGGATTACCGGGCACAGCTCGGCGAAAAGCCTGCTGGAGAAAAGCCGCCGGGACATGAACAACGTTCGGGCGAAGATCGAGCGGGCCGGGGAAGAGTTGGGCAAGTTGAAGGCGAATGCCGAGGCGGCGACCCATACCGCTACGGTGACAGGCAACGATTCGTTGAAGTCGCCGAAGACCGGGGTTTGATCCGGGATTTTTGCTGAGGCTGACGGCCTCTTCGCGGGCAAGCCTCGCTCCTACAGAATTGGTGTGATCACATAAACCCTGTAGGAGCGAGGCTCGCCCGCGAAGACGGTTTTACTGAAGCAGCTCGGTATCAAGGACCTTGGAAGACTCGCCAATCACGCTTTCCGCGAGCTGAACAAACTCTTTGGTATCCACACTCCCCAGATGCATCGCCCCGCGCAACACATCATCAAGCGAGCGCTTGTTGCGCGTTTTCAAACGAATCTCGCGATCCAGTTCCTGTAGCAACAACACCGCTTTGGAGACCTGCGCCGGGTTCGCCTGTTCGCCACGCAACGTGGTGACTTTCTGGCTGTCCTTGACCAACCGGCGGTGCAAACTCTCAAACCGCTCATCACTCATGCCACCCGCACGGCGCACCAGTTCGATGGCGTAATACTCGGCAAACCCTTCACTGATCCAGTCACTGCGCTGTTTGTCGTTGATCCGCCCGAAAACCTGCGCCAATTCACGCACCACCGCGCTGGTGCCGCTTTCACTGACCAACGGCAGGCGCGTGTTCAGATAGATCGATTCACGCGCGGCCAGGCTGCCGCGCCACATCGGGTCGTTGGCGCCGACGATCAGCAGTTTGACGGGATGACGGGGAAACACGGCTTGAACCTGCGGCCAGACAAAGGTCAGCAGCGTCAGCACGTCCATGCGGCGCATGCCCTGGCCTTGGGGCGAGGCGACGGTGACTTCGGTTTCCCCAAGCCTGGTGCGACGGCTGCCGAGGTGGCCGGCGAGCATCCAGCCCGTGGGCCGGTCGAACAGTCGAGAGACGTTATCGATGCGGAATTTGTTCTTGCCGATGCGCGGCCAGGCGGTCTCGACGCTTTTCCAGCCGCTGGGCAATTCAAATTCAAGGCGTGAAATCAGCTCGATGCCGTCCTGCTGATCGAGTCTGGCCGGCGGCACCAGGTCGTCGCCGCGCATCAGTGCCCAGGTTGGCGTCATGCGCGTATCGAAGCTGCCGCTCTTGCGTCCATGGCTGATGCGCACGCGGTAAGTCAGGCTGGCCTTGTCAGTGGCCGGACGCCAAACGCCGCGCGTCTGCTTGCCCGTCGTGAGTTGCCATTGGCCGTCGGCCTTGAAGTCGCTGTAGTGGCTGCCGTCGCCCAGATCGAAATCCAGACTGCGCACCGCCGAGCCTTGGGCCAGCGTCAGCCGCACTTCGGCCTGATCGCTTTGCGGCAACAGGCGCACGTGATAATCCAGATCGACCTTCTTCGCCGCCCACACGGACGAACTCAGGGCCAGTAGCCCGACGGCCAGCGCCCGCCGCAATCGCACAGCCATACACACTCCTGTTGTGGCGAGCGAGCTTGCTCGCGCCGGGCTGCGAAGCGGCCCCTTTTTTTGTCGTTACTGCCTGTTGGTGGCCACACATGCCGTGGGGCATTCAGCCCGCGCGAAAGATCAGATGGTCTTCCCAGTCATCCTCGGACACGCTGCCTTCGGCGAGCATGCGCCCGGACTGGGAAATGCGTTCATGGTGCACCGCATCGCGATCACCGCACACCAGGTGATGCCACAGGGGCAAGTCCTTGCCTTCACTGACCAATCGATAGCCGCAGGTCGGCGGCAACCAGCGGAATTCTTCGGCCTTGCCCGGCGTGAGCTGGATGCAGTCCGGCACAAAGTCACGACGGTTCGGGTAGTCGGTGCACTGGCAGGTTTTCAGGTCCAGCAGTTTGCAGGCGATGCGCGTGTAATAGACCGAGTTGTCCTCTTCATCTTCGAGCTTTTGCAGGCAGCACAGACCGCACCCGTCGCACAGCGATTCCCACTCCTGCGGATCGAGTTGATCGAGGGTTTTGCGTATCCAGAACGGTTCGACTTTGGCGGCCATGGTTCGAGCATCAACATCAGGTGGTGAAAAGGCCGCCAGTCTAGTGCCAAGGCCCTTGCGGGCCAAGCATTGGCGACTGCCGGTAGATCGGGGCTTGTCAGTTTTTGCGCCGCCACGTAGTTTTGCCAGTCGCAAGGAGCCATGCCCAAATGCCATTAACGCTCAACCGCGTTGCATTCAGGTGAACTGCGCCTGCGGGTTTTAGACGCCCCTCACTTTCAAACGAAGCAAGGAATCTCTTGATGAGTGCAAACCCACGCGTTGCCGAGTATGCGATCCACCCTCAGTTCACCGATCGCTGGTCGCCCCGCGCCTTCACCGGCGAAACCATTCCCGAAGAAACCCTGTTGAGCTTCTTCGAAGCCGCACGCTGGGCGCCATCGGCCTACAACTCCCAGCCTTGGCGGTTTCTCTACGCGCGCCGCGATACGCCGAACTGGGAGCGTTTTCTGGGCCTGCTGAATGAATTCAACCGCGGCTGGGCGCAACACGCCTCGGCATTGGTGATCGTGATCTCTAAAACCACCTTCGCGGTACCCGGCGCCACCGAAGAGACCCCGGCCCTCTGGCACACCTTCGACACCGGATCGGCCTGGGGCCATCTGGCGCTGCAAGCGAGCATCAGCGGCTGGCACACCCACGGCATGGCCGGTTTCGACCAGGACCTGACCCGCAAAGAGCTGAACATTCCTGAAGGTTACGCACTGCACGCGGCGGTGGCCGTGGGCAAACTGGGCGATAAAGCGACGCTGGCCGATTACCTGCAAGCGCGCGAAGAACCAAGCCCACGTCGCCCACTGAGCGAACTGGCGGCCGAAGGCGATTTCACCCTCTAAGCCACAGCGCAAAAGAAATTCGGGAGCGAGTCTCTTGCGATGGCGGTGTATCAGTCTCCGTCAATATTGACTGACAGACCGCCATCGCGAGCAGGCTCGCTCCCACAGTTGATTCCTGGTGTTCACAAAATAGTGGATTCACAGCACAACCCATGTGGAAGCGAGCC